>JAPDPX010000005.1:0-300000 GCA_034506255.1 candidate division KSB1 bacterium | reverse complement strand
GCTCACTGGCATCGTCTGTGCGGTTCTCCTGCACGGCACGGCGATGCAGCCGCGCCACCAGAATTTCGGGATCCGCACAATGCAGCAGCACGATCGCCTTGATGTGCGCCACCGTTTTCAGCGTTTCAGCTTGCGACTGCGTGCGGGGGAAACCATCCAGAACCAAAATGTCCTTCTGGGGTTTGAATGTGCCGATGAGGGCGGCATTCTGCATGTGCTGGGTCCACAGATTGAAAACGATCTGGTCGGGCACCAGGTCGCCCTGGCGCATGTACGCCATCACCCGTTGGCCAAGTTCACTTTCAATATCCATGCGCCGAAACATTTCACCGGTGGAGAGATGATAGAAACCCGGCATCATGCCCAGTATTTTACCCCAGGTGCCCTTGCCGGAGCCGGGCGGGCCAAACAGCAAAACGGTGTTGTACAGCAGGGAGATTTTCATGGGCATCCTCGCGTGGTGGTGGAGATTCGCGGCCGCCATGATGCCGCGCAAAAGCAGACCGGCCACATCTGCCTCGCGGACACAGCGGCCGGCCCTGCTGCGGGGCAAGCAAAAAAGAGGAAAAATGCCATTGCGGGGGGATCGCTTTTTCAAAGCTCGCGCCCTGCCGCCGCAATTTTAACAGTTGGGTTCTTCTCTGCGCCGGAAATTTTCTTTTTGGTTGTGGCCTGCCCACGTTGGGAAGTATGCGTCAACCCTCCCCCGCGGTTTGCCTGCCAATCGCTGCTGCATAGCCGCCTGCTCCCGCCCGGTATTTCCCCGGACTGCAGCCCGCGGAATGGTCGACCGGCCAAACACGAAGTCGCAGAAAGAATGAAAATGCAAAAGCATCACCGTCATGCCAATGCCGACGCGACTGCGCAAAAACGGGTCTTGTCATTTCAGCACAAGTTTGCAGCGTTGCACGCAACACGCCGGACTCTGCATTGCTGGAGAACAACCGCAAACGGCTGCCTGCCGGGGGAAAAGCAACGGCTATTGAATTTTCTGCAACCAGGCTTGCAGCACGGCGGTGAATTCCTCCGGCTTTTCCAGACTGGGGAGATGACCGGCATCTGCCAGAAGGTGCAGCTCGGCGCCGGGGATCATCTGCGCCATGCGCTGCGATTCGGCGAAAGGAATGAGGGCATCGGCGGTGCCGGCGATGATCAAAGTGGGAACGGAAATACGCGGCAGGAGGTCGCTGCTGTCCGGCCGCTCTGCCATGCCGCGTTGCGCGCCGATAATGCCGTTGACGGAAGTGGCTGCCATCATGGCTTCCAGTTCGTGGCGCAGATTGGGCCGTATGGCAAGCGAAGCCGGCGCCATCATGTTGGGCAGCATCGTCTCGACTGCCACGCGGCTGCTCTGCTCCTCCTCGGCGCGCCGTGCCATGGCTTGGCGATTGACGCGGCCCTGCGGGGCATCAGCCACCGCGCGCGTGCTCACCAGCACCAGTCCCTTCACCACCTGCGGATGATGCCGGTAGAGCGTCAGCAGAATATAACCCCCCATGGAATGGCCGGCGATCACTGCCGGCCCGCATTGCAGGAATTGCAACAATGCGGCAACATCGGCAGCCATGGTGGCCATGGTGTAGATGCCCGCCGGCGCCTCGCTTTCGCCATGGCCGCGCAAATCGGGCGTGATGACGCGGCAGTATGGCGCCAGCGCCTGCACCTGCGGCTCCCAAATCTTGCGATTCAGCGGAAAGCCGTGCAGCAAAACCACCGGCAGGCCTTTGCCGTGGTCATCATATGCCAAGGTCACGCCATTTACTTTTGCTTTCATGGGACACTCCCGTGGTGATTTTTCATGTCAATTCGGAAAAGCACTCGAGACATACCGCGCCCTGTCGGAGAGTTCACAGGGCGTTCACCGCGGGCAGGCGGTGGGGAATCGGTCCGGAAAAAATGCCGCGCATGGGCCTGAAACCGGTGCGCGTCGTGGGCACCCGTTTTGTCATGCGCACGACCTCACCGCACGCGCTTTTTGAACTTTAGAGCGCTGGCAGTGAGAATCAGCACGCCGATGACAGCCAGCGGGATAATCTCATTCCACAGGAAGGCCAGCGGCGTCGCTTTCAGAAAAATCTCGCGCAGGAGATTGACGTAATAGCGCATGGGATTGAGGTAGGTGGCCTGCTGCCAGGCCGGCGGCATGTTGGCGATGGGCGTCAAAAAACCCGACATCAGCAGCAGAAAGATCATGAAGAACCAGGAAATGAACATGGCCTGCTGCTGTGTCTCCGCCAGTGTCGAGATGAACATGCCCAGCCCCAGGCTGGTCATGAAATAAACCAGCGAGACGCCCAGCAGCAGCGGATAGCTGCCGGCCAGTTGCAGCTTGAAATAAAGAAAAGCCGTGCCCAGCATCACGTTGATCTCGACAAAACCAATGATCAAAAACGGCATCACTTTGCCGATGATCAATTCCGCCGGCCGGATGGGCGTCACCATCAATTGTTCCAGCGTGCCGATTTCCTTCTCGCGCACCAGCCCCATCGAGGTCAAAAACATGGTCACCACGGTGACGAGCAGGCCGATCAGGCCGGGAATCATGTAATGCTTGCTTTCGAGATTGAGGTTGTACCACATGCGCGTTTCGGCAAGCACCGGCGCGGCGGGAAGGGCCGCAACACGCGGCTCGGGCGTGAAGGAGGACAGGATGCCCTGCGCGTAGCCCAGGGCAATGCCGGCTGAGTTGCCATCCAGGCCGTCGACCATGATCGGCACCGTCGGCCGCCAGCCGCGCTCAAGGTCGCGCGCAAAGCCGGAGGGGATGGCAAGGCCCATTTGCGCCTGCCAGTTGTCCAGGGCATGGCGGATGCCCGCAGGCTCATCGACATAGCCGACCAGCTTGAAAAAGGGGTTGTTGGCGAAGCGGCGGCACAACTCCCGGCTGATGGTGCTGTTGTCGGCATCATAAATAATGATCCGGACGTTCTTGACATCGACGGTGATGGCCGAGCCGATGACCAGCATCTGCACCAGCGGCGCCAGGAACATGATGAACAGCATGGCGCGATCGCGAAAGATCTGGCGAAACTCTTTTTGAATCAGATACAGAATGCGTTGCATGGCAGCCTGGTCGTGGGTTGTCGCCGGCAAAACCCCCGGCGATATAACGGCAAAAGTGATGGCTCGCGTTGCACCCGCATCTGGTGGCTCCGCGGCACTGCATTCTTTTGTCTGCCGGTATCACTGTCAAGATCGCGGCTCGCCGGGACAAAGTCAAGCCTGCACGCGGCCTTGCCCCTCATGCTGACAGGGCCGGGCAAGCGAGCCGGGTATTTCCGCTGCTGCACTACGACAAAACTACCGCGCAGACCTCCCGCCTGCCGGCAGACAAGAGTGCTCTGCGCTGAGTTTCCACACGTAACAGAAGTATTACGCGGGGGAGCAAACCGCTTCCCCCCGCCGGCACAGCAGGGGAGGGGCGTTGGGAGCAAACTCCCAAAACTCTCCCACGAAAATGGCGTCCCACGGAAAAACTCTTTCGGGAAAAGGCTTCGCCCATGAAAGGGAAGCCGCATGGAAAAAAGCTTTTTCGTGGGGGTGTATTTTCGCGGGGAAGAAAGGCGGCGGTTTCTCCGCAAATGCCACGAAAATATTTTTGTGGCAGACCCTTCCGGGCCGGTGCCTGAAGGCGCTGTTGCGAAAGTTCATTTTCATCCTGGCTGCTTTTTTGAGCCGCCAAGAACCTGAATTTTGCACCCAGATTGATCCCCTCCGCGAGAAACGCCGCTTTGATCGCGATGCCCAACAATCCAAGGGGCGGTGCATAAAAAATTTTGCAGGCAAACGAGCTGTTGACTCCAGTAGGGCTGCACTTCACACAAGCCATTTCTTCCGGGCAACAGCAAGCCGGCATATAAAATTCAGGCTGCACAACAGTGATTCAACCCTCCGTGTCAGGATCGAACACAAACACCGGCCCACGAACGCAAGAAATCCCGCGGAAAAAGCCATTTCGTGAGAGAGAAGCGGTGACGCCTTCGGCAAACGGGCGCATTTCGAAATCAGGACCGCGCGACATTCGTAAAAAGTCTTGCTTGACTTCGAACGGAATAACTGTCGGCGCTTTGTGAATATGCCATTTCTTCCAGGCAACAGCAAGCCGGCATGCAAAATTCAGGAAGAACACAAAGCAATACCCGTTTGGCGTTTTCGTATTGTTTCAGCACGCACTTTTCTTCTCACTGTTGGACAGCCGCACTTTCGTCCTGCCCGCCAGAATCGCCGCGGCGAGCAGCACAGCCACCAGGTTGAGTACAAACACCCGAGCAGGTGACAGCCACCAGGAGGCTTCCAGGAACATCCGGCCCACCCAGCCCGGCCAGCTCGCCGTGCCCTCCGGTAGAATCCTCTCCGGCGCACGGTACCCGGCGCCGAGCGTGAGCAGCGAGATCACCGGATTGAGCGGTTTGATCAGCAGATAGAACAGCGTGTCTTCCACCATGCCGGCATACAGCACCAGGACGGCCAGCGCTTCACGCGGGCAGTGGAAGCGCCAGGCGGCGAGCACTAAAACCGCAGCGACCAGCACGCCGTAGCTGAGCTGGTACACGTTGTTGATGCGCTGTGCCACACCCTGCCAGCCGGTGGTTTGCAGCAATGCCGCGATCGCGCCGCCGAACAGCACGTCATACAACACCAGTGGCAAAAAGAGCAGCAGCGTGATCAGCACGCGGCGCGCGGGGAGAGTGAACACGGTTTTTGCCTTTCGCATGAAAAGATAAGGCGCAGCGCTTCCGGGTGCTTCCAACCAAAACAGAAAACCCTGGCCGGGCCAGGGTTGATCGCGACGCTGCTTCTACTTCAAGCGTTTGAACAGGCAGTAGCCCTGATCGGTTTTGATGGGCTGGCTGACCTCGCCCACTTTGAGCGCGAGAATCGCCTGTTCAAATGCCGGTGTGAATTCGCCCTTGAAGGCATCGCCCAGATCGCCGCCGCGCGCGGCATTGGGGCCAATCGACTTTGCCGCAGCCAGCTTTTGGAAATCCGCACCGGCCTGAATTTGTTTGAGCAGATCGAGTGCCTCCGCCTCGGTTTTCACCAGGATCATGGCGGCACGATAGGGCTGTTCGCCGCGGCTGAGGCGTTCATCGCCGGTCACCGACTCTTTCCAAATGTAGCCGGCAGTCACCACCTGCAGCCATTTGTCTTCCACTGCCAGGATTTGCATGGGTGCGCCACGGTTGAGCGATCCCAGCACCTCCCCGCCCGGCGCCTTGCGCAAATTCTCCTGCGCCACTTTGACAAACACCACCTTGCCCTTGAAGAAACCCTCCTGGGCCAGAACAATGGCAGCCAGGCTGATGACCATGCCAACCAATAAACCGCTGACAAACTGCTTCATGTGTCCTTCCTCCGGTTTCGGCTCAGCCGCCCTCACAACACGATTGCGTCTGTGTCCGCGCGTCAAGGGATGCCCGGCGACAAATGGGGGATCCTGTCCTGGTGCGCGGTTTAGTGACTGTTGCCGGACGTCCGGCCGTTCATGCGTTTCAATCCTACATGCAACGAAGTCATGTGCTGGTCGCGGACGAGCACGTTGAAAAAGCGCGCCGGCTCATAGTCCGGCACACGGACTTCAATGGCATAGGTGCCGGGCAACAACAAGCGTTGAAACCAGCCCTCCCGGCCGTTGGCCTGGCGCGGCTGCACATGGTCTGCTTCCAGACCCGCGACATGGATGCGAGCCGGCACAGGTTCGCCGGTTTCATCATCCACCACCCGGCCGCAAATGCCGGCGCCCAGGGCCCGTTCCAGCAGATAAAAGGCCCCGGGCAGGTTTTGCTCGACAATGCGATCAGCGTCGGCGAGCGAGGGAAAATACTCCTCGCCGGTTTCGATAATGAAATCGACCGTGCCGAGTGCGCCATACATCCACACCGAACTTTGGCCGGCGCGGCCGTTCAGCGGCAGGATGCTGTAGCAGCCCGGGCCGGAAAACCGCTCGATGCGTGCCGCGCATTTCTCCGCGATGTCGAGAATCAGTTGCTGATCCGGTGGCGGCGTATAGTTGCCCCAGGGATAGAGAATCGCTTCGCCATAGCTGTGATAGGAGATCCCCATGACGAAGCGCTTGTGCAGCGCGAGCTGCCGCAGCGCCCGGATCTCGGGTTCGGAAAACGGCTCGGGCCCGCGGTAAAACCAACTGCCGGGCTCATCCTCACCGCCTTCGCTCCAATTGTAGCCATAATTCCGATTCAAGTCAACCCCGTCGCTCAGCGGATCGAAGGAACCGTCGCCATTGTTGTCACGCAGGTTCTTGCGCCACCAGGGATATTCGCGCCGGCTCGTCATGAGATATTCATAGCCGTCGGGATTGACGATCGGCACCAGCCAGATTTCCAGACTGTCCAGCAGGCGGGTGTGGCGGGTGCTGCTGCCGTAGTTGCTCAGCAGCCGGTTCATCAGAGCATGGCAAATGAAAACTCCGAGCGGCTCGCGCGCATGATGCAGCGCACTGATCAAAAACGCGGGCTTGTCACTCATGCCCGGCCGCGGCGCTGTCAGTCGAATGGCGAGAATCGGATGCCGCCCGGTGCTGCTGCGGCCGATGGTGTCGAGGTGCGCGAGCTGCGGATACCGCTGCACCAATTCTTGAAAGCGCGCCTGCAGCTCTGCGAGCGTGGGATAGCCCGCCGGCACCACGAGATTGGGTTGCTTTTTTTGCGGTGCCGTGCTGTGCTGCTGCCGCGAAGTGGCGGCCGCTTGCGTACCGGTGAAACGCTGCCCCCACGACCAGTGTGGCAGGCTGGACAAGACCGCGCCGGCGCGGGCGGCATCAGTCGTGCCGGCCGCGGGAGCGTGGGCAACACGCCGGCCACCGTGCATGAGCCACAAGCCCAGCAGTGCCGAATAAAATGCCAGCGACAGCATGATACGGGAGGGAGGAAGGCGGCGGAGGGGGAAAAGGGCAAGTCCTTTACGCATGCCAGGCATGAAGTTTCCTCGAGTTCGCGGATTACAGCGGCGTGACGTCTGCAAACGGCTCACCCGCCGGCAATTCGCACCAGCGCGGCGGCACAGCATGAAGAAAGCAGCGCACCGCGGCTGTCTTCTGAAGCGGATAAAAAAAGTGTGGCGAACTTAAAGAAACGAAGGTAGGCAAGCAAGTTAAAATTTATGAATCGACACGGCTTTTGCCGAGGTTTGGCAGGTCGTACCGGCACCTGCTGCCGCAATCACTCTCCCCCGTTTGTGTTCCGCTCTCCGTCCCGGTGACGGCCGGGTCGCGCTGCCACGGCCAGGCAGAAAGCGCGCGGGAGAATCTTGAGGCGGCATGCCGTGCGCGCGCCGGCAATCTCTCCCCTCCGGCTCAAATGCCCGCGAAAAATTTCACCGAAGCTTTGGTGAGCTCGTAAAGCGGCCCAAATGCAATGCCCAGCACAAACGTCGGCACGGCCAGAATCGCCAGCAGCGCAATCGCCGGCCACGAAACCGCCAGGCGTTCTGTCACCGCGACGGCCGGTGCCTCCAAATACATGGCCTTGAAAATGCGCGCATAGTAATACAGCGAGATGACGGTGTTGATGATCGCGACGACTGCCAGCCAGTAGAATTGTGAATCGCCCTGCAGCACTGCGGCCAGCAAATAGAATTTGCCGATGAAGCCGATGGTGACCGGCAGGCCGGTGAGCGAGAACAGGAACACGGTCATGCACGCCGCGACCACCGGTGCGCGATAACCCAGCCCGCGATAGTCTTGCAGCCGTTCACTGCCGATCAACTCCTGCACAATAATCACCACCAGGAACGCACCGAGATTCATCAAATAATAGGCCACCAGGTAAAACAGCGTGGCATTGATCCCGCTTTGAGTGAGCAACACCACCCCCATCAGGGCGTAGCCGGCATGTGCAATGCTGGAGTAGGCCAGCAGGCGCTTGAGGTTGTTTTGCACGATGGCGACAAGATTGCCGAGCGTCATGGTGGCGGCGGAGATCACCGCCAGAAGCTGCTGCCAGTTCAGACCGGCAATCGCGGACCAGCCCTCGGCGCCGGAGGTGGAGAGACCGACAGTGACAAAGCGGATCAACAACGCAAACCCCGCGGCCTTGGGTCCCACGCTGAGAAAGGCGGTAATCGGGGTGGGCGCGCCTTCATAGACATCCGGTGCCCAGAAGTGAAATGGCACCGAGGCAATTTTATAGCCGAAGCCCGCGAGAATCAGCAGAAAGGCGACGAATAGAGTGAGGGGATTGGGTGGGTTGGTGGCGAGCTGGTGAGAAATTTCATAGATGTTGAGCGAGCCGGTCAGGCCGTAGATCAGCGAAAAACCGTAGAGCATCAATCCGGAGGAAAACGCGCCATAGATGGTATATTTCAGACCGGCCTCGCTGGAGCGCTTGACCGTTTTCAAATAGGTCGCCAGCGCGAAGGAGCTCAGGCTCACGGTTTCGATGGCAATGAAGATGGTAAGCAGATTGGTGGCGGAGGCCATCCAAAACATGCCCAGCGTGGTGGCGGTCATCAGAATGAAATACTCGCCCACGCTGCGGCCGGCCAGCTCCAGCGAGGAGTAGGAAAGCAGCACGGTCATGATCATGCTGCCGAGAAAAATCAGTTTGAAGAACGTGGCAAAGCGGTCTACCGCCAGCATGTTGTTGAACAGGCCGCGGCCGGGGTCATCGCGCTGCAGCAGCAGGACGAGCAGGCACAACAGGCCGCCGGCGAGGGTGAGCAGGCCCAGCCAGGGCGTGTGTTCCCGCTTGAGAAACATGTCGACAACCATCAGAGCCAGCAGCAGGCCGATCAGCACGAACTCCGGCAGGAAATGACCGAGGCTGGCGAGGTTGTCCTGCAAACGCACGACGAAATCTGACATATCGAGCAACCTATTTTCGTTTGGGTGGCGATCCTTGTGGAGATGCGTAGGTTCCGGCTCTCGCTCCTGCCCTTACTCCATTTCATACTGATACTCTGATACTCTGATACTCTGATACTCTTACTCCTACTCTTACTCCTACTCCCAGAGTTGCAGTTGAGTAGGAGTAGGAGTAGGAGTAAGAGTAGGAGTAAAACGAGCAGGACCGGGAGTTGAAGCTCTAGTTCATCCCCATCAACATCGGCGCGGCTTCGCGCACGGTGGCCGCCAGACTGTTGAGCGAGACTTCCAGCAATTCCAGCATGGGTGCGGGATAGACGCCGAGAAAGATCACGATCACGGCGAGCGGCACCAGGGTGAACAGCTCGCGCCGGTTGATTTCGGGCAGATCCGCATATTGGGGATTGAGCTTGCCCAGAAACATGCGCTGCAGCGTCCACAACATGTAGCCCGCGACGAAGACGATGCCGAGCACCGAAATGATGGTGTACACGCGCAGGTTGAAGGTGGTGGAGCTGAAGGCGCCGAGGAAGCTGAAGGCTTCGCTGATGAAGCTCGACAAACCCGGCAGCCCGAGATTGGCAAAAAAGGCGATGGTGACGATGCCGGTGTAGACCGGCATCGTCTGCGCCAGTCCGCCGAAGCCGTCGATGTCACGGTGGTGAGCGCGGTCGTAGATCACGCCCACCAGGAGGAAGAGCATGGCGGTGACGGTGCCGTGGTTGAACATCTGCAGCACCGCGCCATTGACGCCCAGCGGCGTCAGGCCGATCATGCCGAGCATGACCACACCCATGTGGCCGATGGAAGAATAGGCCACCAGCTTCTTCAGGTCTTTCTGCGACATGGCGCACAGCGCGCCATAAACGATGCTGATCACCGCGATGGTGGCAAAGCCATAGGCGAAGGGGGGATATTTCACGGCGTCGGGCAGGATTGGGAAACTGATGCGCAGCATGCCGTAGGTTCCCATCTTCAACAGAACGCCCGCCAGAATCACGCTGATGGCGGTGGGTGCCTCGACGTGGGCATCGGGCAGCCAGGTGTGGAACGGCACCGCCGGGACTTTGATGGCGAAGCCGATGAAGAGTGCGGCATAGAGCAGCAGGCGGACGTCGAAATCGCGCAGCAGGCCGGTATGATTGGCCTGATCCATCATGTGCAGCATGTTGAAGGTATGACCGCCAGTGACCGGATCCTTCACGTTGAAGTAGAACACCAGCATGGCGACCAGCATGAGCACCGAGCCGGCCAGGGTGTAGAGGAAGAACTTGATGGCGGCATATTCGCGCCGCGGGCCGCCCCAAATGCCAATCAGGAAGTACATCGGCAGCAGCATCACTTCCCAGAAGATGTAGAAGAGGAAGAAATCCAGTGCGCAAAACACGCCCATCATGCCGGCATCGAGCAGGAGAAACATGGTGAAATAGCCCTTCACCGCCTTGTCGATGCCCCAGGAGGCAAAGATGCAGAGGAAGGACAGCAGCGCGGTGAGCAGCACCATGCTGATCGAGAGGCCGTCGACGCCGACGAAATACCAAATGTTGTAGGAAGTGATCCAGGGCGCCTTCTCGACGAACTGCATGCCGGAGGTGGTGCGGTCGAAACCCAGGACCAGCAGGATGGCGAGCAGCACTTGCACGCCGGTAAAGCCGGCGGCGAGCCATCGTATCAGGTCGTGCTGTTTTTCGCCGCGCGGGATGGCCAGCACCACGGCGGCGCCAATCACCGGCAAAAAAATCATCCAACTGAGAATGTTTGGAATCATGTCTCCCTCGTGAACGCGTGTCAATGCCCGCGGAAGATTGCGGCAGCCCGCTGCCGGCCGTGCCGCCGGGGTGCCGGACTCAGGCAAACGCCAGTTGCAAAACGTACAACAAAACCACGGCGCCCAGCGCCAGCAGGATGTAAGTTTGGATCTTGCCGGTTTGCAGCTCGCGCAGCGTGCTGCCAAACCAGCCCACCATCGCCGCCACGCCGTTGACCACGCCATCGATGATGCGGTTATCGTGCCAGCCGCTCAGGCGCGAACCCCAAACCGTGATTTTGGCGGCGGCGTTGACCAAACCATCGATCACCGTGGCGTCAAACCAGGCGGAAAGCCGGCTTACCAGCAGGGTGCCGGCCACCACCGTGGCGGCATACAACTCGTCAAAATACCATTTATTCCAAAGGAAGTCGTAAACGGGTTTGAAGCGGCTGACCAGCTCGTCGGCGGAGAATTTCTTCCAGTAGTAGAAGGCCGTGGCCAGCAGAATGCCCGCGCCGGCGACGAAAATGGAGAGCGACATGGCCACAGTATGGGCGGTGTGTGCCACACCCTGCCCGCCTTCCCCGCCTTCCAGCAGCAGACGGCTGGCGGTGAGGGTTTCCGGCTTGCGAATCAAATCGGCAAACCAGCTGCCGTAGCCGCCCACCACGGAGAAGAACGCCAGGATGATCAGGGGAATGGTGATGACGCTGGGCGATTCCTGAATGTGCTGATGGATGTCGCGGCGTGCCGGCTGGCCGGCAAAGGTCAGGTAGAGCAGGCGGAACATGTAGAAGGCGGTGAGACCGGCGCACAACACCAGGATCACGAAAATGAGCAGGTGCACCGGCTGGTGCGAAGTCAGCGCTTTTTCCAGCGCGGCGGCCAGAATGGCATCCTTGCTGAAGAAGCCGGAGAGCAACGGCACGCCCGCGATGGCACAGGCCGCAATTGTCATGGTGGAAAAAGTGAGCGGCATTTTGCGGCGCAGCGCGCCCATGTTGCGCATGTCCTGCGCATCGGTGTGATGGTCATGCAGGTGATGCAGCGCCTGATGCATGGCGTGGATCACCGAGCCGGAGGCCAGGAAGAGCAGCGCTTTGAAATAGGCATGGGTCATGAGATGGAACAAGCCGGCGGTGTAGCCGCCCACGCCCAGGGCCGCGATCATGTAGCCGAGCTGGCTCACGGTGGAATAGGCCAGCACCCGTTTGATATCCACCTGGGCGAGTGCGATGGTGGCGGCGATGAAGGCGGTCAGCGTGCCGGTGATCGCGATCACCAGCAGCGCCTCCTCCGTGAACAGGGGATAAACCCGGCCGACCATGTAGACCCCGGCGGCGACCATGGTGGCGGCATGAATCAACGCGGAGACCGGCGTCGGGCCTTCCATGGCATCGGGCAGCCAGACGTGCAGGGGAAACTGCGCCGATTTGCCCACTGCGCCCAGAAAGATCAGCACGCCGGCGGCGGTGAGCCAGGGATCGAGCAGACGGCCCTGGGCAATCCCGTCGAACACCTCGCGGAAGTTCAGGGTGCCGAGCTGCGCGAGCAGGATCATGATGCCGGTGAACATGCCGATATCGCCGACGCGGTTGACGATGAAGGCCTTCTTCGCGGCATTTGCGGCGGAATCCCGCTCGAACCAGTGGCCGATGAGAAAATAGGAGCAGACCCCCACCAGCTCCCAGAACATATAGATGCCGAAGAAATTGTCCACCAGCACCAGGCCGAGCATCGAAAAAGAGAACAGGCCGAGATAGGCAAAGAAGCGACTGTAGCGCACGTCGCCGTGCATATAGCCGATGGAGAAGAGATGCACCAGGGCGCTGATCAGGGTGACGACAAACAGCATGACCGCGGTGAGATTGTCAACGGCCAGCCCAAGTTGGAGGCGCACCGGGCCAAGGTCAACCCAGTTGACGGTGGCGGCCACGCGGAAGTTGGGATCGTAGGCGCCGAAGACCCGGCCCAAAATGACCAGGGCCAGCAACAGACTGAGGGTGATGGCGCCGGTGGCGAGCCAGTCGCCCTGGCGCGGCAGGCGCTTGCCAAAGAAGATGAGAATGGTGAACGCGGCGAGCGGCAGCAGCAGGAGGAGGACTGCCTGGAGGAGAATCGTATCCACGGAAAGTTCCCGAGATTAGTTGTGCCCTTTACAGAACTGGTGCGCCGTGATATTCCGTCAATTTCCCGCACGACTGCCTGCGGCCCGGCATTTGTGAGGAGAGCGGTGCCGCCTGGCGCCCGTTTTCGACTCGCGCGGCTGGCGCCGCTGCGGCTCAACCGGCAAGCGAATCCGCCTCATCGAGATTGACCGAGCGCAGGCGCTGGTAGATGTTCAGCACAATTGCCAGCGCCACGGCGACATTGGCGGCGGCAATGATGATGACGAAAATACCAATCACCTGGCCGTCCAGATCGTGATCGCGATAGCGCGCGAACGCGATGAAATTGAGGTTGGCGGCATTGAGGATCAACTCGACGCCCATCAACACGGTCACGGCATTGCGTTTGGTGATCACGGCGACCAGACCCAGGGCGAACAGGAGCGCCGCCAGGAGGAGAAAGTGCGAAAGTCCGACCTGCATCAGCGTGACTCCCTGCGGGCAAGATAAGCCGCGCCGACCAGCGCGGCGAGTAAAAGGATCGAAACGATTTCGAACGGGATGAGGTAATCGCCCAGCAGCAAGTTGCCGAGCGTGGCGGTGGTGGCGGGCAACTCCGGCGGTTTGGTGATCATCCAGTCGTTGCTCAGGATCAGCCGGATGAGAATGGCGGCCACGCCGGCGCACACGATCACCGCCGGCAGCACCTGCAGCGTGCCGGTGCGCATCACCAGCCCGGTGATTTTTTGCGACAGCATGACGCCGAAAAGCAGCAGCACCAAAATGCCGCCCACATAAATCAGCATCTGCACGGCGGCCAGAAAATCCGCGCCCAGCAGGACGTAGAGACCGGCCACGCCGATGAAGGTGAAGAGCAGACCGACGGCGTTGTAGATGATGTTGCGGCCGAACACCATCACCGCCGCGGATGCCAGCATGGCTGCGGCGATGACATAAAACATCAGGTCAAAAGTCGTCATGCGAGAATCCTGAAAGAGGGGGAGGCGCAGGTGCCGTCCGCGCCGGCGGTCACAACGCCATCCACAATCCCACCGCAAAAATACAGACAAAGGCAAAGGGCGTCAGCACCTTCCAGGAGGTGTGCATGAGCTGATCGACGCGCAGGCGCGGCAGCGTCCAGCGCAGCCACATTTGCACGAACACCAGCGCATAGGTTTTACCCAGCAGCCAAAACACCCCCCAGGCGCCGCCGTTGAGCAGATTGCCGAGCGGGCTCGACCAGCCGCCCAGGAACAATGTCGCGACCACCAGCGAAACCACCACCATCTCGCCGTACTCTGAGAGCATGAACACCGCCCACTTGAACCCGCTGTACTCGGTGTGAAAGCCACCGACCAGCTCCGATTCCGCCTCCGGCAGATCGAAGGGCGTGCGGTTGCATTCGGCGAGCGTCGCGGTGAAGAAGATGATGAAGGCGATGAAATTGAAGGGGGGATACTGGAAGATCACCCACTTCCAGAAACCGCCGTCCTGCGCCAGGGTGATCTCGCGGAAGCTCAGCGAGCCCACTTGCATCACCACCACCAAAATGGCCAAACCGGCGGGGATTTCATAGCTCACGATTTGCGCGGCGGCGCGCATGCCGCCGAGCAGCGACCACTTGTTGTTGGAGGCCCAGCCGGCCAGCAACAAGCCGATCACCGAGAGCGAGGTGATCGCCGCGACGAAGAACACCCCGATGTTGAAGTCGGCAAACTGGAAAGCGCGGGTGTAGGAGAAGGCGGCAAAGGCGGCGCAGGGTGCGGCAAAGACGATTAGGGGGGCGAGCAGGTGCAGGTGTTTGTCGGCGGCTTTGGGAACGATGTCCTCCTTGAGCAGGAGTTTGACCGCGTCGGCGAGCGTTTGCAGCACGCCCTGAAACGGCCCCACTTCCATCGGCCCCAGGCGATCCTGCATCCAGGCGGAGACCTTGCGTTCGAGCCAGACCAGAAACAGGGCGTTGACCGCCATATAAATGCAAATCACCAGGCCGAACACCGCCATCACCAGAACAGCCACCAGGATCTCTTGAAAGCCCAACTGCGCCTGCAAATAGGCGATCAATTCATGCATGGATTCCTCTCTTGAGCTGGATCATCGCCGTGGTTGCGGCTGCTCCTGCACCGCGCTCCGCCGGAAAACCACCTGTGCGGGGTGGTGCGGCACGTTTTCCCGGCGGGGTGAACTGCTTCGCCGGCAGGTGCCGGGGGTGCGCGATCAAGCCGGTTCGCCCACGGATTCTTTTGCGCCGGCCGGGACAATGCCGGGCGGCGGCAGTTCTTCATAAAGCTCGGGCGAGCGGGCACGCGCGTATTTGCCGGTCTCGGGTTTGTCCCACTCCAAATCCCCCTTGCGCCAAACATAGGCGAGGCCGAACAGCAGAATCAACACAAACACTGCCATTTCGACAAAGGCGAAGGCGCCGTATTGATTGAGCTGTTTGAACACGGCGGCCCAGGGGAAAAGCACGGCGATTTCGACGTCGAAGATCAGGAAGATGAGCGCGATGACGTAGAAACGGTTGTTGAATTGAATCCAGGATTCGCCGACGGGCTGTTCGCCGCATTCGTAGGTGGACATCTTGGCGGCCGTGGGGTTCCGGGGTTGCAGCAGGCGGGAGATGAGAAGATTGATGGCGATGAAGGCAGCGCCGGTAATGAAGAAGACGAGTGCCGTTCCAAAATCAAATAACATTTCCCTTCCTTCCCTCGCTCACGAGTGCAACACGAGCTGCCTGTGATGATGTGTCCCGTCGCACAGGGACGAGCAGAAAGAGAAACGCCGCGTCTCACCGGGTGACGAATTGTGAGTCGTTTTCCTCTCTCCGCAGGGTTTTTGATCAGGAACAACGTTTTGAGTCGCGGGCATGATATAAAAAAAAGGCTAGAGAGTCAAGCGAAAAGTCGGCAGCGGGGGCCATGCGGAGTGTTGCAGCAGCCCTCAGGACGCAAAGGCCCGTCAATGCAGCGGTGGTAAAACACCGCCAATCACGTTCCGGCCAGCAGCTCGAGGATGCGGTCCACTGCGGAGCGTTCGCCCGCATTCAAATAGCGGGCGGCGTAGCGCGGCCGGGCCGCTGCCAGCGCGGCGAGGGTTGTCTGATCGCCCGCCAAAATGCGCTGCAAGGCCGCCTGCAGCTCCGCCGCATCCCGCGCCGGCACTGCCACCCCCTCGGAGACCGAGGGAATGGCCTCCGGCATGCCAAAAAAGTTGATGCCGATGATGGCTTTGCCCGCCAGCACCGCTTCCTGAATCACGCTGGTGTTCCAGGCCAGCAGCACATCGGCGAGCGGCAACAGCTCCTGCATGTCCTCGTTTTGCAGCAGGCGCACGCGGTGCCGCAGCCCGCGGTTGTTTCCGGACAGGCCCTTTTCATAAGCTTCACGCTGATCACGCGGATGCAATTTGATCAGCAGAAACCACTGCGGCTCAGCGGCCAGAATCTCGAGCAGCGCGCGGAGATAGCGCGAATTGCGTTCCGGCACATCGTAGGACAGGCGCGGCACAAAAGGCGTGGTGGCCCACAACAACACTTTCACCCCGGCCGGCAGGCGATAACGACGACGCAGACCGGCGGCTTCCGCCGGCGCGATTGCCGTGGCCGCAAAGCGCGGCTGGCCGGTGACCACGATCTTCTCCGCGGCGACGCCGTGACGCATGAGCAGGGCGCGATCATGTTCGCCCCACACCGCCAGTTTGTCGGTCACCGCCTGGCGATAGTGCTGCACGTCGGCGATGGCGCCATGTTGAATGTTGAGCGTGGGAATGCCGAGGGCCTGCGCTGCCAGCACGATGATTCGGCCGTGCGTCGTGGTGTCATCCGCCACCACGACATGCCGCGGCCGGGCCCGCTCGAGCAAGTCGAGATAGACTTCGGCATACAATCGCAGGCGGCCAAGCTGCTGGCGCAGGAGGCGCAGCAAACTCGCCCGCAGAAACGGCCGCAGATCGACGCCCGCAAAATGGAAAATCGCTTCGTCACCGAACAAGTCCCCCTGCCGGAGCGGCGCGGCCTTCCAGGCGCGATAATGCCGCCAGGCCCCCGCGGTAATGAAATGGCCGAAGCGGCGATAGGGTACGCCGCGTTCGCGAAAATAGCGGCAGGCTTCGGGCGTGCTGACAATGACGAGACTGGGCCACGGCAGCCGGCGCAGGATCGGCAGAAAGGTGCGGGCGTGGTTGATATAGCCGGCGGAGAACAGCACATAATCACCGGCCAGGCTGGCCGGCCTGCCGCGGGCTTTCAGCCAGGGCGTTTCACTCCACCAGTAATCGAAGTAAAAGTGCAGCGCCGGCCGCCAGCCACCGCGATAGCGCACGCGATTGCTCAGCCAACTGTTCCTGAAGCGTTGCCGCAACTGCCACAGCACGCCGCGCGGTGCCGCGGCGGTCAGAAGTTTCACCTCCGGTTGCGAAGCGAGCAGCGCCTCGAGCCAGGGGATTTCACTCGCGGGCGCGATCACGCGCCGTGGCCGGACGGTGGCAAGCAAACGGCGGTAAGCCGCCAGCTTGCGCAGCGCGGTTGCCCAGGGTTCATAAAACTGCACCAGGGCCGTGGCGACCGGCAAACCCGCATGCCGGGAACCCGGAAAACTCTGCAGCCAATCGGCATGGCGCTGTGCCGCGAGAGCAGTCACTTCCTGCAACTCTTCATTGGAGAGCAGATGCGGCGTCGCGAGCCAGGTTTGTGCGGCGGTTTGCAGATGCTGTTGCAGGCGGGGATCATCGGTGAAGTAGACGCAGTCCCCCGTCTCTGCTGCCGGGGGCGCGGGCAGAGGCGCGTCGCGGTCCGGCACAATCAGGGTTTTCACGATGACCACTCCCGGCGGCCGGGTACATAGGCGAGCAGGCCGAAGGCCAGGACGAACACACCGACTTGCAGCAGCGGGGTGAGCGCGGGATGTCCAGTATCAATTTGCAGCGCGGCGGCGAGGCTGACGGCGGCCAGGAGGTAGGGCAGCATGAGACGTCCGGCCAGACGCCGGAGCAGCATGTGGTGGAAGCCGAGATGGCGCCGCGCGGTGAAACCAATGACGCCGGCGGCATAAAGAAAATAGGTGACGCTGGTGGTGGCGGCAATTCCGGCAATGCCCCAGCCCGCGAAAATCGCGGCGAAATTGAGCAGCAAGCCCAGCGCAATCGCCGCGAACAAGCTGATCAGGTATTGTATCTGGCGGTTGATGGTGACCAGCAGATTGGCACTGGCGCCGACCAGGCTGAGGAAATAAAATCCCGCAAAGAGTATGCGGGCGGCGGGCAGACCGGCGCGGTATTTCGGCAGCCACTCGAGCAGCAGCGGCAGGCCGAGATACGCGCCGCCCAGCACCAATGCCATGAGGTAGGCGGTGATCACCGTCGGCCGGATGACATAGCCGGCCACGCTGCGTGGGTCGCCCGTTGCGCCATAGCGCTCGCCCAGCTTGGGATAAATCACCTGATTGATGGTGGCCGGCACATAGGTCAGCGCCGCCAGCACCAGCGGCCCGAGTGCATAATAGCCGAGTTGTTCGCTGCCGAGAAAATGGATGATCAACACGCGGTCCAGCGTCGTCATCAAACTGTAGCTCAGGCCGACGATCATCATCGGAAAGCCCAGTCGCAGCAATGGCGGGATGAGACGGAAATCAAAATTCAGGCGCCAAATCACGGGGTCAACGGCGCGCAGGCAGAGCGCGACCGCCACCAGCGCCCCGGCGAGAAAACCGTGGAAGATGCCGGTGAAACCGGCGTGATAAACCCACGCCACGGTCACCACCAGCTCGATCAGCGCCGAAACCACCAGCGTGCGGCTGAGCAGGTCGAAGCGATCATCGGCGCGCAGCCAAAACTGGAAGAATTGATAAAGCTGCTGCGCCAGCAGCACCGCGGCGAGCAGACGCAACGCCACGGCTTCCAAACCGGCGACCAGCGGGGTCATGCTGATCAACACCAGCCCTGCCGCCAGCACCAGCGTGGCGAGCATGGTGAACGTCAGGCTGACGCGCGCCAGCGCCGGAATCGCCGCGCTCGCACCGCGGCCGCGACAGAGCGGCACCTCGCGATTCATGGCATTGAGCACGCCGAGATGGGCATTCACACCGTACACCAGCAAAATCTGCAGGCCGTTCCACAGACCGAACAACTGCGGGCCGAGCAGGCGCGCCAGCAGGAAATTCTTGACGAAGCGTGCTGCCTGCACGATGACATTGGCGCCCGACAACTGCATCACCTGCCGCACAATCAAACGGCGGTTGGGGTAAATGCCGGCCGCGGCGCTGTGCTGGCGGGTCAGCACGTAGGTCTCGTGCTCCGCGCGGCTCAGCAAACAATAGCCGGCCTTCTCGAAGGCGCGCAGCGAGGCCGTGTTCTGCGGTTTGATTTTCGCATAAATTTTCGTGATGGCCGGATGGTGCTCGAACACATACCCGCTGCCGGCCGCGATCAAGGCCGTGCCCAGCCCGCGGCCGCGCGCCTCCGGTGCCAGGTTGATGTTGATTTCCGCGCTGTCGCCCGCCAGGTCGAAGCGCACCACGCCGATCCTCTCGCTGCCCGCCATGCCGATGAGCAGCAGGCGGTCGCGGCGCGCCAGTGTCCGGCTGAACCAGCGCCGGTGTTCCGCCGGCGAAATGGGATCACTGTGAAAGGAGTTGGCGCGGGTGACGGGATCATTGCGCCAGCGCAGCACATCCTCGCTGTCGTGCTCGCCGGCCGGGCGCAGATGGATGCGGGTGGTCATGGCGTGGCGCGGTCAGCCAATCATATCCCAGGACAGAATATCATCGGCTGCAATGTTGACGCGCGCGGTGCGGCCGATGACCAGGTCCATCAAATGGGTGGGAATGCCGAACCCCGGCCGTTTCACCTCCAGCATCGCCGCCGTGATGGTGGTGCCCGCGGGAATGTCGCAGGCGGCCACCAGGCTGCGCCGTGCCAGACGGTGCAGCTCGGTTTCGGCGGCGGTATGCCGCTTCAGCCCGCGGCCGAGCGCCTTTTCAGTTTTGCGGATGCTGTCGATCATCTCGCGCAATTGCGCCGGCTCCATCGCGAAGGGATGATCGGGACCCGGCAGCGAGCGGTCGACGGTGTAATGTTTCTCGATGACGCAGGCGCCCAGGGCCACCGCGGCGATCGGGCACACGCTGTCGAGCGTGTGGTCGGAAAATCCCACCGGCACCTCGAAGGCGCGGCGCAGGGTGTCGAGGGCGCGCAAATGAATGTCCTCATAAGCCGGCGGATAGTTGATGGCGCAATGCAGCAAAATCACCTCGCTGCTGCCGGCCTGCGCAATCGCCTCCAGCGCGCGCTCGATGTCCGCCAGGCTGGCCATGCCGGTGGAAAGAATGATGGGCTTGCCGGTGCAGCTGATGTGGCGCAGCAGCGGCAGGTGGGTGATCTCAAAGGAGGCGACTTTGTAGAAGGGTACGTCGAGTTTGGCGAGCAGATCGACCGCTTCCAGATCAAAGGGCGTGGCGGAGAAAATGATGCCCTGTTCCCGGCTGTAGGCCTGCAAGTCCGGCAGCCACTCGCGCGGCAGCTCGAGCTTCTTGATCAAATCATACACCGTCTCGCTTTCCTGCGTGAGCTGCTTCTCCTTCAAGTAGCTCATCTTCGGCGTTTTTTTGGAATAGATTTTATCGGCGGTGAAGACTTGAAACTTGACGCAATCGGCGCCGGCTTGGGCGGCGACCTCGATCAGCTTCTGTGCCAGCGCAAAATCACGATTGTGATTGGAACCCGCCTCGGCAATCACGAAGCAGGGTTCGCCTTCGCCAATGCGGCGGGATTCAGTAAGAGGAATCGATTTCATGCACAATCTCCCCGGCAACACGTTCCGCGCCTGCACCATCCACCAGGCGCCGGCCACGCGCCGCCAGCTCTTGCCGTTCACTGCCATTTTCCAAAAGCACAGCCGCGCGCGCGGCAATCTCCTCCGCCTGCAAATCCTCGTGCCAGCCCAGCACCTGTGCGATGCCCAGGCGGCCGAGTGCCGCGGCATTTTGCCGTTGATTGTCGGCAACGATCAACAGCAAACTCGGCACCCCGAGACAGGCGAGTTCGTAAGTCGTCACGCCGGCGCCGCTGATGGCGAGGCTGGCGCCCGCCATCACGGCCGGCAGATCCGGCGGCCGGTGCAGCACGCGCAAACGGGGATGCGCCCGCGACCAGTGCTGCAACTCCGGCAGGCTGGTGGTTGCCGGGCCGGCGACGACGACGAGATGGACCGCTGCCGGCAGTGCCGCCAGCAGACTGCGGGCGAGACGCAGACTCCATTGCTGCGGATCCGACCCGCCGATCAACACCAGAACGTAGGGCGGCGTCGCCGGCGGCAGGGCGGCAAGGCGCGTTTCGCGAAATTGCCGGCGCAACAGTGCATAACGCGGACCGAGCCGCAGGCGCGCCCCGGCGGGAACGTCATAGCGCAACTCCGCGGCATAGGCATTGTGATTGATCACCATCCCGGCTGCAATCGGGAAGCCGGCAAAGTCATCGATGCACACCGTGCGCCAGCCCGCCGCCTGCAGGGCGCGAAAATATGCGGCATCGGCGGCGTAGCTATCGACACAGATCAGCCGCGTGCCCAGCCGCTCTGAGAGCGCGGCAAGCTGCGTGAGTTCCGGCGCCCCGCCGGCGAGCACCTCCACCTGATGGCCGTGTTGCCGAATCAGCGCCTGAATCGCCGCCGGCGTCACCGTGACCGCAAAGCACGCCTGACAGCCACGACGGTGCAGCGCCTCCGCCAGCGCCAGGCAGCGATACACATGGCCAACGCCCAGGGTGTGGCTGCCGTCGGTCCGAAAAATGATTGCCTTACTCACCGAGTTGCTTTTGCCGAACATGTTGATTGCGCGCCGCCAGTTCGGGCCGGCTGCGCCAGAGTTGCAGCAACTCCGCCAGCGTGAAATGATGGCCGCGGCCCGTTTGCAGAAAATATTGATAAATGCCTTCCACCACCTGCAGGTCCTCGGGCGTGTCCACCGTCACGCGCAGCGCCGAGGCCTCGCAGTCATTTTCAAAACCGGCCAGTTTGAACATCTGCGGATGCTGGTAGAGGAAAGGTGTGACATGCTCGCGTTCATGGGCCTGTTGCGCCTGTTGCTGCGCGCGGTGCAGCGCGGCGAACGAAAAGATTTCGAGATCATAACCGCGCGGGAAGCTGCGCTTCAGCGTGTTGCTCAGGTAATCCACCGGCCGGGCGAAATAGGCCTCCAGCATGGCATCGAGCACCCGCGCGTCGATGAGCGGACAATCGGCGGTGACGCGAATCACGGGATCGACGCAAAACTGCCGCGCCGCCTCGTGGTAGCGGTGCAGCACATCGTTTTCGCTGCCGCGAAAGCAGGGCACCTGCTGCTGTTCACAAAACGCGGCAATGGCATCATCCTGGGGCAGGGTGGTGGTGGCCACGATCACCCGGCGGCACAGCCGGGATTCCGCCAGCCGCAGCAGGCACCATTGGAGCAGCGGCCGGCCCGCGACCGGGCGCAACACCTTGCCGGGCAGGCGTGTCGAGCCCATGCGTGCCTGCAGGATGACGGCGGCCGACCATGCCGTCTTGTCGGAGAGCATGCTCATCGGCAATGGCGGTTGACGACTGTGAAAACCGTTTCGATCACCCGCTCCACCTCGGCGTCCGTGAGTTTGGGATAAAGCGGCAGTGAAAGTGCGCGGCTGTAGTAGCGTTCCGCGCGGGGATAATCGCCGGGCCGGGTGCCGAACTGCCTGCGGTAATAGGGCAGCAGGGGCACGGGAATGTAATGCACCTGCACGCCGAGACCGGCCTGCTGCAGCTCGAGGAAGATCGTGCGCCGGTCGCAATCAAGCCGGGCGAGGTCGAATTCCAACACATAGAGATGCCAGGCGGTGAGCGCGCGCGGCACTTGCGGTGGAATCAGCGCGGGGTGCGTGCCGAACGCGGCATTGTAGCGCGCGACGATCGCGGCGCGGCGCGCGATGAACTGCGGCAGCTTGCGCAACTGGCTCAGCCCCAGCGCGCACTGGATGTCGCTCAGGCGGTAGTTGAAACCGAGCGCCTGCATTTCATAATACCACGGCCCCTCATTGCGCTCGAGCAGTTGCGGATTTTTGGTGATGCCGTGGCTGCGCAACAGCAGCAGACGCTGATACAAGTCTTCGCGGTTGGTGAGAATGGCGCCGCCTTCGCCGGTGGTGACATGCTTGACCGGATGGAAGCTGAAAATCGTCATGTCGGAATGCGCGCAGGCGCCGACGCGCAGGCAGGTGCCGCCGGCTTCATATTCACTGCCGAGGGCGTGCGCGGCATCTTCGATCACCACCAGATTGTGGCGGCGCGCCAGTTCGGCGAACACCGGCATGTCACAACTGCGGCCGGCAAAATGCACCGGGATCAGGCCGCGGGTTTTGGGTGTTAGCCGGCGGGCGACCTCGGCGGGATCGAGATTGCGCGTGCCGGCATCGATATCCGCGAACACCGGCCGGCCGCCGAGATAGACGATGCAGTTGGCCGAGGCGGCAAAGGTGAGCGGTGAAGTGATCACCTCCTCGCCGGGCGCGAAGCCGGCCGCCAGTGCGGCGCAATGCAATGCCGCCGTGCCGTTGGCCACCGCCACGGCATACTTCGCGCCGCAATACTGCGCCAGCGCCTGTTCAAATTCCGCGACTTTTTCGCCCTGGGTGAGATGGTGATGGCGCAGCACCTCGACCACGGCGGCGATGTCCTCCTCGTCCAGCCAGTGCCGGCCATAAGGCAGCCAATCGCGACTCATTCGCCCACCAGTTTTTTCAGTTCCTCCGCGCTCAACCACCAGGTGTTGTTGTCGCTGCTGTAGCTGAAGTCATCCGGCACACGCCTGCCCGCGCCGTGATTGGCCGGCCCCCACCAGGGGAACGCCGGCTCGACGATGAAATAGGTGTCGAACTCCAGGGTGTGATGCGCCTCGTCGCGCGGCACCATGGTTTCGTGAATTTTCTCGCCGGGCCGGATGCCCACCACCTTCAGCCGGCACTCCGGCGCCAGCGCCTTGGCGAGATCGGTGATGCGCATGCTGGGAATCTTCGGCACGAAAATCTCACCCCCCTGCATCAAATCGAAGCAGCGGAACACGAATTCCACCCCCTGTTCGAGGGTGATGAAAAAGCGGGTCATGCGCAAATCAGTGATGGGCAGTTCGCCGGTGGCGCGCCGCTCCTTGAAAAAGGGGATCACGCTGCCGCGGCTGCCGATCACGTTGCCGTAGCGCACCGCGCTGAAACGGGGCCCGTGCGCGCCGGAATAGGAATTGCCCGCGACAAAGAGCTTGTCCGAAACCAGTTTGGTGGCGCCATAGAGATTGACGGGATTGGCGGCTTTGTCCGTGCTCAGGGCAATCACGCGCTGCACGCCGTTGTCGATGGCGGCTTCGATGATGTTCTGGGCGCCCAGCACGTTGGTCTTCACCGCTTCGATGGGATTGTATTCGCAGGCGGGGATTTGTTTGAGCGCCGCGGCATGCACCACGATGTCGACGCCGTGCAGCGCGCGGTGCAGCCGCTCCTTGTCCCGCACGTCACCGAGAAAGTAGCGCAGAATCGGATCGCGGAACTGCTGCTGCATTTCGTATTGCTTGAGCTCGTCGCGGCTGAAGACGATCAATTTTTTCGGCCGGTATTTTTGCAGCGCAATCTCGACGAATTTCCTGCCAAACGAGCCGGTACCGCCGGTGAGCAAAACGGTCTTGTCACTCCAGTTCATGACGCCTCTCACAGTGGAATTGCCTGTAGGTTTGCGCATCCCTCACGAGGAAAAACTTTCGTCGTCGTGCCTTCCGGCACCGACCTTGAAGGGTATACTCCACAAGTTTTTGGTGGCACCTGAATTTTGCACCCAGGTTGAAGCCATCAGCGGGGAACGCCGATTTGATCGCGACGCCCGGCCACCCCAGGGGGCATAAAAAAATGCAGGCAAACGTGCTGTCAACTCCGGCAGGGGGGGCACTGTTTTAGCGAGGTTGCATGCCGCATTTCCCAAAACTCTGTCAGGAGTGACCGGCTTGGCCCCTCTCAAAAGAGAGAACGCGCCAGATCATGAGAAATTCTCCAGGCCACTCCCAAGGGAGTTTAAAGAGATGCAGGATTCCCAAGTCTACCAACAATTCCCTCCTCGCGGCGTTTTGTGAACACGGCATTTCCTCCTGGCAACAGCGAGCCGGCATGCACAATCCAGGTATTTCATTGGTGGCTGGCCGGCGCCGCGATCCGCTCCAGCAGGAACATGGTGTCCGTCAGGTCCTGCCCCAGGTAACGATAACGATCTTCCCGCGGCAGACGCAAATCGGGAAAGGTGTCGAGATAAAGCCGGGCAAAATCCGTTTTCCACAGCAAACCGTCATGGCCGCGGTAGTTGACCTCGGTGTAACGCTCCGCAAAATACTCGAAGCCCCAAATGTAGCGTCTGGTGCAACGGTGAATCTCCCGCAGCACCGCCGTGATCTCGGCGGGCGCGATGTGAATCAGCACGCCGGAAGTGAAGACCAGATCGAAGAAACCGTCTTTGAACGGCAGATCGTGGGCGACACCGGTGAGCAAATTGATGTGGCGGATGCGTTGCCTGGCCAGCTCCACGGCATATTCCTGCAGCTCGATGCCGTAGAGCGAGGTGAAGCCCATTTGCTGCAGGCAGAGCAACTGGTTGCCGATATTGGCCCCCACCTCCAGGATGCGCAGGTTGCGATCGAGCGCCTCGAGCTGGTGGCGGTTCATTTCGGTGCGGCTCAGGCCGTAGGTGTGCCGGTATTTTTCCTCCATCTCCGCCAGCGTCCAGGCGTTGCGATCGGTGCAGGCTCTGCCGAATTCGCCGCGCCAGGCCTCGATCGGCGAATTCCCGCGGCGGGCAGGCGGTATTCCTGTTTTCATGTTTATCTGCCAGTCCGTTACCGCATCATTCTGGAAAGCTCCTTGGGAGCGCAGCATTTTCGTGACGCCGGCTTTCAGTCTGCCTGGGTTTGCAGCAGATCACACTCGCGAAGGTTTTCAGCGTTCTCGCCGCCGCGCCTTCAGACCCCGGTCTCGAAGGCGCCACGACAAAATTTATTTTCAGAGGAAACCGGCCTGCCAATTTGCAAGCCGGCGGGCAATATAAATACCCGGCGGGAATTTTCCACAGAAAAAATCTTGCGATTCGTGGAAAATCATCCTATATAGCGCCTCATTCTGAGCCGCAACCACGTGACGCAGTCCTCCTGCCTGCGGACCAATGCCGGCAGCCTGCGCGACAACGCTCTCAGGGCAGTACCAGAACGCGGTGTTCATGCCGCAACCAAAATTTTGAACCGCGAAAACCGTCCGGTCGGTATTTTTGCGTTGCGGACGGTTTCACGCTTCAAAAAACTTTGCGGGCGTGATAGTTTCTGCGGAACAATACACCAATTTCGCCAAGGATCCCCGCTTCTCCATGTCCAAGAAAACCTCTTCGCACCGGCGTGCCGCGGCGGCCGGCGGGCCCGGTCGCACGGCCGCGACTTCGCCCACCTTCACCTGGTTCACAAAGCATCCCGTGCTGTCTGCAAGCGGCGTTTATCTCCTGCTCATGCTGGTGTTTTTCTTTGAGACCATCTTCCTGGGCAAGACCTATCTCTCGCCCGATGCCCAGGCGCCGCTCGCCCTTTCGGCACCGTTGAAGAAAGCATTGTGGGAGGAAGGCGTGTATCCCCAGTGGCTGCCCCACATTTTTGGCGGCATGCCGAGCTTCGCGAGCCTGACGTACAATCCCCTTGCCTATTTTCCTCACGCCCTTGTCGAGGTGATCAGCCGCGTGGTGCCGGTGCGCGGCATGTTGCTTATCGCCCTGCACTATGTGCTGGCCGGCTTGGGGGTTTTTCTGTTTCTGCGCCGCAAGGGTGCGGACTATCTGCCGGCGCTGCTGGGCGGTTTGGCGTTCATGCTCACGCCTTATTTGATCACCATGATCATTTTCGGCCACGGCTCGCAGATGATGACAGCCGCCTACCTGCCGCTCGCGCTGTGGGCGGTGGATCGCCTGCTCGAAAAAGTCTCGCTGCGGAATATCGGCCTCGCCGGCCTGACGCTCGGCTCCATGCTGCAGCGCGGCCACATCCAGATCGCCTACTATGGTTTGATGCTGGTGGGATTTTTCGTGCTCTATGAGCTGGCAACCGTGCTCCTGCGCAAACAGGCCGCACGCGTGCTGCCGATGCTGGGCGGTTTTGCCGCGGCCGTGGCCCTGGCGCTGGCCCTGGCTGCCATTCTGTTTCTGCCGGTGCAGGAATACACGCCCCACTCCATTCGCGGGTCCGCCTCGGTGTTGCAAACCACGCAGGCGGAGGCCGGAGTCGGCTTCGATTATGCCACGCAATGGTCGTTCTCGCCCGGAGAGATGATGACCTTTCTGCTGCCTTCGTTTTACGGCTTCGGCGGCATGACCTATTGGGGGACGATGCCCTTCACCGATTATCCCAACTACATGGGCATTCTGGTGCTCGCGCTCGCCATCTTTGCACTGATCAAACGCGTGCCGCATGCCGGCTTTCTCGGCGCGAGCATCCTGCTGGCGCTGCTGATCTCCTTCGGCCATCATTTTGAATCCTTCTACCGGCTGTTCTACGACTATTTCCCGCATTTCAACAAATTTCGTGTGCCGGTGATGATCCTGGTGCTGGTGCAGGGTTGCGTTGCGATTTTGGCGGGCCTGGGCTTGCAGGCACTGCTGCAGCCGCTGGCCACGCCCGCCGCACAGCGCGCCAGCCGCCACGCGGGGATCGCGAAAAATCTCTGGCGGATGGCAGGCGTGCTCCTGCTGTTGGCGCTGCTGATAACAGTGTTCCAGAGCAGCCTGCAGCAGTTCATGGCCGGCCTCTATCCCGATCAATATGATCCCGCCACCCAGGCGCGCCTGGATGAAATGCGTTTCGACATGCTGTTTGGAGATTGGTGGAAGCTCACGCTGCTGGCAGGCACGGGTCTGGTGATGCTGGCGCTGGCCTTTGCCGGCAGGATCGCCCCGCGCACCGCTGCGGCGGTCATCGTCGTCCTGACGCTCATCGATCTCTGGATCGTCGACAAGAAAATCGGTAATCCACCCGCGCCTGAACGCAACGCCCAGGCCGTTCTCCAACCCGATGCCGTCGCCCTGTTCCTGCAGCAGGACAAGAGTCTTTACCGCATCTATCCCACGCTCGATCTCTTCCGTGAAACACACTGGGCGGCGCAGGACATTCACAGCGTGGGCGGCTATCATGCCGCCAAGCCGCGGCGCTACCAGGATTTCCTCGAGGCCACAGATCTGCAGAGCGGCTTGCTGCATGACTATTTCACCGTGGTTGTAGAAAACGGCCGGCAGGGTCTGCAGCCCAAACCGGTGGAGGCGATTCCGGCGGAGCGCCGCACGGTCATCAAAAATCTGCTCGACCTGCTGAATGTGAAATACATTCTCGCCTTCTTTCCCCTGCCGGAGGAAAACTGGGTCAGCCGTGCCACCGTGACGGTGAACTATCAAGGCGGCGCCTATCCGTTGCACATCTTGGAAAACACCACGGCCCTGCCGCGCGCCTTTCTGGTGGGACGCTATGAAGTGCAAACGCAAAATCTGGCGGCATTGCAGCGGCTGGCTGCCAGCACCTTTGATCCGCACACCACCGTCCTGCTCGAACAACCACCCGCGCTGGAACCGCAGCCCGACACCACGGCGCGCGCCATCGTCACGGAATATCAGCTTCATCATCTCACCATTGAGACGAGCGCGGCGTTTCCGCAGATTTTGGTGTTGAGTGATAATTATTACCCCCCTGGATGGCACGCCTATCTCGACGGCAAGCCGGTGAAAACCCAGGTGGCCAATTATTGTTTTCGCGGCGTTGCCGTGCCTGCCGGTCAGCATCGCATCGAATTTCGCTATGCTTCACGGGCCTTCACCACCGGCGTGTGGCTGAGCCTGGGTGCGTTGGTGTTGTGTGCGGGCTTCATATTTGCCGGTCGCCGGCATGTTTGAAGCGGGTGCGCGCCAGCCGCACAGGAGGCGCCGCACTGCGTCGTTTTGTGTGCCGGGCTCTGCGCGATCCGTTGCCGGCGGGAAGAGCGTGCTGTGCGGCGGCAGGATGCGTGCGAAAATAAGGATTGCAATTGAGTCGGCGCTGCTATAAATTTGCCGTCCTGATTTGACCGGAGAGATTGAGTGGTCTCATCCCCGCGCGTTCCTGCCTGGCGGGCTGTGAGTCGTGATCACGCATGCAGTTTGTGACTTTCCCCCAAGGGTCATGCCGCACGCGAACCGAAACAGCGGCCAGCGCCGGCCGAGGGAGGGGCGGGAAGGGTATGCCGGCCGCCGGTCTGCTTGAAGGAGACATTGTTCATGAAGTTGCAGGATATTTTATCAAAAGATTTGATCAAAGTCCCGCTCGCCAACCGTGACAAGACCAAAGTGATCGAAGAGATGGTGGATATGCTGGCGGCGGCGCGCCGGATCAAGGATCGCAACCAGGTGCTCAAAGCCATTCTCGACCGCGAGGCGGTGATGAGCACCGGGGTGGGGGAAGGCGTGGCCATCCCGCACGGCAAGGCCGAAGCCGCGCCGGAAATTGTGGCGGCGCTCGGCATTGCCCATACCCCGGTGGAATTCGACGCGATCGATGATCAACCGGTGCGGCTGGTGTGGCTGCTGGTCGGCCCGCCGCATCAAACCGGTCCGCACTTGAAAGCACTCAGCCGGATTTCACGCCTGGTGCACAAGCGTGATTTTCGCGAGCGCCTGCTGGCTGCCGCCACGCCGGCAGAAGCCTTTGGCACCATCAGCAACGAGGAAGAAAGCTTCCATGAATCCTGATCGTCGCGGATCTGCGCGGCGGCGGCCGTAACCTCCCCACCGCCTGCTCACCTGCTCCGCAGCTAGCCTGTCTGTCCTCACTATGCTTTCCAAAGCCGACCTGAAATCCATCTCCCGCTTGCTGCAGAAGAAGTACCGCGAGGAGACAAATTGTTTCCTGGTGGAAGGCGGCCGCCTGTGCGAAGAAGCCATCCAATCAGGCTGGGAAATTGAACACATCATCTACTGCCCCTCGCTGCTCAACTCACTGCGCTCGCATCAGGCCCTGAAGCTGGCGCTGCAACGCGGCCTGCCGGTCGAAGAGGTGAACGTCGAGACTTTTGCCAATCTCTCCGACACGAAAAACTCGCAGGGCATCGTCGCGGTGGTGCGCAAGCGGCCGCCCGCCCGCGACCCGCTGGAGCAGATGAAGCAGGTCCCCCGCTGTTTGTGGGTGGCGATCGAAAAACTGCACGACCCCGGCAATCTCGGCACGATCTTGCGCACCGCGGACTGGCTGGGCGTGGACGGCATCATCGTGGGCAGCACCTGTGTCGAAGTGTACAATCCCAAGGTTGTGCGCGCCAGCATGGGCGCGCTCTTTCGCCTGGCGATTCACGAAGTGGAGGATGTCGTCGGTTTGCTGCGCAAATTTCAGATGTTCGGCTGTGTGCTCTACGGCGCGGACCAGTCCGGCGACTTTCCCTACACCACCCTGCGCTTTTCGGCCAGGAAGGTGCTGGTGCTGGGCGATGAAATCGAAGGGCTTTCCCCGCAAATCAAGGAGATCATCCAGCATCGCGTCTCCATTCCCAAACGCGGTGGCGGTGACTCCCTGAATGTTGCGATTGCCGCGGCGATTTTGCTGGCCGAAATGTGTCGATGAACCGCACGACTGCAGAAAACCGGGTCTCCTCCCCCGCCGCCCTGTATCCCTCGCTGCGCGGCGTTGCCGGCGTGCTTTTGTTTTCCTCCATTCCCCTCATTATTGCCGGATTCTTGAGCGAGCGCACGCTCACCAAATGGCCGCTGCTGTTCGGCGAACTGACCCTGCTGCTGCCGGCTTATCTCCACCTGCGCCACCAAAAACTCGCGGCGCGCACGGTGTTTCGCCTCCGTCCGGTGAGTGCGCGGGTGGTGGCGGTGACTCTGGCGCTCGGGCTGGCGATCACGGTGCTGGCCTTCGAAGTGGACTGCCTGGTGAGTGTGGTGCTGCCTTTTCCCGAGCAATGGGAGGCGATCCTGCAACGCACGCTGCAGGCCGACAGCGCGATGGATTGGGTCATCATGCTGCTGGCGGCGGTGCTGTTTGCCGGCGTGTTCGAAGAAATGTTGTTTCGCGGGTTTGTGCAAAATGCCTTTGAACAACGGCACCCGCCGGCCTACGCGATTTTCATCACTGCGATTCTCTTCGGCGCCGTGCACCTGAATCCCTGGTGGTTTTTGCAATTCATCTTCATCGCCTTCTTTCTCGGCATCCTGGCGTGGAAGAGTGACTCCATCATCCCCGGCGCGATTGTGCATGCGCAGAACAACCTCACCGCTTTGCTGCTCAACAATCTCACCCAGGACGCCACCAACCCGCTGCGACAATGGCACGGCCATGTGCCTCCTTTGCTGCTGCTCGCGGCCGTGCTGGTGCTGGGGGCGGGCTTGCGCCTGTTCTTCCGCTATTGCGAGGAAGAGACCCCAATTCCCACGCTGTTGAACACGCCACTGTCCTCACGCTGAGCCGGCCCGCGCTTTCCGCATTCCCCCCGGCTTGATACTACTGTTTAGCCAAACGATTGCCTTCTCTTGACCACAGCCAATCTGTGCGCAGGTTTCACGCCCGGCACAGTTGCGACAGATTGCCGGGAAGAGAGTTCGCCGAACGAGAGTCTGGGCTGCAACCATGAACCGAATCATCATTCTCAACGACGACCTCGAATCTCAGATGCGCATGTATCTGGTGCTGTGTGCGGCTTATCGCATCGACATTGCCGAAAATGAGGTAACCTTGATGCGGTTGTTGCGGCGGAAGCGGCCGGATTTGCTGCTGCTAGATGCGCATTACAGCAGTTTCAACCAGGACGGCAAAACCGCCTGCAAACTGATCCAAAAGATCAAACACAAACACCGCCGTGTGCGCGTGCTCGCCATTGTCGCCGGCGACGAACGCCTGGGCTGCGCCCTGCAGGAATGCGGCGCGGATGGCTGGGTGGACCGGCACATCGGCGCGGAAGAGCTGCTGGCCCGCGTCCATCGCCTGCTCGCCCTGCCAACCCCCTTCACCCTGGACGCCGTCGGCCTCGACGAGTCGGAAAGCCGCGCTGCTTTGAGCTCAAACGAATTGTTTTGAGTGGCCATCATCCACCATCACCGCCCTGTAAAAAAATGGGACGGCACCCGTTCGGCCGGCGTTTGCGCAAAGGCGGCTTCTCCCCTGCGCGCGAAGTTTTTGTGCAAGCCACGAAATTGTTCAAACAGCCCGCCAGCCGGCAACGGTCTGTCACGCGCGCGGATGCCGGACCAAAACTGCGAGTGTTGCCAGCTCCGAGTGACGAAACTCGCAGTTGTGTGTGCGTCCCCGCCGCGACCGTCACTTCCTCTCCTTCAACCGGATTGCACTGCGGGGTGGAATCCGGTTTTTGCTTTTGTCGGCCGTCATCACTCGCATCAGCGCCTGTGTGCTGCCCGTCTCCCGCACGCGCTCTCTCCTGTTTCGGTCCTGTCTCCCTTCACTGAATTTTGCACCCGGCTTGATCCCTCCGCGAGAAAAGCCGATTTGATCGCGACACCCAGCCACCCAAGGGCTAGCACTGTCAACGGAATTCTTTAGCCCCCGCCCCTCGTGAGCGGCTGTTCAAAGATGAATTTTTGCTACTTCAACAGCGCCCCCAAAGGTGACGGGGCTGTAAAAAATTAACGTAACAGTGCGCGAGTGCATAAAAAATTTTGCAGGCCAACGTGCGGTCAACTCCGAAAAAAGTGACCTTTGGGATTCTCATCAAAAAAATGCGCCCAATCATGAGCAATTCGACAGGCCACTCCCGACGGAGTTTAAAGACGCGCAAGCTCCCCATGTCTACAAACAGTTCACTCCTGACGGAGTTTTGTGAGCAAGACATTTCTTCCAGGCAGGAGCAAGTCCGCATGCAAAATTCAGGTATGAACAACGCGCTCTACTCGCGCTGTTTGCTGGCGCGGCCTCGCGATGAGAGGGAGGACAACCGGCAATTCCGCGTGGGACGCCCTGTTCATCGCACGGCAGAGATGCAACCCTTGATGTGAAGATCCAATCCCAAAATCCGCCCACGAAAGCGAAATCCCACGAAAAAAGCATTTTCGTGGGAGAGAAGACGTGACGCCCTCGGCAAACGGGCGCATTTCGCAATCAGGCCGCTCCACATTCGAAAAAAGTTTTGTTTGACTGCGATCGGAATAACCGGCGGTGTATTGGTGAATACGCCATTTCTTCCGCGCAACAACAAGCCAGCATGCAAAAGTCAGGTCCTCACGCACGGTTTTGCCCCTTGCTTTTGCAGGGCTGGTTTTCTATTTTGACGCACAATCAACGGTTGCCGTCTCGGTGGGATCTCCCGATTCCCCTGTGGTGCTGTTGGAAAAACGCGCGAAAAGCAATGTGCGCAACGGAGGCCGGTGGCACTGGGTGGGTTCCAACAGCGTACCGCGCATCATTTGAACCTGTAAACCGCCCGTGTTATGAACCATCGCTTGTCTGTGCGTCCCTTCTTTTTCACTTTACTCGCCGCTTTACTCGTGCTGTTTTTCCTGCGGGACACGTTTTCTTCCGGCACACCACCTGCTTCCGGTGAAGATCAGACGCAGCCCTCCGTGAAATATTGGATCTTTTTCAAAGACAAGGGCCCGGCCGCGCTGGCCAAAGGTGCGGCGGCACTGGAACAGGCGAAGTCGCGGCTTTCCGCGCGGGCGTTGCAACGCCGGGCCAAGGTTGCGCCGCAGCAGTTGGTCGATGCGACTGACGTCGACGTCTATGAGCCTTATCTCCGGGAGCTGGCGGCCCTGGGGTTGACACCCGTCACGGTTTCGCGCTGGTTGAATGCCGTGAGTGTGGTTGCCACGCCGGCGCAAATGGCGGCAGTCCGGCAGCTCGCCAGCGTGGCCGCTGTGCAACCGGTGGCCCGCCTGCGCACGCCGCCGGTTCAAACTGCGGCGCCGCCACCGCAAAGCCGGCACAAGCCCGCCACGCCGCATCGCTACGCTTATGGCACCTCGCTGACGCAAATGGAACAAATTCGCGCCACGGACTTGCATGACGCCGGCATCACCGGCCGCGGTGTGCTGGTGGGCATGCTCGACACCGGCTTTCGCTGGCAGGAGCATGAAGCCTTTCAGCATTTGAAGCACCGTGTGCTCGGCGAGCGCGATTTCATCCGCAATGACGGTGTTACGCGCAACCAAACGGGTGATCCCCCCGGCCAGGACAGTCACGGCACGGAGACCTTGTCGGTACTGGCCGGCTTCAAGGAAGGCCAGCTCATCGGGCCGGCATTCGATGCCGAATTTCTTTTTGCCAAGACCGAAAACATTGCCTCGGAAACCCATGCTGAAGAGGATTTCTGGGTCGCGGCCATAGAGTGGATGGAGCAATTGGGCGTTGAGGTGACCTCGACTTCCCTGGGCTACAGCACTTTCGATGCGGGTCAGACCAGCTATTCCCCCGCAGACATGGACGGCAGGACAACCATCATCACCAAAGCTGCGGAGATTGCGGCCAGCAAGGGTGTTATCGTGGTCAATAGTGCGGGCAATGAGGGCAACAGCAGTTGGCGCATCATCACCGCGCCGGCGGACGGCCCGAACGTGATTGCGGTGGGCGCGGTCGATGCCGGGGGTACGGTGGTCGGTTTTTCGAGCCGGGGCCCAAGCGCGGATGGCCGCCTCAAGCCCGATGTGATGGCGATGGGTATTGGCGTGCAATCCGCCTTGGTCGGCGCGCCCAACAGCTACGGCTTTGTCAGCGGCACCTCCTTCTCCTGCCCGCTGACGGCGGGCGTGGTGGCACAAATTCTTTCGGCACATCCGGAGATCACGCCGCAGCAAATGATGCGTGTGCTGCACAACACGGCGAGTCGCGCCGCCACCCCCGACAATGATTATGGCTATGGCATTGTGAATGCCCGCGCCGCCATCACGGCATTCGGCCCGGCGTTCAGCAATCTTCCCGAAATCAATGCCACCAACGGCGAGCTGCGTGTCACCATTCGCATCCTTTCGCGCGACGGCCTGGTGCCGGGCAGCGTGCGGGTTTGGTATGCCGGGCGCGGCCGCACGGACTATCGCAGCGTGACGCTCACGCCGCTGGATTCCACCGCCTTCACTGGCCTGATTCCCAAACCGGCCTCCGACACGGCGCACTTTCAAATTCATTTTACCGCGGAGGACAGCGGTTTTGGCCAGGTGACCTATCCACGCAAATCACCGCAGGGTGATTTTCTCGTGCGGGGTGACGGGACTCTGGAAGTCGGTGACAGGCCGTCGCACCCGCCCGAGAGTTTCGTGCTGGAACAAAACCGGCCCAATCCCTTCCGGGTCGCGGCCGGCAGCACGACCGTAATCGGCTTCACGCTCAGCGCCGCGGCACCGGTGCAGCTCCGCATCTACAACACGCTGGGCCAGGAGGTGCGCACCCTGCTGTCCGCGCCGCGCGAAGCCGGCCGTTCGGAAATAAGCTGGGATGGCCGGGACAGCAGCGGCCGCCTGCTCGCCAGCGGCGTTTACTTCTATGTCATCAGCACGCCGCAGGCCACGGCGCGCAAAAAACTCCTGCTGTTGCGCTGAGCCCGGCTGACTTGGAACCGCGAATCCGTCCGTTACACCACCATGGAAAGATTGAGGGACGAGGCCTTGCGTTTCTTGCGCATGGCCTATGAAATGCAAATGCGCGGGGATCTGGAACAGGCGGCGGCACATTACAAAAAGTCTTTGGAAATCGCGCCGACCGCGGAAGCGCACACGTTTTTGGGCTGGACCTACAGCATGATGGGACGTCTGGAGGAGGCGATCGCCGAATGCCGGCGCGCCATCCAGCTCGATCCGGATTTCGGCAATCCCTACAACGATATCGGCGTCTATTTGATGGAGATGGGAAAACTTGATGAGGCGATCCCCTGGCTGCGGCGGGCCATGTCCGCCCCGCGCTACGAAAACCGTGAATTTCCCCATGCCAATCTTGGCTTGATCTTCGAGCGGAAGTTGCTGTGGCCGCGCGCCCTCGAATATTATCAGGCCGCACTCACCATCCGGCCGGATTACGAAGTCGCGCGCCATGCGGTGGAACGCCTGCGGGCAAACTTGAATTGAGACCTTCCCCGGCGCAGGTTGCCAGCCCGCAAACGAAGGCCGGCTGGCAACGTTGCGCTGCAAAATCCTCGCAAGCGTGACAGCTCTTCATCGCGATGACAATGCAGAGGCAGACTGAAAACCTGCCCTGCGGTATTTTCAGGGTAACACCTGTATGACGCCGCAAGCGTTGCTTGTCCTGGCGCTGGCCAGCCTGCTGACTGCCGGTGTTTTTTTCGCCCTGTGGTTCCGGCTTTTCCGCCGCAACCGCCACACCCCGGTTGTCCCGCCGCACCCCACTTCGACGATGCAGGAAAAGTTGTTTTCACCCCGGCCGCCGGCAGACTCCTCCCGCGAGCCGCACGGCTGAATCAAAGCTTGTAGCCGAACCGGCGCAACAAGCTCTTGCGTTCCGCGATTTCCTTTTCGCCTTCCACGCCCAGCGGCGATTCGCCGTCAATGACGCCGAGAATCCCGCGGCCTTGGGCGCTGGCCGCCACGATCACTTGCGTCGGGTTGGCCGTGGCGCAGAAGATCCGGCACACTTCCGGCACATTGCGGATGAGACCGAGCACATTGATCGGGAAAACATTGCCGAGGAAAACGATGAAACTGTGGCCGGCGCCGATCGCCTGCGCATTTTTCTTCGCCAGCGCCAGGCACTCCTCGTCCGTGCCGCTCCAGCGGATCAGCCGCGGGCCGCTGGCTTCGCAAAAGGCCAGGCCAAACTTGATGCCGGGCACGGCGCCTACCAGCGTTTCGTGCAGATCTTCAACCGTTTTGATAAAATGGCTTTGCCCGAGAATGAAATTCATGGCTTCGGGCTTTTCGATGGGGACGAGCTCGAGCTCTTCGAGTCGCATGACCTTCCTCACGCTTTTGGTTCGGGGTGAAGGAGAATTGTGGGAGGTGTTGCGCGGAAGGTAAGAAAACCCGGCAGAAATGCCAATACCAATTCTGCAGATCTTCAGTGCCTCCGAGGTTGAGAAAGGAACTCACGCGGAGAGGCCTCGCCGCAGAGGTTCGCCATGATCGCTTGATCACCCGTTGCCACTGATTATCGAAGGCTGCAGTCAAGTCTGGCTTTGAGCCTCCCGGCAGCTTTGCGTGGACTTTGCCGTTTGCAGTCCCGTCCCGCTCGGGTTATGAGGAAACGATGGCATCAGCCTCGATCTCGACCAGCATTTCCGGCAGGATCAAGCGGCTCACCTGTACCATGCTGGTCGCGGGCCGGATGGCCCCGAAAAATTCGCCATGGGCGCGGCCGATCTGCTCCCAATCGTCGATGTTGATGACATAGATGCGCGTGCGCACGACATCCTGCAGGCGGGCACCGGCTTGCTGCAGCGCCGACTGAATGTTGCGGATCGTCTGCACGGTTTGCGCGTACGGATCACCGAGGCCGACGATCCCGCCGTCGGGGTTGGTCGCCGTCGTGCCGGAAACATAAATCATGTTGCCGAGCCGCACCGCGCGCGAATAGCCCACCACCGGCTCCCACTGTGTGCCGCTGGCGATGTTTTTTCGTTCCAGCATTGGTCTCTCCTGGATGGGTAATACGGCAACAAAAACGGATTGCAGCAATCCTCCCAACCACTAATTACGCGGCGCGGGCTGCGCAACCAGCCGGTGAATCGCCGCGGTCACCTCGTTGAAATCCGGCTCATTCACCCATTGTTGCACGATTTTCCTCTGCCGGTCGATGAGAAACATCGCCGGAATCACTTTCACGCGATATGTTTCCCATGCCGGTTTGTCCGCGTCATCCATGAAAATCGGATAAGTGAGCTTGTGCTTCTGCTGGAAGGATTGCACCGGCTTGACGCCTTTTTCGTTGACGGCAATTCCCACGACGGAAAAGCCGCTGTCGGCGAACTGCGCATGCACTTTTTGCAGCTTGGGCACGGTGCGCACACACGGTTTGCACCAGGTTGCCCAGAAATCGAGCAAAACAACCCGGCCGTGAAAACTCGCCAGCGTCACCGCCTCGCCGGTCAGTGTTTTGACGGTGAATGACGGTGCCGGCCGCGGCAACACCGGCGGCACATAGGCTTCAGGATCCTGTGCGAATCTTTCCTGACAGCGTTTGGCGCAGAAGTAGTAGGTTTGGCCTTGGTAAATGGTGGAGGCCGCCACTTTTTCGGGTGTGGTGGTGCCTTCCAACACGCGGCAGACCGCACAGAGGGCCTGCTCGGGAGTTTGCGAAGTCGCCGCGATGGCGGGCAGCAGCGCCAGCAAAAGTGTGCAGAGAAATTTCATGGCCGTTCGCCGGTTGGGAATGGATCAAGGCAGGCGATAGGCCCGGTGACGCGACCAGAGTGCCAGGCCGAACATCGCCAGCGCGAAGGCAACCGTGAGCGCCAGCGAGAGGCCGGCAGGCGGCAGGGCCATGGCCCGGATCGTCTCCGGCGCATACAACGACTGCCGCAACGCCGCCAGACAGTAGGTAACGGGATTGATCGTGATGATCCACTGCAGCGGCGCGGGCGTGCCGACCGCCGGAAAAAATGCGCCCGACAGCAGCCACAGCGGAATGAGAAACACATTCATGATGACGTGAAAGCCCTGCGTCGAGTCCATGCGCCAGGCAATGGCAAAACCCAGGGCGGTCAGGGCGCAGGCGCTGAGCGCCAGCACCAGCGTGGCATGCAGCAGCATGCGCCAGGTCAGCGCGATTCCGAGCAGCGGTGCGAGTAAAAGGAAGAGGACAGCCTGCACCAGCGCCAGCGTGGCGCCGCCGCCCACTTTGCCGAGCACCAGCACCGCGGGATGAACCGGCGCCACCAGCACCGATTGCAAAAACCCTGAGATGCGGTCTTCGATAATCGAAATGTTGGTGAAGATCGCACTGAACAGCAGGATGAGCAGAAGGGTGCCGGGGAAGAAGTATTCCAAATAATTCACCTGCTGCGGTGCCCCGGCGGGTTGAAAGGACGGGCTCAAGCCGGCGCCCAGCAACAACCAGAACAGCAGCGGCTGTCCCAGCGCGCCAAACAGGCGGCTGCGCTGCCGCAGGAAGCGCACCAGCTCGCGCTGCCACAGCGTCAACACCGGCAGCCAAAAGGCAGGCTGCGGCGGCGTGACGTCCGCTGCCCGCGTTTCTTGCGATTGTTCGAGATCCGGGGCTGCTGGCATGCTTTCACCCTCTCTCTGCCGCTTTATCCCGCCAAAACTGGTGGCCGGTTTCCTTGATGAACACATCCTCCAAAGTCGGTTTGCCGATGGTGAGGGAAGTGATCCTGCCGGGAAAGGCTTCGATGAGCTTGGGTACGAACTCATGGCCGCGGTCGCGCTCCAGGCGCAGCCGGCCGTCCACCACCGTCGCTTCGATTTGAAACAGCTCGCGGCAGCGCATGCGCAGCAGCTCGGGCTGGGGTGAGTCGAGCATGATGACGTCCCCGCCGATGCGGGCTTTCAATTCTTCCGGCGTGCCCAGCGCGACGAGGCGGCCGGCATCGAGAATGGCGAGGCGATCACACTTTTCCGCTTCCTCCAGCAGATGGGTGGTGAGCAGGACGGTGACGCCCTCACTGATTTGCAGATGGCGCAACAGATCCCACAGCTCCCGGCGCGCGCCGGGATCAAGCCCGGTGCTCGGCTCATCGAGCAGGAGAAGTGCCGGCTGATGCAACAAACTTTTCGCCAGCTCGACACGGCGGCGCAGCCCGCCGGAGAGATTCTCCACCAATTCCCGGCGGCGTTCCTGCAGGCCGAAGCGCTGCAACAAGGCAGTCAGGCGCTGCTCCAGCAACGCGCGATGCAGGCCGTGGAGCCGGCCCTGATGCTGGAGATTCTCCGCCACGGTGAGTTTGCCATCGACGCTCGGCGACTGAAAAACGACACCCAGCAGGCGGCGGACTTGCTGCGGCTGTTGCGCGACGTCGCAGCCGCCCACCCGGGCATGGCCGCCATCGGCTTGCAACAGGGTGGCGAGAATGCGAAACAGCGTGGTTTTGCCGCCGCCATTCGGCCCGAGAATGCCGAAAATCTCCCCGGCAGAAACAGAAAAACCCACTCCCCGCAGCGCCGGACGGCCGTTGTAAGAGTGGGTCAGGTTCTCGATTTCAACCAGCGGTCGGGAATTCATTCCTTCTTCACTTCGCCGCTGCCGGGTAGGTGAAATCGGCTTTGGCCGCAGCGCCCGCTGTGACCGTCACCTTGGCGGTTTGCTTGCCCAGCTTTTCCTGCCAGTATTCCACCGTGTAGGTTCCCGGCGGCACATCGGTGATGGTGAAATTGCCGTTGGCGTCAGTCACCGCGTGGTAGGGGTGATCCACCACCATGACTTTGGCATTCATCCAGCCGTGCACATCACATTTCAACGTCACCAATTCGGCAAAGTCGTAGGTGATTTTCTTCTCCTTCATGAATTTGGGCTGCGACATGTTGAATTCTTTGTTTTTGGTGCTGTAGCTGTGGACGTTGTGCAGGATGCCGTCGGGATTGAGCACCCGGATCGGCGTTTTCACCGGCACCACCGAAACATGCGGGCTGTACATGCAGCCTTTCTGGTCGATGACAAAATCGCTGCCCAGCGCCGTCAACGACTTGCCGCCCGTGACACCCGTGATCGACACCACCACATCTTTGATGCCGCCGTTGGCATCCACCAGAAGCGATTCATCGTAATGCTCCTGCTTGCCGCACACTTCCGTGTCCTTGGTGACGGGCAACTTGGTTTTGGCCGGCGCCTTGCCGGCGTATTTCACCGTTCCCGTGATCGAACCGTTGGCCGGCACTGCCATCGGTGGCGCCGCTTCGATCTTCACGGCAAAACGGCCGGGGGATTTGCTGTTTTCTGCTCCCGTAAACGCCAAACCGAGAACAGTTGTCGCTGCCAGCAAAAGCCACAAATGTACAACTCGCATCGGCACACCTCCCTTGGGAATGGGGTTCATGTAAAAGAATACAACCGAGTGGATATTGTTTGGCAGGCGAGAGCGACGCCGGCCAACAAGAAGGCCGGATTTGCAAATGGAAGACGATTTCTCGCCTGAGGCGAGGCAACAATATAAAACGTGTCTGCGAATGTCAAGGCAATTTTGTCCCGCGCTTGCCCAGTCAGATATGGCATCGATCGTATGTCGCCACCTGAATTTTGCCTGCCGGCCTGCTGTTGCCCGGAGAAAATGATGTGTTCAAAAAAACGCCAGGTATTCTGTTCGAAGTCAAGCAAGACTCTTTTCGAATGTGGAGCGACGCTGACTGCGAAATACGCCTGTTTGCCGAAGGTGTCACGTCTTCTCTCCCACGAAAATGAAATCCCACGAAAATGCTTTTTTCGTGGGATTTCGCTTTCGTGGGCGGATTTTGGGATTGGATCTTCACAGCGAGTATCGAATCTCTGCCGTGCTATGACCTGAATTGTGCATGCGGACTTGCCGTTGTCTGGAAGAAATGTCTTGTTCACAAAACTCCGTCAGGAGTGGCCAGTCGAATTTCTCATGATTGGGCGCATTTTTTTGATGAGAACCCCAAAGGTCACTTTTTTCGGAGTTGACCGCACGTTGGCCTGCAAAATTTTTTTATGCACCACCGCTTGGGTGGCTGGGTGCCGCGATCAAAGCGGCTTTTCTCGCGGAGAGGAGCAATCCGGGTGCAAACTTCAGGGAAAAATTGGCAGCATCGGGCAGGTATGCCTGCGCTGTTCCGCCTGTTGCCGAGGGACTACCGCTCCCGCCATTTTGTTCTGGCTTCGCAACGGTCGGCGCTTATATTGCAGGCACCAAACCGGCCGTGAACCATTCCCGGAGTCGATCACCATGCCCACGCTTCATCTCATCGATGCCAGTCCCTACATCTTTCGCGCCTATTTTGCCATCCCCGCCACCCTGCGCACGCCCGCAGGCGCGGCCTGCAATGCCGTTTACGGTTACACCGCTTTTCTGCTCGATCTGCTCAAACGGGCGCAGCCATCCCATCTCGCTGTCGCCTTTGACGGCAGCTTGACCACCTCCTTTCGCAACGACATCTACCCGGCCTACAAGGCCCAGCGCGCCTTGCCGCCGCCGGACCTGGAGGCGCAGTTGGAAGCCTGCCGCGAAATCACCGCCGCCCTGGGCATGCGCACCTTCCTCGACGATCGCTTTGAAGCAGATGATCTGATCGGCACGATCATCCACAAACTGCGCCGCGCCAGCGGTGAATTCGTGATCGTCTCGGGCGACAAGGATTTGGCGCAGCTCGTCGGGCCGCGGGTGACGCTGTGGGATTTCGCGAAAAATCGGCGCTGGAATGAAAAAGGTGTGAAACAGCATTTCGGCGTGCCGCCCCGCCAGATGGTGGATTGGCTGGCGCTGATGGGCGACGCCGTTGACAACATTCCGGGCGTGCGCGGCATAGGTGCGAAAACCGCCGCCGCGTTGCTGGCAAAATTCCACGACCTGGACGAATTGTACGCCCGGCTGGAGGCAGTTGCGACCATGAAGCTGCGGGGCGCAGCGGCCATTCGTGCCAGGCTGGAGCAGGACCGCGCCCGCGCGATGTTGTCGCGCCAGCTCGCCACCATCGCCACTCAGGCACCGCTGCGGGTCAACTGGCGCATGCTGAAATATACCGGCGCCGATCGCGGCAAAGTGGAGGCGCTGTTCGACCGGCTGGGCTTCGGCAGGATTCGCGAACGCATCCCCCGCTGGCAGAAATAGTGTCTGTCCAGAGTAAGGAAGAAACCGCCCGGGCGCTTGCTCCTGAAGTATGCACCACTCGAACAAGGCGTGCAGGCGTTCATGATGAAGCGCCCGGGCGGTGGTGTTTTGGGGCGAACTCGAAACCGGCTGCTCACTCCGTCAGGATTTGATACCGTTTCAGCTTGTTCAACAAACCGCGGCGGCTCAGTCCCAAGCGCGCGGCTGCTTGTGATTTGTTGCCGCTGGTTGCGTTGATCGCTTTTTGAATCATGCGGCGTTCGAGTGCCTCCACGGCCGCGGACAGGTTGGCCATTTCCTCGAGTGGTGCTGTCGCGGCTGCGCCCGGCCACACCTCTTCCGGCAAGTCATTCACGGTCAGACACTGCGCCTGCGGCGGCGCCAGGACCACGGCCTGCTCGATCGCATGCTCGAGCTCGCGCACATTGCCTGGCCAGTGATAGCGTTGCAGCATCTGCATCGCCGCCGGATCGAAACCGGTGACCGGCTTTTGATATTGTTGCGCGTACTTTTTGAGAAAATGCGCGGCGAGCAGCGGCACGTCGCCGCTGCGCTCCCGCAACGGGGGCAGGCGCAACAGCACTACTTTCAAACGAAAATACAAATCCTCGCGAAACGCGCCGCTCTTGACCAGCTCAGCCAGGCTGCGGCTGCTGGCCGCGACCACGCGCACATCGACTTTTTGCGTGACATTGCTGCCCAACGGCCGCACCTCGCCCTCCTGCAACACCCGCATGAGCTTGGCCTGCAGCGGCAGCGGCAGATTGTTGATTTCGTCGAGAAAGAGCGTGCCGCCTTCCGCCTCTTGCAGCAGGCCTTTGCGATTCTGCGTGGCGCCGGTGAACGCGCCCTTGACATAGCCGAACAGCTCGCTCTCCAGCAGATTGTCGGGAATCGCGCCGCAATCCACGGCGAGGAACTTGCGGCCGCGCCGCGGGCCATATTCATGCAGCAGCCGCGCGACGAGTTCTTTGCCCGTGCCGCTTTCGCCTTCAATCAACACGCGCGCGTCGCTGGGCGCCACCCGTTGCAGCAGCGCCAGCACTTTTTGCATAGCCTCGCTTTTCGCCAGCATACCGGGGAAGCCCTGCTGCACGATCAGCGTTTGGCGAAAGTAATCGTTCTCCTCCACCAATTCCTGCAGCCGGCGCAGGCGTTGCAGGGCCGGCGCTGCCAGTGCGGCGATCGGCTCCAGCCGCGCCACCGGATTTTCGCCGCTGCGCAGCCTCTCTTCCTTCACCACCACCAGCGCGCCGATGATGTCCTCGCCTGCTTGAATCGGCACGCCCGCTGCGGCCAGCGCGGGCGGACCCAAAATCGCCAAACCCGGAAAGCGTTCATCCTCGGGCAGCCACGGCGAAAGCAGCGCGGTGCGATGCTTGAAAATCCAGCCGGCCAACTGACGGTGGAGTTGTTGGAGTGCTGCTGCGCCGGTGTCGGGCGCGGCGGCGTGGCGCGCGAGTGTGCGAAACCAGCCGGCAGACGTGACTTCCGCTTCAAACCGGCCCGGTTGCACCAGCAACAGCGCTGCGCCGGCTGCGGCGGTCAGCTCGGTGGCAATGGCAACCGTCTGTTCGAGAATCGTATCCGCTTCTGGCGCGGTCACCAGGGCCTGCGCCAACCTGTGCAGGGCCTGCAGCGCGAGCAGTTCTTGTTTCAGATCATCACTCTGTGGGTCAGTCATGTCGGACACGCGGGGTATTCTTGTCCGTCCGAAAGTGCCTCAACCCCGGCTCAGCCGAGGTTTTCAAGACTGCGAGCCTCGTCGGAACTCAGCGGTTTTTGATGCAGCGGCCAAGCCGTTGCGGGAACGCTTTTGCCAAAAGGCCAGACGCGCGCTCCGGCGCCGATCACATTACGCTTTTATCGCTGCAATGTCAAGCGGGCAGCGCCGGTTGCCAAAAATCCCCTTGAAATTCCAGGGCAAAGCGCTATCTTGCCGGCAGTGAATTTCATTGTCGAGCCGATGATGAGAGCTGCGATTTCTCTGAAAAATTCTGTCCCGGTCTGCTTGCGGGCTGCGCCGCTGCGGCGCCATCACCTCGCCGGCATTCTGGTGGGGCTATCGCTGATCATGCTCTCCGGCGCCGCGTGCAGTCAAACCAGCCGCCCGCGTTTGGCAGATTTCGCCTTTACGCAATTTCGCCTGGTTCCGATTCAACCCGCGAGCCGGCCCGCGAGTCTGGGCGGCGCGTTCATCGCCATCGCAGATGATGCCACGGCCGCGGCTATCAATCCCGCCGGCATCAGTTTTTTGTCGACGCCGGAAATCAGCTTGAGCCACAGCGCCGGCTGGCACACCACGGATTTTGCCGTCAGCCGGCAGGAGCGGCCCAGCGGCCGCGCACGGCACTATCAACGGATCTTTGACCAAACGCTCGTCAACATCACCTATCCGCAATGGGGCTTCACCTTCGCGGCCTTCCGCCAGGCGGCGTTTCGTTCGGAATTCAGTTTCAGCCGCCGGCAATTTCTCACCCTCGCGCTGAACCGGCCGTTGACACTGGCCGAGCAATTGGGTGCGGGCGGCAACTTTCCGGGACTGGCGAGCGAGCACTATTGTGAAGTGATTCACAATGCCGTGGTGGTGGCGCGCACGCTGCCCGGCGGCGTGCATCTCGGCCTCTCGCTGCGCGCCACGCAGTTGCGGCTGCTGCTCGACGAACGCCAGTACTTCGAGCCGGCGCTGTGGCAGCAAACCAGCTTCGCCGGCATGTCCGAGCCCAGCGTGCCGGTGCGCATTGAGGGCCTCTATCGCATCGATCATGCCCAGCGCAGCCAATTCAAGCCGGGCTACAGCCTGGGCATGCTGTTCGAATTAAGTCCCCGCTGGACGCTGGGCGCGGTGTATGAACATCTGCCCGCCTATGAAATCGTCAATCGCATCACGCTGCCGGCTTACACTTTACCCGACCGCACGCCCGGCGACGGCCGTGATGATTCCCTCCATTTCACGGCCGAAGAAAAGCGCGTGCCCTTCACGCTCAATCTACCTGACTTTCTCGGTTTCGGGCTGAGTTGGCGGGCGCATGTTCGCCTGTTGCTGGGCGCGGACGTGCTGCTTTATCGCAGCCGCGGATTGTTGCGGGGCCTGCATGATGACTTGCCGCAAGACGACGTCGCCGGCCGCGACCCCGATGGTCTGGGAGACGTTGCCGCGTACCATCACGTTTCCTGGCGCGCCGGCGTGGAGTATCGTTTGATCCAACTGGGCCGCATTTGGCCGTTGCGCCTGGGGATTTACTCCGAACCCAACTTCGGCTGGCAGGCTGTTTCACGCGCGGCAGCGGTGCAGCGCGAGTTTCCGGATAAATCCGGCTTCCTGCATTTCACGTCCGGCGCCGGCGTCGTGCTTAACAACAAGGTGCGCTTCGAAACGAGTCTGGATGTCAGTCCGGAGCGAGGGCAAATCAGCCTGATCGGCTCGGCGGTGTTGCGCTTATGATGAAGCAATCGAATGGGCCGCGACCGTGTCTGATGCTGCTCGCCGGCGTGCTGCTGCTGTCGGCACCGGCAATCATGGCGCAATGGTCCACGCACTACTTGAACGGCCTGGAGAAGGTCGAGAAGAGCCAGTGGCAGGAAGCGGCGCAAGATTTTCGCGCCGCGCTGGCGATCAAGCCCGCGCCGCGCCGCGATGCCGTGAGCGAGGTGGGCTTGATCCCCTTCAATTATTTGCCGCACTATCAACTCGGCCGCGCACTGTTTTTCCTTGCCGATTATGCCGGCGCTCTCGCGCATTTCGATCGCGAACTGGAATACGCCACCATTCGCGAGCTGCCCGCGGATTACAACAATTTGCTGCGGCTGCGTGAGGCCGCCACTGCCCTGTTGCACGTGCAGAAAAGCGCGCGCGCGCCGGCTGTGTTGCCCTGGACGGCGCTGTTGGAGGCGAGCTATCGCCTCGGTCAGGGCTTCACGATTCGCCGCCTGGATTCCTTGCTGGCGGCAAACCCAGCGCTGGACGAAACCAGCCGGCAACAAATGCTGCGCTGGTTTGCCGAGCATCCGCCGGCAGCGCGCAGTTCCCCGGCGCGCGCGGAACCGGTTGCCGCGTTTGATTCCCTCGCACAAGAACAGCAAGCTGCGCAGGCCGCCTACCTGCAAGGCCGCTATTTCGAGGCGCTCGCCCGCTTTGATCGCCTCGCCACACTCGCGCCGAATGATGCCACCCTCGCCGCCTGGCGCGAGCGTGTGCAATTCGAAATTGCCCGCCTGAGTGCGCCGGCGCCCGCCGCTGCCGCGCGCAGCGAGACCATCACCCGCACCGAATACGTGCGGGCCGGCGCGCCGGTACTCGTGCTGCGCGAGCCGGAGGCCGCCACCGCCAGCGTGCGCACGCCGACGCTGCGCATTCGCGGATATGCGCAAGATGATTCCGGCATCGCCGCGATCACTTTTGTGGTGAATGGCGCCGCGCTAGCCGAGGCCGCCCAGCCGCTGCCGGATGCCGAGGGCAAATATCATTTCACCGCCGCGATTCCCTTGCGCCTGGGCGAAAACGAAATCACCGTGACCGCGGCTGATCGCGATCGCCAACAGCACACCAGCACGGAACGTTTGCGCCTGCGCCGCCTGCCGCCGGTGTATCAAACCGCGCAATTCTGGCTGATCACCGGCGCGGGTCTGGTGTTCGTGCTCGGCGCCCTTGTCGTCAATCGCCTGATCCGCAGCCGCATTTCGTTCGTGAATCGCTACAATCCCTACATCGCCGGCGCGCCGATTCGCGACGCCCAGATGTTCTTCGGCCGGCGACAATTGCTCGAGCGCATTTTGCGCACCCTGCCCAACAACAGCCTGATGATCTCCGGAGCGCGGCGGATCGGCAAGACTTCGTTGCAGTATCAATTGCTGCGACTGCTCAAGGAGCGGGAGGATCCGGTTTATCATTTTGCGCCGGTGCTGGTGGATTTGCAGGGCGTGGCCGAAGAGTCGTTCTTCACGCATCTCATCGAAGAAGCGCGCGACCAGCTCGGCCCGAAGGTGGCGGCGGCCGTGGCAAAGCCGCAGCCGCGTGCCGGCTACGGCCACCGTGAGTTCGCCGAAGACTTGCGCACCATCCTGGCGTGTTTGCAGGCCCGCGAAAATGACCGCGGGGCGGCGGGCAAGCGCGTGCGGCTGGTTTTCCTGCTCGATGAGGTGGATGAACTCAATCGCTACAGTGAGCGCACCAACCAGCAGTTGCGTTCGATTTTCATGAAGTCATTCAGCGAGAACCTGGTGGCGGTGCTGACCGGTAGCAACATCCGCAAACAGTGGGAGAGTGAATCAAGTCCGTGGTACAATTTTTTCGAGCAAATCACGATGCCGGCGCTTTCGCGCGCCGAGACGCTGCAGCTCATTCATGAGCCGGTCAGGGGGTTTTTCAAATTCACGCCGGAGGCAGCGGAAAGAATCTGGCAGCTTTCCGAGGGCCGGCCGTTTCTCATTCAGAAATTCTGCGTGCGGTTGGTGAATCATGCCATCGAAACCCGGCGGCGTGTCATCCGCTTGCCGGAGGTCGAGCGCTTGCGGCAGGAAGTGAGAGAGGAGACTGCCTCATGAACGTGGATGTTCGAGGCTGGCCGCAACGCGGCGACCCGGGTTTCGCGATTGGCCGCTGCCGCGTCGGCAGAAAATGGTATTGGCTCCGAACATGATGACGCAATCCCATCCCTTCGTAATTGGCCAGTGGGTGCGCGGCGAGAAATTCTTCGGGCGTGCGGCGTTGATCGACGAATTATTGCACGGCCCGCGCGAAGCGGTGTGGATCGCAGGCCTGCGCCGCATGGGCAAGACTTCCCTGCTGCGTGAGCTCGAGCGTCGCGTGCTGCTCTCGGTCGATTCCGTTTACCTCCCGCTGTATTGGGATTTGGAAGGCGCGGTTGATGACGACACCCTGCGCGAGAGTTTGCTCGCCGGCCTCGATGAGGCCCGCGACCGTTTCGACTACGACCGCGACTGGGAGAAGTTGTCCACTCCCGAAATCCTGCGGCGGCTGCAAAGCACAACGCGCTCGCACAACAAAAGACTGCTGCTGCTGTGTGACGAAGGAGAAGCCCTGCTCGCGCTGGCACAGAACGATGTGCCGCTGCTGGCGCGCTTGCGCCGCGTGCTGCAGGGCAGCGAGACTGTCCGCTGCCTGTTGACCGCCACCCGCCGTTTGGCGCGCCTGGAAACGTTCGAGGGCGCTGAAACCTCGCCCTTTCTGCACGGCTTCACGCCGCCGCTTTACCTTTCTCCTTTCTCAGAAGAGGAAGCCCGCAGCCTCACCGCGCAGGCTGATTTTGACGCTGCCGTGCAAGCACAACTCTTTGCCTGCACCGGCGGCCATCCCTTTCTGCTGCAAGTGCTGGCCAAACGCACGCTGGAGTTGGGTGAAATCGATGCCGCTCTGGCCAGCATGCAGCACGATGAAACGCTGCGCAATTTTTTTCAAGTCGATTACCAAAGCCTGCAGCCGGTCGAACAGGCGTTGCTGCAGCGCTGCGCCCGCCAGAGTTTGCCGGCCGAGACGCTCGCCACCACAGCGGTGGAGCGCATCGCGCTGCAAACCCTGCGCGCCCTCGGCTTGCTTGCCGAGACCGGCGAGATGGTGCAACTGCGTTCGCCATTGTTTCAGAACTGGCTGGCCGCCCTGCCTAGCGCCCTTGTCCAAGTCGAGTCAGCGACTGCAGCCGGCACGATCGCGGTGACCTTGCCACTGCAGCCGGGGGATCGGATCGGCGCTTATGAAATTCTGTATGAGATTGGGCGGGGCGGCATGGGCGTCGTCTACTGCGCGCAGGACGTACATCTGCAGCGGCGGGCAGCGATCAAGGTGCTGCCACCGGAGCTTGGGCATGAGCCAGCACAGCGCGCCCGCTTGCTGGCGGAGGCGCGCGCGCTTTCGCAACTCAGCCACCCGAACATTGCCATCATTTATGCCGTGGAGTTTATCGACGGCGCGCCCTGTTTGTGTATGGAATATGTGGAAGGCTTGCCGCTGGATGAGTGGGCGAGCCAGCCGAATAACGATTTCAGCCAGAAGCTGGCAGTCGCACGGCAAATCGCCTCGGCGCTGGCCGCCGCGCATGCCGCCGGCCTCATCCATCGTGATCTCAAGCCGAGCAACATCATTGTCAATTCCCAGCAAGTCGTCAAGCTGTTGGATTTTGGTATTGCACGGCGCGAGCAGGCGGCTCTGCGTCTTACCCAGGCCGGCCAGATGCTCGGCACGCCGGCCTATATGTCACCCGAACAGATCAGCAATTTGGAAGTTGATCGGCGCAGCGACGTCTTCTCTCTGGGCGTGGTGTTGTACGAACTGTTCACCGGCCGCCGGCCGTTTCAGGGAGAGAATCTCTATGCGCTGGCTTATGCCATTGTGAACGAAAATCCAGCCGCGCCGGCCGCGAGTGCACCGGCGATTTCGACCGAACTGCAACAGGTGCTGCTGCAGGCGCTGCAAAAGCAGCCGGCAAAACGCTTTGCCGATGCCGGTGAACTGCTGTCCCGCCTCTTGCAAATCTGAAAAAAAGCTTGACTTTCCTGGGACAAATCACTATATCATACGCCGTTTTGAAAAACACCTGCGGCCCATTGAATTCTCGCTTTGCGTTGTTCGCGTGTTTGCAGCATCGTGCCGATCGTGCCCACCACGAGCAGGCATCTGGCTGGCTGATCGTGAACCGAGGTTGAGGATTCCCGCCGGTGGTCATGAGAAAAGCCTTTGCTTAAGGAGGAGTTGATGAGTGGAGAAATCGGTCAAGTCGCCGGTAAAATTTGGCATGCGCTGCAGGGCAAGCAGGGCATGACGCCAACCAATCTGAAGAAGGCGACCGGCGCGGATGATAAATTGTTGTGGCTGGCGCTCGGCTGGCTGGCGCGCGAAGACAACATTGAGATCACGAGAAACAAGGCGAGCTTCACCATCAATTTGAAAGCGAAATAAGAGCTCCGGCGTGTCTGCCAGGCCGGACGAATCATCTCTGTCGTCGATGAATGATGCCTGATGACGTTTGTTCGTCCGTTGCCGGGCGAAATGGCTTGTCCTTTTCGCCGCTGCGCAAACTCAGCCCGCGCCAGCGGCGTTTTTGTTTTGTGGCGCTCGTCCTGCTGCTCGTGCTGGCGGGCGGCTGGTGGTGGCTCTTCAGCGGCCTGCCCGATGAGGACAGGATTCGTGCCTATCAGCCGGAATCCACGGCGCGAATCGGCCAAATCAAGTGGGAGCAGCGCTTTCATTCCCCCATCCGGCTGTGGGTCCCGTCCGCACGGATTTCATCCAAGCTCAAGCAGGCCGTGATCGTCAGTGAAGACGATCTTTTTTACCGGCATCAGGGCTTCAATCTCGAGATGCTGAGGGAATCGTTCGCAAAGAATCTCGAAAAGGGCCGCTATGTACGGGGCGCCAGCACCATCACCATGCAGCTTGCACGCAATGCCTTTCTGCACCGGCAAAAGACACTGCGGCGCAAGCTGCGCGAGATCATCGTCACGCGCCGGCTTGAAAAGACCCTCTCGAAAGAACGCATCCTCGAGCTCTATCTCAACGTGATCGAGTGGGGAGAGGGCATCTATGGCGCGGAGGCGGCGGCGCGTTTCTATTTCGGCAAGCCGGCAGCCGCACTCGATTGGGCGGAGGCCTCCCTGCTGGCGGGCATGCTGCCGAATCCCAAATACTTCAATCCCTATCGCCGGCCCAAAGCCTGCCAGCGCATGCAGCAGCGGGTGCTTTGGCTGTTGCAACTGCATCGCCTGATCACGCCGGAGCAGGCCCGGGCTTTGGCAGCAGCGGGAGTGTCCCTGGTGCCGGGTGGCGGTCACCGGCCGGCGCCTGCGAGACCCGCTGAAAGCGACACGGTGGAAGCCCTGCAGATGCTGCGGGCGGCGGATTCATTGCTGCTGGCGGCACCTTCACCCGCCGCCTCCGCCGCGGCGGGTGAAGGTGCCGGCGTTCCGGTCACGCCGGCCAACCCCGGCGCTGACAGCCTTGATGCCGCGGCCGCACCGGATTCCGTGCACCGGCAAAACTGAAAACAACGTCTTGCTCCATAACCGAAACTCAGGAGTCTTTTTCATGGCAGCAGCATCCGATTTTCGCAATGGCATGGCCATTCTGCACAACAATGATGTCTGGATCATTGTTGAGTTCCAACACTTCAATCCGGGCAACTGGCGCGCCATGGTGCGCACGAAATTGAAGCACGCCAAAACCGGCCGCGTCATCGATCACACCTTCCGCATGTCCGACAAAATCGAGGAGGTGCAGCTCGAAGAAAAGGACATGCAGTATCTGTATGAGTCCGAAGGCAATCTCTATTTCATGGACACCGAAACCTATGAGCAGACCTTCATTCCCGCGGATTTGCTGGGTGAGCAGAAGCGCTTCCTGAAGGAAGGCAACCTTTGCCACGTCATGTTCTATGAAGGCAAGGCCATTTCCGCGGCGCTGCCGTTTTTCATCGAGTTCAAGGTGATCGAAGCCGAACCGGCCGTGAAGGGCGACACTGCCACCGGCGTCATGAAAAACGCGGTGATCGAAACCGGCGCAAAGGTGCAGGTGCCGTTGTTCGTGAAGGAGGGGGACACCATCAAGATCGACACGCGCACGGGCAAGTATCTGGAGCGCGTGAAGTAATTCCCGGCGGTCCACAAACGTTCCGGTTTCGGCTGTGCCCGGGTGGCAAAGATTCGGGCGTGGTTGAAACTCCCGGGTTCTTGATGCAGCGGCCGGACCGTTGCCGGAACATTTTCGCAAAAGTTCGCGATTGCAGACGGACACGAATTCGATTCATTTTCCAACTTCGATGCCAATAAAAAAGCAGCGGCCCGGCCGTTGCTTTTTTTATTTGTGGAGCGGACGCCGTGCGGCATTCCCGGTCGCTGCAGGAAACTTGCGTGAGCCGCCGGCCGATGCCCATTTTTCCATACCCGCCCTCGGGTGGGACTTTGCCCGACAGAATCAGCTTGACCGACCCACCCGCGCTTTGGCCCTGCGGTGCGACAAATTTTTGCAGCGCATGCCTTCGCGCAGGAATGCCGCCATCATCCCGTCGATCCGGTGGTTTTATGCTGTCGATAAAAAGGGGGGAAGCGTTACCTGCCAATCAAAGGCCCCGCCGGCACGGTGGCGGCAGATGAAGCGAAAGCAGTGAAGCGCACGCCGGCGCCCCGCCCAGGGATCTCAAATTTTTTGCAGGGATCTCAAATTTTCTGCAATGTGACACTGCCGGAAGCAGCCCAGCCGCGCTCTGCCGCGGCTTCAGCTCTGCGTCTGCCCAGGGTATACGCGCGGCAGGCGCACGCTCCAGCGCGTCATGATGTCGTAGGAAACCGTTGCGCCCCAGGCGGCCAGCTCGTGCACGGAAATTTCCTGCGTGCCCTGCCGGCCGAGAATGACAACTTCGTCCCACGGCCGTGCCTGTGGAATGTCGGTGATGTCGATCATCATGGCATCCATCGCGTTGCCGCCGATGATGGGCGCGCGGCAGCCGTGCAGCAACACCTGGCCGAGATTGCGCACGCGCGGGAAACCGTCGCCATAACCGAGCGGAAGCACGGCGATGGTGCGCGGCGTTTCCGCGCGATAGCGCATGCCGTAGCCCACCGTGTCGCCGGCCGCGATCGCCTTGATCGCCGCCACCTGCGTTTTCACCGACATCACCGGCGCCAACCCCGGCACGCGGCGGCACACCTGCGAAGGGTACACCCCGAGCGGCAGAATCCCCATGCGCACCAGATCAAAATGCGCCCGGGGAAGATCAAGATAGCCGCCGGAGTTGCAGGCATGCAGCAGCGGCGCCTCCGCACGGGAGGCATCCCACAACAGGCCCGCCCGGCGAATTTGCTGCACGGCTTCGTCAAAACGCCGCAACTGTTCGAACGCGAACGTCTTGTCCAATTCGTCGGACATGGCAAAATGCGTCATCAAGCCGGCCAGCCGCAGAGTGGGATGCTGGCGGATCGCGTTGACGACCGGCAGCGCCTCGGTCCAGCGCACGCCATAGCGGTTGAGTCCGGTGTCCACTTCCACCTGCACGGCGGCGGAGCAGTTGTGCTTGCGGCAAAGGCGATCGAGCTGCGCTGCTTGTTGCGTGTCATTGACAAAAATTTGAAATCCATGACGGACACAAATCTCCAATTCGGCAGCCGGCCGCTCGCCAAAGATCAGAATCGGTGCCGGCAGGCGGGCATGCTGCAGTTCCAGGGCCTCATCGAGCGTGGCCACCGCCAGGCACGCCGCGCCCGCCGCGACGGTCGCCTGTGCAATCTCCACCGCGCCGTGACCATAAGCCTGGTCTTTGACCACCGAACACCAGCGCAAGCCCGGCGGCAGGTCAGCACGAATGTGTTCGAGATTGCGGCGCAGTTGCGCCATGTCGATTTCCACCCACGCCGGCCGGCGCGGGGCCCCGGGTTGACTGAGCGAGAGCATGTCACCTCTTTGCTGATGTGCGATGATGATGCGTGGCGTGTCGAAAGCCGAAGCCAAAGCCAAAGCCAAAGCCAAAGCTAAAGCTAAAGCTAAAGCTAAAGCTAAAGCTAAAGCTAAAGCTAAAGCTAAAGCTAAAGCGCCTTAGTTGCAACTGGATTGTCCGGTGTTTACCTTGCGCCGGTGTCGCCTTCCGCCTGTGTGTGGGAGCAAACAAGTTGCAAACCGGCGAGATTTCTTCCGTATAAGCTTGCCGTTCGATGGTTGACAATTGATCCGTTCACCAACAAAGGCACTCCCATGGAGACTCTGCGTATCGAAAACATCTCCAAGACCTTCGACAAGGTCGAAGCAGTAAAGGAGTTGAGCTTCTCCGTGCCACCGGGGGCGATTTACGGCTTTCTCGGGCCCAACGGCGCCGGCAAGACCACGACCCTGCGCATGATTATGGCGATCATCCTGCCGGATGCCGGCAGCATTTACCTCAATGGCCAGCCCAACTCGCTGCGGGCGCGCGACCGCGTGGGCTATTTGCCGGAGGAACGCGGGCTGTACCGCAAAATGAAGGTGCACGAGGCGCTGGAGTTTTTTGGCGAGCTGAAAGGCATGAAGCGCCGGCAAATTCAGACGGGCATGCAATACTGGCTGGAACGCTTCGCGATGACGGGCGTGCGCGACAAGAAAGTCGAGGAACTTTCCAAGGGCAATCAACAAAAGCTTCAGTTTCTCACCACCGTTTTGCATCAGCCCGATTTGATCATTCTGGACGAGCCGTTCATGGGGCTGGATCCGCTTAATGTGGAACTGGTGAAGGACGTTATGCTCGAGCAGAAAAAACGGGGCGCTGCGATTCTCTTTTCCACCCACCAAATGCACGAAGCCGAGCGCCTGTGCGACGCGATTTGCCTGATCAACCGCGGCCGCAAGATGCTGGAAGGCAGGCTCGGCGACATCCGGAAAAGCTTCGGCCCCAAGAGCATCATTCTCTCCTACAGTGGCCGGGCGGATTACCTGCGAGATCAGTCACTGGTCGAGCGCTATAATGATTACGGCCAGTACGTCGAAGTCACGCTGGCCGCCGAGGTGACGCCCAGGGCCTTTTTGCGGCGCGCGCTCGAATTTGCCGACATTTCGCGCTTTGAAGTCACCGAGCCTTCCCTGCACGAAATCTTTCTCAAGGTGGTGAAACCGAATTAGTCTCTGTCCGGGGACGTTTCAACCCCGGCGGCGTCGGGCTTTCTCAAAGCCGGCGGTTGCGGCGTCTCCGAAAGATGTTGCGGCAACGGCCCGGCCGTTGCCGCAACATCTTCTCAAAAGTTCGCGATTTCGGATGAACACGCATCAAGGGAGCAAACCCATGACTGCAAACCCGAACACCACCGCTGCTGGCGGCAATTTCGGCAAAATGCTCACGGTCATGCGCCGCGAATTTTTCTCGCGCGTCAAGACCCGGGGCTTCCTCATTGGCACGGTGCTCATGCCGGTGTTCATTCTCGGCCTGTTTGGCGTGCAAATCTGGCTGGCCACCGCCACCGCGGAGGAAATCAAAAAAATCGGGGTGGTGGACGCCAGCGGCGAGCTGTTTGCCGGTTTGGAAAAATATCTCGATGCCACCACCCCCGCGGGCGTGCGCCTGTTCCAACTGGAAAAAGTCGAGATGCGTCCGAATCTGGAAGTCACCAGGAAAATACTGGCGGAGCGCGTCACCGCCGGAGATCTGGATTACTACGTCATGCTCGATGCCGGCATCTATGAAAACAATCACGCCGAAATCTACGGCCGGACGGCCAGCGATTTCCGCAAGCACGAGGCGATCGAAGATGCCATCACCCGGGCGGTCATCGACCGGCGGCTGGCGCGCAGTGGTTTCGACAGTGAACACATTCACGCGCTGATGAAACCGGTGAAGCTGGCGGCCTTCAAGCTCAGCCCGGAAGGCCGGGAACAGAAGGAAAGTGAAATGAAGCTGGTGGTGGCCTGGATTCTGGGCTTCTTCCTCTACATGGCGATGCTTCTCTATGGCACCATTATCCTGCGCAGCGTGCTGGAGGAAAAAACCTCGCGCGTGGTGGAAGCGGTGATTTCCTCGGTGAAGCCCTTCCATCTCCTGGCCGGCAAGCTGCTCGGTGTCGGCGCCATGGGCCTGCTGCAATTCCTGATCTGGGCCACGGTGGCCGGCGTGTTGTCGCTTTACGGCATGTCGCTGGCTGCCATGTTCGGCGCCCCAGCCGGACCGGGCATGGAACTGACCCGAATTCCGGTTGCGGTGCTCGGTTTCTTCATCCTGTTCTTCGTGTTGGGCTACTTCCTCTATGCCTCGCTCTATGCCGGGGTCGGCTCGCTGGTAAATTCCGATCAGGAGGCCCAGCATCTCGCCATGCCGATCACACTGGTGTTCGTGTTCGCCTTCCTCGCCAACATCTACATCATCAACAACCCCACGGCGCCGGCCTCCCGGGTGCTTTCGTTCATTCCCTTCTTCGCACCCATCACCATGATGACCCGCATCGCGCTCGAGACCGTGATGCCATGGGAGATCGCGCTGTCGCTCGCTTTGCTGGCGCTGATGCTGGTCGTTTGTGTCTGGTTGAGCGGCAAGATTTTTCGCGTCGGGGTGTTGATGTACGGCAAGCGGCCGACTTTGCCGGAAGTGGTCAAATGGCTGCGCCAGGCCTGAAGCGGAGGCAGGGATTTTTTCAGTTCGAGTTCAAAAGCGAGAACGCGCGACAATGTCCTTGCCGCGCGTTCTGCTTTATGGGGATTTCCAGTTCCGGTCAGTCGCTCGGGGCCACGGAGAGACGAACTAACCCAGAACCGGAAGGGAGGAGTGAGGCAGGAGTGCCGCCGGCGTGCTCTTGCGGTGAGGCCGCAACCGGGAGCCCCAGCTCAAGACCAGCTTCTGCTCCCGCCAGCGAATCGTTCTGCCCGTCAGGGGCGCAAACCAAATGAGTGCGGTCAACACATCCTTCAGCGGCGTCAGCAGGAAGGGCAAAAGATTCACCCGGCTGGAAAGCCGGCGCGCCAGCAGGCCGTCAATCAGCATTTTAAAGAACGTCACCGCGAACCATACACCCAGCGTGTGGGGACCGGGTTGCAGCAGCACCGCGAACAGCGCCAGTGCCACGGGGTTGCCCAGCCATTCGGCGGCATAGCGATAGGTGCCGATCCAAAAACGCATTCTGGCCCAGCGCACGTGCCGCCGCCAAAAGCTGCGCACCGGCCAGGAGAGATTGACGTTGTAGACCGGTGTGCGGCACAGCGCCACCCGGTAGCCCCGGCGTTGGTAGTAACGGCCGAGCAGGTAATCTTCCGCCAGCGCGTTGCGCACATACTGCAGGCCGCCGATCTCCTGCAGGGTCGAGCGCCGCAGCAGCATCGACTTGCCGATGACGCAGGGATGGCGCAGCAGCGTGTGGAGAAAACAAACGCTGCCGACGATGAAGGAATTGAGATGCAGATTTTCCAGCAGTGCGCCCAGCCGTTTGCCCCCCACGCCGCAAATGAGATTGTAAACCAGGCCGGTATCCGCGCCCATTTCCGCCACGGTGTCGCGCAGGTAATCCGGCGGCACACGCACGTTGTCGTCACTGATCAGCAGCAAATCATGGCGGGCGTGCACCATCATCGGCACGAGATTGTTGACTTTGGGATTGAAGCCGAACTGCCGCTCGTCGATGACGATTTTGACTGCCAGCTCGGGATGGCGTGTCTGGAAGGCGCGTGCCACCGCCAGCGCCTCGTCGCCGGCTGATTTCAAGCCGAAGATGATCTCATACTCGGGATAACGCAAGCGTGCGAAACTTTCGAGATTCTCCGCCAGGCCCTCGACCCTGCCACAAAGCGGTTTCAGAATCGAAACCGGCGGTTGCGCCGCCGCGGGCTTCGGTTTCCGCCGCGTCTGATACCAAACACACCACGCCTGCAGCAAATAAATCGCGCCGCTCAGGGCGAGCGCCGCGAAGATGGCAGTGGACAGTAGTTGCATGAGGGAACGCCTGCTGAACACAATAATGTTTGCGCTAAAATACCGCAGGCGTGTTAGCGGATGATGAAAGGCAGGTTAAGTTTGAGGACGAGGAGGCCGGCAGTTGCGCCCGGTTTGCCGGCTTCATTCCCACTCGATTGTACTCGGCGGTTTGGCGCTGATGTCGTACACCACGCGGTTGATGCCGCGCACCGCATTGGTGATGCGGGAGGAAACGGTCATGAGCAGATCGTGCGGCAGACGCGCCCAGTCGGCCGTCATGCCGTCGGTGGAGGTCACGGCGCGCAGCGCGATGGTCATTTCATAGGTGCGGTTGTCGCCCATCACCCCCACGGAGTGCACCGGCAGCAACACGGCGAAGGCCTGCCAGACGCGATCGTACCAGCCCTGCTGTTTGAGCTCGCTGATAAAAATGTGATCGGCCTGCCGCAAGAGCGCCAACCGTTCCGGCGTCACCTCTCCGAGAATGCGCACCGCCAGACCCGGCCCGGGAAAGGGGTGGCGGTTGAGCAGGGCGGGATCGAGGCCGAGCAGTGCGCCGACACGTCGCACTTCATCCTTGAACAGCTCGCGCAACGGCTCGACCAGCTCGAGCTGCAAATCGCCGGGCAGGCCGCCGACGTTGTGATGGCTCTTGATCGTCGCCGACGGCGCGCCGGTGGGCGACACGCTTTCGATGACATCGGGATAGAGGGTGCCCTGCACCAGAAAGCGAATGCCGGCGAGTTGGCGCGCTTCGGCTTCGAACACGCGGATGAACTGCTCGCCAATGATCTTGCGTTTCTGCTCGGGATCCGTCACGCCGCGCAGGCAGCGCAAAAAAATCTCCGCCGCCTCCACCTTGCGAAACGCCGGGCCGAATTGCCGCGCAAACACGGCGGAGACCTCTTCGGCTTCCTGCCAGCGCAGCAAACCATGATCGACAAAAACGCAGTGCAGTTGCGGCCCGATCGCCCGGTGCACCAGCGCCGCCGCCACCGCGGAATCCACGCCGCCGGAGAGCGCGCAAAGCACCTGTTCCCTGCCCACCTGCGCGCGGATCGCTGCGACCGTCGACTCCACAAAACTCGCGGGATTCCAATCCGGCGTGCAGCCGCAGACGGCAAAGACAAAGTTGCGCAGGATGTCGACTCCGGCGGCGGTGTGCGCAACTTCGGGATGAAACTGCAGGCCGTAGAGGCGGCGGGCGGGATCACCGAAAGCCGCGTAGGCGGAATTTTCCGTCCGGCCCAGTGTGACAAACCCCGGCGGCAGCTCGACCACGCTGTCGCCGTGGCTCATCCACACCTGGCTGTCCGGCGGCACGCCCTGCAGCAGCGCGTTTTCCGCCACCCGCTGCAGCGTGGCAAAACCATATTCCCGCTGCTGCGCCGGTTGCACCCGGCCGCCGAGATGATGGGCCAGCAACTGCTGGCCGTAGCACACGCCGAGAAGCGGAATGCCCAGCGCGAAAATTTCCGGGCTGCAGGAGGGCGCCCCTTTTTCATAAACCGAATTCGGCCCGCCGGAGAGGATGATGCCCCTGGGCTGCAAGGCCCTGATTTCCGCCACGCTCAGCGTGCACGGCTTGATCTCGGAATAGACGTTTTGCTCGCGAATGCGGCGGGCAATGAGCTGGGTGTATTGTGAGCCGAAATCGAGAATCAGAATAAAATCATGTGATGGCATGGGCTGTGTTTCAAAGGCAAATTGGTGCGCCGGTCCCGGCCGGCGGGAACACCGCCGGCCGGCTTTGCCGGAAAGCGGTGTCCTAATCCGCCCTGCCGACGTTGAACCAGTCGATCTTGCGGGTTAAATACATCACCAGTGCGAGAATCACGAACAGGCCGATGCTGCCGAGCAGCAGGGCGTAGTCCTGCAACTGCAGAATCACGAACAAAAAGCCGTAGAGCAAAACCAGAATGCCACCGATGAGAAGCGCGATCGCGTTGCTCTGCATCATGCCGCGGGTGTAGGCGCTGATCAAGATGACGACCGCTGCGCTCGCGATCAAGTAGGAGCGGTTGAAGGGCAGATATTCCGAGAGCGACAGCAGCAGCGTGTAAAACACCAGCAGGGCAAAGCCGACCAGCAGATATTGAATCGGATGCAGAATCCTCCTGTTCAGAATCTCGGTCATGAAAAACGCCAGGAAGGTCAGTGCGATGAACATGATGGCGTATTTGGCCGAGCGCGTGGTCTTTTGATACTCGTCGATCGGCAGCAGCAGCCTGACGCCGAAGGCCGAGGCCGCCAGCTCCTGGCGCGGGCCGAGCCATTGTTGGGGATAATTGCGGTTGAGATGCAGCACGCTCCACTCCGCGGTGAAACGATCGTGCCGGAGCTCGCGCGCCGCCGGCAGAAAGCTGCCCACGAAGCTGGGATTGCCCCAGGCGGCCGCGATTTTGACTTTGGTTTCCTTGCCCACCGGGAGAAACTGCAGCTCCCCGCTGCCGTTCAGTTTCAGGGCCACGTGGAAAGAATGCGCCGCCGCGCCGGGCTGCAGCGCCGGCTTCACACTGATGCCGGAGAGCAATACATCCTTCGATTCGATGCCGGGATTGGCGATGTGCTCCACCCCGTTCCATTTGATCACGATGGTTTCCCGAATGCCCTTCAAGTCGCTGATGCCGAGAGCGAACACTGCGTCCTGCCAGAGAATGTCTTTGGGCGCGATGCCCAACTCGTCGAAATCGGGCGCCGGGAAGGTGCCGGTCACTTGCAGATCGGATTGATAGAGCACGACGTCATAGATGCCGCGATGGCGGATCTCCGGCGTCAGCTCACCGCTGACCTGCAGGAAATCGGGCAGGAAATGGGCCTGCTCGACGACCGTGGTCACCGTCTTGCCGTCAGAGCTGCCGACCACGCGCTGATAGGGAATGGTCAGGATCGGCCCCCCGATGATCTGGCTTTGCCCCCATTTCTCGCTGACCTCCAAGATGGCGTGATCGCGCCGTTCTTTGCGTTCATCGATCAGAAAAATGATCAACGCGGCGGGGATCAACAGCAGCAGGCTCAAACCGGCAATGATGAAGAGCCGCAGCCCCACGGACTGCCGGTAGGAAAAGTTCGTCATGATTCTTTCCCGTTTTGTGAGGATGATTGCAACTGCTTTTTCCAATACAAATAAAACGGCAAACCCGCAAGCACGAAAAACAGACCGACCAGCGCGTCGGCGGTTTGTTCGAGCAGGGTATTGATCACGAACCAGGTCGCCACCAGCACGAAAAGCAAGGGCACGAGCGGATAGGCGGGCGTGGCATAGGCGCGCGGCGTATGGGGAAATTTTCGTCGCAGCATGAAAACGCCGGCCGCGCCCAGCGCATAGAAAAGCCACGCGGCAAAAATGGCGTAGAGAAAAAGCTGGTCATAGGTGCCGGAGAAAGTCAGCAGCGCGGACCATACGCCCTGCGCCAGCAGGGCTCTGCCGGGCGTGCGATAGTCGGGATGAATTTTGGCATAGGCGGGGAAGAACAGCCGGTCCTGCGCCATCGCCTGATAAAGTCGCGCCGCCGTCAGGCAGGTGGTGTTCACGATGCCAAAGGTGGAAATCATCACGGTGAGCGCAATGAAACCGCCACCCCACCGCCCCAGGACTTTTTCCATGGCGTCCGCCGCCACCAGCCGGGAGGCGGCGATCTCGTGGATCGGCATGACGTAAAGAAAAGCCAGATTGATGAGCAGGTAGATGACGATGGTGGCGAGCGTGCCCAGCACCAGCGCCCGCGGAATGTTTTTCTGCGGCTCCTTCACCTCGCCGGCAATGTAGGTGAGGTTGTTCCAGCCATCATAACACCACAGGGCCGCGATCATCGCCACCCCCACGGCCGCGAGCACATTGCCGGAAGCGGGCGTGCCCCAGAGCGGCAGGAAGTTTGCGAAGCTGCCCTGCGGCGAAGAGAAGGCGATGACAATGATGCCGCCGATTGCCAACACTTTCAGTGCCGTGAAGACATTTTGCACCGCCGCCCCGAATTGCACGCCGCGATAATTCACCCCGGTCAGCACCAAAATGCTCAGGATGGCGACTGCTTTGACGCCGAAATCAGCAAAGGGAGTGATGTTGCGGAACAGTGGCAGCCGCCAGGCCTCCAGCTCCGGCGGGAGATGGGGCAGCGGCAGGAAGTACTCGAGATAACGTGCAAACGCCACCGCGATCGCGGCCAGCGAAGCGGTTTGATAGACGATGAAGGCGGTCCAGCCGTAGAGGAAGGCCACCCAATCGCGGTACAACACGCGAAAGTAAACATATTGCCCGCCGGAGTCGGTGATCGCGGCGGCGATTTCAGCGTTGCTGAGCGTGCCGGCCAGGGTGAGCAGCCCGCTCACCACCCAGACCAAAATCAGCAAGCCCGGCACTTGCACCGCCGCCGCGATGTTTTGCGGTGTGAGGAAGATGCCCGAGCCGATGATCAAGCCCAGCACGATCAGAATTGCGGAGGGCAAACCGAGGCGCCGTGCCAGGTTGGTGGAAGGGGGCGCGATGGTGGCCGGGGATAAGCGTGGTGTTTCGTCTTTCAGAAGATTAACTCCGAAACGTCGGGACCAGAGGTGTGTAACCGTGCGCTTTGAATCGGGACAGAATCCTGGCTGCCGGTGCCACCTGGTTGATGAAGGCAGGCACAGCACACACCCGCGGACGAAATATCAGACAACACCGTGAAATTGCCAAAGCAAAAAACACGAACGGGCAAAAATTTGCCCCTGTCCGGCGGTCGGCTGCCCCGGCCGTCTTGCCATTCCGCTGCGATGTCGGTAAGATTGGCGGCACACCGCCGGGCCCGGTTGTTTTAAGCATGCAGCCCCGCCATCCCGTCATCCTCCACCCACCCCGCGGGGATTGCAACCGCCCTCCGGTCTTCTACAAGACTGGCTTGCATGGCATTGTGCAGGCCACTCCCGCGTAGCAAGACCGTGCTCTAATAGCACAACGTTCCGTTGGCACCTCCCCCCACTGTTATTCTGTAAGAATCTTCTTGAGTGCGTGGGATAATGTCAGAATAAGCATCAATCCCGGTACTCGGGAAGATTACCACGAAAATGCCGTAGCGCAGGCTTTCAGCCTGCTGCAGACAAGATGTCTGCGCCATATTTTTCATTCCGATGGGTGTCCATGCGGACATGGCAAATTCCTCCGGGATGACAGTTTTGGGTTGCGGAGCGGATTTTAGAACTTAACGTTGTGGTACTAATTTTCACGCTCTGTTCGTTGCGGTGACTTCAGCACTTTGATGAAAAAATAAACGGTGTAGACCGTGATGATGCCCCAGGCAGATAACATGGTGATCCAGGCAGCGAGAGACATGGACGACGCTCCTTTTTCAGATTGTGCGCTTGCAAGGGTGAAAGGGTTTGCGCTTGGTTGACGATCAAACCAGCATGCCGGCAATCGCGGCGGTCATCCAGCTTGCCAGCGCGCCGCCGAACATGGCGCGCAAGCCGAGCCGGGCAAGGTCGCCGCGGCGCTCGGGCGCCATGCCACCAATGCCGCCGATTTGAATCGCGACGGAGGAAAAATTCGCGAAGCCGCACAGGGCATGGGTGACGATGATGATGGCGCGCTCGCTCATGCCGCCGCTTTTGATCAAATCCGCCAGTTGGACATAGGCGACGAATTCATTGATTGAAATCTTGGTGCCGAGCAGATTGCCGAACTCGATGCAATTCTGCCAGGGCACGCCCATCAGCCAGGCGAGCGGCGCGAAAATCCAGCCGAACAGAATGCGCAGCTCGCCCGGGAAATTAGGGAGAGCCCAGGCCTGCCAGGGCATTGTGAATAATGCCCATGCCGGCGTTGATCACCGCGATCAGGGCAATGAATGCCAGCAGCATCGCGGCGACGTTGACCGCGAGCTTCATGCCATCGGCCGCGCCCGTTGCAGCGGCCTCGATTACGCCGCTGGCAACTTTGGCCGGCGGCACTTTCACCTGGCCGCGCGTCACCGGCTCCTCCTTTTCCGGCAGGATGATCTTGGCCATCACCAGCGCGGCGGGCGCCGACATCACGCTGGCGGCGAAAATGTGGGCCGCGGGGATGCCCATCAGGATGCAGCCCGCCATCACCCCGCCGGCAATGGTGGCGAATCCGCCGCACATGACCGCCATCAGCTCGGAGTTGGTCGCCTGCGGCACAAACGGCCGGATCAACAGCGGCGCTTCGGTTTGGCCGACAAAGATGTTGGCGGCGCAGGACAGCGATTCCGCGCCGCTGGTCCCCATGATTTTCGCCATCACCACCGCGATGCCCGCGACGATTTTCTGCATGAGGCCGAGATGATAGAGAATCGACATCACCGCCGAGAAAAAAACGATGGTGGGCAACACCGCGAAGGCGAACTGCATGCCGAAGGTGTTTTGATACTCCGGCTTGACCAGATTGCCGAAGAGAAACTCGGTGCCCTAGCGGGTGAAGCCGAGAAAGGCGGTGACTTTGTCGCCGGTCCATTGAAAGACGACCTTGCCGGCGCTCGTCCAGAGTATGAAAAACGCAAACAGCAACTGCAGCGCGGTTCCCCAAAACACCACCCGCCAGGGGAAACGGCGGCGGTCATAGGACAGGGCATAGGCGAGGCCGATCATCGCAAACATGCCGAGCACACTGATTCCTCTTTCCATCCTCTCCTCCTTTGCATTGCGAGTGAAATGAACAGGGGCGCCAGCACCAGCGTGATCGTGCTGAGCAGTTTGAAGACGACGTGCAAGCACGGCCCGGCGGTGTCTTTGCAGGGATCGCCCACTGTATCGCCGACCACCGCGGCTTTGGTGTAGATGCCGCCGCCGAACTGCGCGAACAGCGCCACGAAACTCGCCCCGAAGCCATAGCCGGCAATCAAGAAGGGAATGTGTTCCGGCGGCGTGCCCAAGGCCGCGAGCGCGGCGAACAAACCGCCCACACCCAGCAGGCTCATCGCCACCACGAACAGGCCGGAAAACGCGCCGCCGCGCAATGCAATGCGCAGGCCGCGATTCAAGCTCGTGCGCGCGGCCGCGGCCGTGCGAATGTTGGCGCGAATCGAGACGTACATGCCCATGTAGCCGGCAATGCCTGAGCAGATGGCGCCCAAAACAAACGAGCCGGCAACATATGCTGCCCGCAAGGCTTCCGGCACCAGGTCATGCTCCGTGCCGGGCCGCATGAAAGCGTAAAGCACCGCCGCCACCGGCACCGTGAGCAGCACGATGATTTTGTATTGGCGCGCGAGAAATGCCTCGGCGCCTTCGCTGTGGCGTCGGCAATTTCGCGCATCGCCGGCGTGCCCTCGTCATTCCGCAATACCCATTTTGCCGGATATCCGGCAAACAGCAGCGCAAAGACGCTGCACCCGAGGGTGAGACCGAGTTCCACAAGTACTCCCTTGCAGCCATTCATTTTGTTGCACCGCAGGCGGTTCGAATGATCATGCGCTGACCGGCCTCCGGCGCGGCCCGCCTGCAATCACGGCAAGGGGAGACGGCAGGATACGTGTCGTGTGAAGAGGGCACCGCTGCAACCTTGCGCGTGGAAAACCGCCGGTTTTCCAGGAAGGGTGCCGCTTTCGAAATTGTCTGTGATTATTGTGGAGAATTGGGCGCATGCCGGCAACTCCACGGCAGCAGGCGCCGGCAGGAAGGGAAATCGTCAACCGGCGGGAGAATGCTCGCCGGAAGGCTGGCGAAAAGAAACGCGCGGTTGGTTGAAATGAAGATCGTTGGCGAGCGGATACTCGTGAAGCTCGGCGATCAGCCGGGATTCGTGCCACAAGATTATTCTGCCACTGAGCGCCACGGCGCTCGCCCGCAGCCGTTTCACCAGGAGAAATTCGGTCTCCTGCGGGGACTTGGGCATGAAGCTCGGAACACCGGCGGCAATCTCGGCATCGCTGATTCTGGTGAGGAGCGGGCAGGAGGGCAGATCAACGCTTTCTTCCGGGCCGGAGGAAAGCATGGCCGCCAGGCCCAGCGGTGGGCACGTCATCAACAGATTGAAAATGAGGCCGCCGGCGAGCAAGCCGCGCTGGAGATTGTTCATTGGTCTTTTCATGCCAAGTGTCTACGCCAGTTTTCAAGCCAGCGAAAACTGAAGCCCTCGGACGGCACGGGGAAAGAGCTTAGTCAAAACCATGACGGGCAAAACCAATTGCAATGTCATCTTGCAAGAACTCTGACAAAACGTGGGCGCCGTGCAAGTATTTCCCAAGATTCGTCTGCATGACATCTCGCGAGGCCAATTCTGCACATGCGGGCAACTGGCCAGTCCTCAGGCACAGCGGACTACTCCTTCAGTACCACGCCTTCGCTGCGCGCCACGTAGGCGGCGCAGGTGATGTCGCCGGTGACATTCAGCACTGTGCGGCACATGTCGAGAATCCGGTCGACGCCGAGAATGATGGCGATGCCCTCCGGCGGCACGTGCACCATCTGCAACACCAGAATGAGCAACGGAATTGAGCCGGAGGGCACGCCCGCCGCGCCCACCGCCGTCAACACGCTCATGATCACCACGATCAACTGCATGGAGAGATCGAGAGGCACGCCGAAGACCTGCGCGAGAAACAGCACGGTCACGCCTTCAAACAGCGCTGTGCCGTTCATGTTCATGGTCGCGCCCAGCGGAATGACGAAGCCGCAGATTTTGGGCGGAATGCCGAGATTCTCCTGCGCGACCGTCAGCGTGGTGGGCAGGGTGGCGTTGCTCGAGCTGGTGGAAAAGGCGGTGAGCATCACCGTTTCCACTTTGCGGAAGAACTTGAGCGGCGAGTAGTGTGCGAACAACCGCACCAGCAGCGCGAGCGCCCCGAAGAGATGCAGGGCCAGGCCGAGGATGACGGTGAGCACGTACATGCCGAGCGCGACGATGAGATCGAAGCCAAAGCGCGAGGTGACGCTGAAGATCAGCGCCGCCACGCCATAGGGTGCCAGCTTCATCGCGAGGTTGATGATCTTGACGGAAATTTCGTACACGCCCTCCAGCAAACGGACGACGGGCTGCGCCTTGTCCTGGGCAATCAGGGTGAGGCCCACGCCCGCCATCAAGGCCACGAAGATCAACGCCAGCATGTCGGGATTGGGCCGTGCCACCGCGGCAATGGGATTGCGCGGCACAATGTTGACCAGGGTTTGAATGCCGAACTCGGTGCTTGCCTGCTCGGCGGCTCCCATCTTCTCGGTGGCTTCCCTGCTGTACTGCGCCATCAGCTTCTCTTTGGTCGCGGCGGGCAGATAGTCACCGGGGCGAATGGTGTTGACCAGCACCAGGCCGATGGTCACGGCGATGGCGGTCACCAGCAGAAAATAGCCAATCGTGCGCAGGCCGATACGGCCGAGCTGTTTGAGGTCGCCGATTTGCGCCACGCCCAGCGCCAGACTGGCAAACACCAGCGGAATGACCACCATGATCAGCAGGTTGAGAAAAATCCGGCCGAGTGGATCGCTCAGGTATTTCTGCATCCACGCCACGGCTGCCGCGTCGTGCAGAAACTTGTTACAGAACACGCCGGCGACTGCACCAGTGACCAGCCCGAGGAAGATTTTGGTGTGCCGCGCCATCCCTTTTCCTCCCTTCCATTGCCGCAACGTTAATGATCCGTTGTTTTCTCCGGCCGATTGCCTGGGTCTTGCCCTTCGCTGCACCGTTGCACGCCTGTGGCGCTGGTTGCCTGTGCCGCAGAGTGCGACGGCGCAGTGGGCTACTATTTGAAAAAAATGAATGTCACCAGAACAAAGCCGGGAAGCAAAATCGCCAGTGAATAGAGCATATAGCCGAAAAAGCTGGGCATGGCAACCTTGTTTTCCTCCGCAATGGATTTCACCATGAAGTTGGGGGCGTTGCCGATGTAGGTGTTGGCGCCCATGAACACCGCGCCACAGGAGATTGCCTTCAAGTAGATTTCATGGTCGGCGATGAGGTGATGCAACGCCTCCAGCTCGACCTGGCCGGGGTAGAACTGGCCGAGCGCCGTGCTCAGAAAAGTGAGATAGGTCGGGGCATTGTCCAAAAAGCTCGACAAACTGCCGGTGGCCCAGAAGTACTGCCAGGGCTCATGCACCGCGCCGATGATGAACGCCATCGCGCCCTGCGTGCCGGCGCGCAGCATTGCCAGCATGGGGATGATGGTCATGAAAATGCCGGCAAACAGAATCGCCACTTCCTTGATGGGAAACCAGGTGAAGTCGTTGCCCTGGCGCACCTCGGGTGCGGTCAGCCGCAGGCTGAGCAGCCCCATGAGAATCAAAAACAGGTCACGCACGACATCTTGCGTGGCCAGCTCGATGCCGAGCACGTTGAAAGATCCCAGTTTCACCAAACCGCTGAACAGCACGCCTGCAACCACCCCCGCTAAAAAAATCAAATTCTGCAGGCCGCGCAGCCGGATGCCGCGGGATTTGTGGGTGCCCGCCGCGAGCCCCTCGCGTCGCGCCAGCGTGGCGTCCATGAGATAGAACAACCCGAGCACGAGCAGGGACACCGTCAACATTTCTGGAATCAGCTTCATGGTCCAGAAGAACGGCACGCCGTGCAAAAAGCCGAGGAAGAGCGGCGGATCGCCCAGCGGCGTCAGCGAGCCGCCTAAATTGCTCACCAGAAAGATGAAGAAGATGACCACGTGCACCTTGTGTTTGCGCTCCTGGTTCATGCGCAGCATCGGGCGGATCAACAGCATCGAGGCGCCGGTAGTGCCGACCCAGGAGGCGATCAACGTGCCGATGGCCAGCATCGCCGTGTTGGTGGCCGGCCGGCCGGCGGGCGCGCCCTCCACCAAAATGCCGCCCGAGATGGTGTAAAGTGCCCAAAGCAGGATAATGAAGGGCAGGTAGTCCCTCAGGTAGATATGCAGGATTTCATGTACGGCCACACCGCCAAATTGCAGCGCAAAGGGCACGGCGAACAGCAGCGCCCAGGCCGCCGTGACCTTGCCAAAATGATGATGCCAAAACTGCGGCGCCAGCAGGGGGAAAAGCGCGATCGAAAGCAGAATGCCGACAAAAGGAAAGCCGCTCCACAACGGCAGGCGGGCGCCCAGGCTGCCGTGTCCGGCGGCGTCATGCCGTGCGGCAGAGTCAGCCGGCGCGGCAATTGGGCTGGCGGCCGCCGCGGCGGGGATGGGCGCGGCGTCCGGCAGCGGTGCCGCCCCAGCCGAAACAGCAGGCAGGGCGAGCACCAGAGTGAAACACAGGGCAAAATGTTTCAGGAAGTAAAGTCCGGTTTGCGACTGAGGTGCAGCAAAAGCGCGTCTGATTTCATCCAGTTGCCGTGAGGCATTGCGCGGTGACATACAAATCCTTTTTGAAGTTTTTCGACATTGTTGTAGCCCTCAACAGCCTGGGAATGAAGTTTCGCCCCAACCTAGCATAAATTTTAACTCATGCAAGCCCAATTGCGCAATGTCCGGCGCCGACAATGGGCGCCGGGCATTGCGGCTGAACTCAGGCTTTGCCGGCAACGCCGGTTTCGGTCTTTTTGTCCGGATGGGGTTCCACCGGCTTGGGCGTGGGCCGCAGCAGCACGCGGATAAACACATACAGCATGCCGGCGACCATGCCGCCGCCGATAATGATCAAGAGGATTTGATTGAGTGGCATAATGCGGTCCTTCAGTGTTCCCGGGTGAGTTCCGCCGGAGCCTGAACATGGGCATCCTGCGGGAAATAGCGCTTGTAAAGCAGGCTGGAGAGCTGCCGCGCTTCCTCCTGCCAGGGATTGATGCCGTGCGCCTTGTAATGCTGGTGCAGGATGCGGTACGCCACCTTCCAGGTCGACGCGGCCTCCAGTAAAGCGCACAGCGAATCGAACCACTGAACCTTTCCGGCAAAGAACCTGCGGACAAAATATTGGCGCTGCTCCGCGGAAATCAGTTGGGCGAGGCTTTGCAGGTCGCGCGCGGTATTTTGCTCCAGCGCGGACCGTCTGACGGTGAAGTTCTCCGGGTTCTCTGTGAAACTGGACATCGCATACTCCTGGCTGCAGGCACATCGTGATAAACGCAAGCCTCCCTGCCACCCTGCGATTCCGTTTGTGCGTGAACAGGCGCCGAATGCCGCGACGAAACCATTGTGGTGACGCGCGGTTCGCACGCCGAATCAATGATGGGAGTGATGAAAAATGGAGAAATAGCTGGGCAAGCTTTCAGCCTTCGGAGGAATGCTCGCTCTCAGGCTGCCGAAAAACGAGGCGGGGAGTATTGAATTGCAGATCGTTGGCTTGAAAATAGTCGTCGCCGCTGGAGATTTGCGGGGAGTCCGCTGCCAGCAAGATGCGACATTTGACCAGGGACGTCGGTTCGATGGTGCGTTTGAGGCTGACCACAATCTCATCCTGGCCGGCTTTGGGGATGAGGAAGTGGCAGCCGGCCGGCACTTCGCCGTCGGTCCAGGCCTGCATCACCCGGTTGGCCACGACCTCGCCCTGGTATTCACAGGAAAAGATCAACGCCGCGCCTGCCGGCGGCAGCGCGACAATCATGTTGAGGCTGATCAAAGCCAGCAACATGCTGCGTCCCATCTTTTTACCGGATTTTTTTGACATGACAAGATTCAAGATTCGTTCAACCGGGCGCATTAATACGAAAGGCTTTTGTGAAAGTCCAGTCCCAAGAATGGCGGGAAAAACCCGATGGCGGGCGGGTTGGGTATGCCGTAAGGCATTCAATATCAGAATGGAATTCTGAACGATTCTGAACCACAAAGCAAACATTTGAACCGCGGTGACGCAGAGTTCGCAGAGAATACAGGCAATCTCATTTGCGAACTCCGCGGCGCAGCGGCAATGCTTGGGGGGTGACAATGTCAGGTGAACAGCGTCACGTCAATTTCGCGGTCATGCCTCTGGCCGGGCGCTGCTGCAATTGCGAGTGCCGTTGCTGCGACGGCCGCGCACCAGGGGCAGGGACTGCGAATGATTCACCACAACCACACACTAAAACACGCCGCTCGGCGGTGCGGGTTCATCCGCCCGGCCGGCATTCTTCACCGGAATCTGCACCAAAATCCAGCCAATGAGCGCGAGCACCACCAGGCTGATGAGGAACGACGGCTTCTCGAAAATGGCAAAAAGCTGAACCTCCGCGAACGCGAGGCCGGCAAACAGCAGGCCGATGAGCGCCTCGCCGGCGATCAAGCCGGAAGCGAGCAGCACACCGGTGTTTTCCACGCGCGCCTTTTGCGCCTCATTGAACTGTTTTTTGGCATTGACCTTTTCCACGATGCCCTTGATCAAGCCGCCGACAAAAATGGCAAAGGTCGTTTCCAGCGGCAGATACATGCCCACGCTCACCAGCATCGGGCTGCGCACCTGCATGAGAATGAAGCCGAAACCCATGAACATGCCCACGATGATCAGCGGCCAGGGCATGGTGCCGCCCACGATGCCCTGCGACAGCAGCGCCATCAAGCTGGCCTGCGGCGCGGAGAGCTTCGGGCTGCCGAAGCCACCCTCATATGGTGGACTGGCCATCTGCCCGGCCTTGATGTCGCCCTCATGCAGAATGACGAGCGGCAGAAACATCACGGCGGCGGCGAGCGCAATGCCGAAGAGATCGCCGACCTGCATCTTCCAGGGCGTGCCGCCAAGAATGTGACCGACCTTGAGATCCTGCAGCATTTCACCGGCAACCGCGGCTGCCACGCACACCACTGCGGCCACGCCCAAAACTGCGGCCACGCCTTCGGTGCCCTTCATGCCCAATACCACCATCAACAAAGCGGCCACCAGCAAAGTGGAGAGCGTAAGGCCGCTGATGGGATTGTTGCTCGAGCCGATGATGCCGACGAGATAGCCGGAGACCGCGGCGAAGAAGAAGCCGGCGATGATCATCACCAGCGTCGCCACCAGCGCGGCGGATACGCTTTGGGCAAAATAGTTGTAGATGAAAAAGGTCGCCACCCCGGCCGCCAAAATGCCGATCATCACCCAGTTGAATTTCAAATCCTGCTCGGTGCGCACCGTCACGTGACCGCCGGCGGCCGCCTTCTTCACATCGCTGATCGAGCGCGCCAGGCCGGTGGCCAGACTCTTGCGCATGCGAAACAGCGTGTAGCCCGCGCTCACCAACATGCCGCCGATGGCGATCGGCCGCACGATCAAGCGCCAGATGTTGCCGGCCATCGCCGTCCACGTTCCCTCGTCGGGCATGGCACCCGCCGCGAGCAGGGTCGGTCCGATGAAATACATGAGAATCGGCACGAACAGTCCCCACGCCAGCAAACCGCCGCTGAAGTTCAACGACGCCAGCTTCGGCCCGATGATGTAGCCCACTCCGATATAAGCCGGGCTGATGCCGGGCGAGCTGAGCAGCATGCCGCCCTGCGCCGTGACTTCCCCGCTGCTGCGCAAGCCGATTTTCGTCGGCGCAAAGGTCACCAGCTTTTCCCACGTGGTGGCAAAAAACTTGAACTGCCCCAAAGCCTGAATCAACGCCCCCACGCCCATGGCGCCAAACAGAAATTTCGCACCCGTGCCGGTGCTGCGGCCGGCTTTGTGAATCTCAGCGGCCGCCACCGACTCCGGGAACGGCAACTCCTTGTCTTCCACCATCACCCGGCGCAGCAGCGCGACGAACATGATGCCGAGCACACCGCCGGCGGCCATGATCGCGGTCGATTCCAGGTAATGCCCGGTGGTGGCGAAATTCGGATACCAAATGCGGGCGATGTAGAAAGCCGGGATCGTGAAAATCGCGCCGGCCGCCACCGACTCACCGATGGAACCGACGGTACGTGCAAAGTTTTCCTCCAGAATCGAGCCTTTCACGATGCGCAGCAACGCCATGCCGATCACCGCTGCCGGATAGGTCGCGGCGATGGTCATGCCGGCCTTCAGGCCCAAATAGGCATTGGCCGCGCCCAGCACCACCGACATCACCAGGCCGATGACCAGCGCGCGCAGGGTGAATTCCGCCATCGAGGATTCCGGCGCAACATAGGGTTTGTAGCTGGGGGCTGCGCCACCCGTGAATTTGACTTCAGCCATGATTGTCTCCTTCGTTGAGATGGGAATCGGACGCCTCATCATGCTGACCGTTCCCGGCCGGGGGCTCCCCTGTCATGCCGCGGGGGCACTGCCGCATGCGGCAGTGGGCGCATGATGAATGCAACGTGGCAGTTGGCCTCCCGGATGGCAACAAGCGGCAACGGGACAGAATGGGCCCGACCAGGAATATCGTTCAAGTTGGGATCGCCAGGATCAAGGATGAAGACCGCGGTGGGAATCGTGAAGCCAGAACGACGTGCTTGCATTTCGCATTGGGCATGCAATACCTCCCTCTCTCAGTTTGGTTGTAGCGGCCTTCGTGGGGTGGGAGAAGGCCACGGCCTTCGGTCAAACGGCTCGTTCGCTCATACGCTCCTCGTGGTGGGGTGGTCCGAAAAAAGTGGGAGAAATATACCGATCAGCGCGCTCGGGCGCAAGCCCTTTATCGCAAGACGGCCGGCAGGGTGATGCCTGGCACATGCCGCTCTCGCGGAGACGGGCAGGAGATCCGGGTCCGCGTCCCTCCCGCTGGTGCCTGCCAACTCGCCGGCAATCATATATCGGGTTGCCCGGACGCGGCAAAGCCCTTGCTTTTGATGGCAAGGCGGGCTACTTTCCCTGCCCGATTTTGCCGGTTGGTTGAAAAGACCGGTTGCGGCTCAACAGGTGATGCTGCGGAAACAAGGGATGACCACCGTGTACAGGATCATGCTGCTGTTGTCCTTCCTGCGCCGTTCCCCGCGCTGCATCGAGCTGGCCCTGGAGATTGCCGCCGCGCACAAGGCCGAGCTGGTGGTGCTGTTCGTGCTCGATGCCGAAATCCCCACCCTCATCTCTCACAAGCTCACCGAAGAGGGCTGGATCGGCGGCAAACCCTCCGAACAGTTTCTGGCCGCCCTGCAGCAGGAATATGTCGAACAGGCGCAGGAAAAAATCCGCGAAGTGGAGGCCGCGGCACAGGCCAAGGGCATTCGCGTGCGCTCCTTCATTCGCCGCGGCAACTGGGTGGAGGAGGCGCTGGCCCTGCTCAACAGCGAGAAGATCGACCGGCTCATCGTCACCCGCCGCAAACGTTCCCGCCTCTCGCGTTTTCTTTTCGGCTCGGCGGTATCGGACCTGATGGCGCGCGCCCCCTGCCCGGTGGAAGTGATCGACGAAGAATGAGCCGGCAGCGGGGACTGCGTGCCGGTTGCCATGACTGGTCGCGCGTGCAGGTTTCATCCCCGTGGCAGTTGAGCACACCGTGGGGAGTCCCTTTCCAGAAACGATTTCCGGCCGGCGGAAAAGGTTTTTGAAATTTTGATGGTGACGGCAACGGCCAAGCCGCTGCCAAAACACTTCTTGTTGAAACCTGAATTTTGCATGCTGGCTTGCTGTTCCCTGGAATAAATGGCGTGTTCACAAAGCGCCGTCAGCCATTCCGTTCGAAGTCACGCCAGACTTTTTTCGAAGGTGGCGCGACCCTGATTGCGAAATTCGCCTGTTTGCCGCAGGCGTCACGGCCTCTCTCCCACGAAAATGGCCTGCCACGAAATGGCTTTTTCCGTGGAATTTCTGCTTGCGTGGGCGGATTTTGGGATTGGATCTTCACATCGAGGGTTGCATCTCTGCCGTGCGATGAACAGGGCGTCCCGGGCGGAATTGCCGGTTGTCCTCCCTCTCATCGCGAGGCCGCGCCAGCGAACAGCGCAAGCAGAGCGAGTTGTTCATACCTGAATTTTGCATGCGGACTTGCTCTTGCCTGGAAGAAATGACTTGTTCACAAAACTCCGTCCGGAGTGGCCTGTCGAATTTCTCATGATTGGGCGCATTGTTTTGATGAGAATCCCATGAGAATCCCAAAGGTCACTTTTTTCGGAGTTGACCGCACGTTGGCCGGCAAAATTTTTTCTGCCCCCTGGGTGGCTGGGCGTCGCAATCAAAGCGGCGTCTCCCGCGGAGGGGATCAATCTGGGTGCAAAATTCAGGTGAAAAGCTTTGTGATTGCCGGTGGCGCAGCATGCGAATTCGTCTGCGCCCGAAATCACGAACTTTTGAAAAAATGCTGCTGCAATGTCCCGACCGTTGCAGGAGATTTCAGGGTTTCACAACCCCGGCGTTTTGGAAACCCCGGCCAGCCGGGGATGGAACGTTTTCGGTCAGAGGCGAATGATGTCCAAGAGTCCCGACTCGCGGCATCCGCTGGATGCGATCTTTAAGCCGCGCTCCGTCGCCGTGATCGGCGCTTCCCGCCGTCCCGGTTCCATTGGCCGTGCGCTGTTCGACAAATTGCTGCGCGCGGATTTCAACGGCCCGGTTTATCCCGTGCATCCGCAGGCGGAGCACGTTGGCGGCGTGAAGGCCTATCGCTCCCTGCGCGAAGTTCCCGGCCCGGTGGATTTGGCGGTGATCGTGGTGCCGCGCGAGGAAGTGCTGACCGTTGCCCGCCAATGCGGCGAACAGGGCGTGAAAGGCTTGATTGTGATCACCGCCGGCTTCAAGGAGATCGGAGCGGAGGGCGCCGCCCGGGAGCAGGAACTGCTCGCGATCGTGCGGCGCCACGGCATGCGCATGATCGGCCCCAACTGCATGGGCGTGATCTGCACCGACCCCGACATTCGCCTGGATGCGACTTTTGCCGGCAGCTATCCCGGGCGGGGCAACATCGCCTTTGCCTCGCAGAGCGGCGCGCTGGGCGTCACCATTCTCGATTATGCCGCCAGCCTGAATCTCGGCGTGTCCATGTTCGCCTCCATCGGCAACAAGGCCGACATCAGTGGCAATGATCTGCTGGAGTATTGGAAGGATGATCCCTCTGTCAACGTCATCCTGATGTATTTGGAAAGCTTTGGCCGGCCGCACCGCTTTGTGCAGCTTGCGCGCGAGGTGACGCGCCGCAAACCCATCATCGTGGTGAAGTCCGGCCGCACGGAGAGCGGGGCGCGCGCCGTCAGCTCCCACACCGGCGCGATCACCGGCGCCGATGCCGCCTTCGATGCGCTGTTTGCCCAGTGTTGTGTGCTGCGTGCCAATTCCATCGAAGAGATGTTCGACTTTGCTCTGGGGCTGGCCCATCAGCCGCTGCCGGCGGGCAACCGCATCGCCATCATCACCAACGCCGGCGGCCCGGCGATCATGGCCACCGATGCCTGCGAGCAACTCGGCTTGCGGCTTGCCAGCTTGAGCGCGGCCACCCAGGCCCGGCTGCGCGAGCGGCTGCTGCCCCAGGCCAGCGTGCGTAATCCCGTGGATTTGCTGCCGGCGGCCGGCGAGCAGGAATTCACCTTCGTGCTCGAGCAGGTGTTGCGCGAAGATGAAGTCGATGCCGCGCTCGTCATCTTTGTGCCGCCGCTGGTGACCGGCGTGTTCGAAGTCGCGCGCGGCATCGCGAAGGTGGCGGGCAGCTTCAACAAGCCGGTGGTGGGTTGCTTGATGGGCATGCGCGGCGTGGCCACCGGCTTCGAGGAACTCAAACGCAACCGCATTCCGGCTTTTCCCTTTCCGGAATCGGCGGTGCGCTGTCTGGCCGCCATGGCGCGCTACGCGGTCTGGCGCCGCCGGCCGGTGACGCCGCCACCGCATTTCGCGGTGGCGCAAACCACCGTGCAGGAGATTCTGCAGCGGGCGCGCCGGGAACGGCGCGAGCATCTGCATGACAGCGAGGCGTTTCGTGTGCTGCAGGCCTATGGCATTCCGGCGGCCGGGGTGGCGCCCTGCCGTGATTGGGAGGAGGTGCAACACGCCGCCTCGCAGCTCGGCTACCCGGTGGTTTTGAAGCTCTCCAGCAGCGCGGTGCTGCACAAGACCGAGGTCAAGGGCGTGCGGCTGAACTTGCGCACCCGTGACGAGCTGGCCGCGGCCTTTCTCGATCTGCAGGCGCAGGTGAGTGCCCTCGGCCTGGCCGGGGAGCAGACGCGTTTTTTGGTGCAGCGCATGTTGAGCGGGGGCCGCGAGGTGCTGTTCGGCATGCACACGGTGCCGACTTTTGGGACGGTGCTGGCCTTTGGCCTGGGTGGCATCTATGTGGAGGCGTTGCGCGACCTCGTTCTGCGCGCGGTGCCGTTGACGGTGGAGGATGCGCAGGTCATGGTACAGGGCATACGGGGCGCGGCGATTTTGCAGGGCGTGCGCGGCGAAGCGCCCGTGGCCTTCGCGTTGCTCTCCGAAGTGCTGCTGCGACTCTCCCAACTCGCCGGCGATTTCCCCGAGATTGTGGAGATGGACATCAACCCGTTCCTGGCCTTCCCGGAGGCGGAAAAATGCGCGGCAGTCGATGTGCGGATGCGAATCAGGCTGGATTAGACTGTTGCAGAAATTTTTGCGAAAAAGGCAAAAATTTCACGCTGCAAACCCGGACGCAGATGAACCGCAAAGAAAATCTCGAATGCTTTTCTCTGGCGTCATCTCAGGGGCTTTGCGCTCCGGGGTGTGCCTTTTTGGCCCCGGCTTCGCCGGGTTGGGTCCTCATGTCGTCCTACTGCACTGTAAACGTGAATTCTGTCGTCCCCGCCCCTGGTGGGCGACTGCTCAAAGATGAATTTTTGCCACTTCAGCAGCGACTCACTAGAAGACATGCAGCGAATCTTCGCTGATCGTGGGAGTGAGGCAGGAAAAGCTTTTCACCTCCCGTGCATTGGTATCTGCCCGAAAACATTTCGACCCCGGCTCAGCCGGGCTTCCTGTGCAACGGCCACGCCCTGGCGGCAACATCCCGTCAAAAGTTTTTGCTTTCGGATGGACACTTGAATTGCAACCCGCCGGTCGAATTTTTCCCTGCGCGGCCGGTGCGGCGTCAAATTTTGAGTCCGGTTCATGCCCGAGCTTCCTGAAGTCGAAACCGTGCGGCGCGGTCTGCAGCAGGCGCTGGTTGGCAAAAAGATCACGGCGGTGAGCGTTCGCGAGACCCGGCTGCGCGTGCCGGTGTCAGCCGGCCGCCTGCGCCGCTGGATCGCCGGGCAGCGGGTGGTGGGGGTCACGCGCCGCGCGAAATATCTCCTCTGCCGGATGCAGAATGAAGCGCATTTGCTCATTCATCTCGGCATGAGCGGCCGCTTGTTGTGGTGTGAGGCGGGACGCGCGCTCGACAAGCACGATCATGTTCGCTTTGCGCTGGAGGACGGCAGTGAGTTGCGCTTTCGCGACTCGCGACGTTTCGGCCTGGTGGAAGCGGTTGCGCCGCACCGGCTCGCCGATTGCGTGCACCTGCAGCATCTCGGCCTCGAGCCGCTCTCGCCACAATTCCAGCCCGAGCGGCTGTATGACCAAACGCGCGGTCTGGCGCGACCGATCAAAAACTATTTGATGGATGCGAGCAAGATTGCGGGGGTTGGCAACATTTATGCGAATGAGGCGCTGTTTCGCGCCGGCCTGCGGCCGCAGCGGCCCGCCGGCAGGTTGAAGCTGGAAGACTGGCGCCGGCTGGTGGCGGCGGTGCGTGAAACCCTGGAACTCGCGATCGCCAACGGCGGCACGACGCTGAGTGATTTCTACAACAGCAACGGCGAAATGGGCTACTTTCAGCAGCATTTAAAAGTGTACAGCCGCGCCGGGGAAGCCTGCCTGACTTGCGGCGCCACCATCAAACGGGTGGTGCAGGTCGGACGCAGCTCGTTCTACTGTCCTCACTGCCAAAAGTGAAGGCCTGCCCCGGCAGGCCCGCAGGCACGGCGCAGCCGCGTCTGCGGGTTTGCCGTGCCGCCTCATGCGTTGAGCGCGCCGCCGAGCACCTTCCAGAACTCCGAATCCATTTCGCCTTCGTGACGGCAATAGCGGGCGATGATCGCAGCAATCTTGCCGTGCTGGCTGGTGGCCGGATCAAAGCGCAGCGCTTTGCGATACACTTCGATTGCCCGTTCGTCCTGGCGGTCCAGGGCCAAATAGATGCTGGCCAGCGTGAGATAAAGTTTGGCATCCTCGGGCCGGCGCCTGAGTTTGCGCTCGCAGATTTTTGCCGCACGCGCATAATCCCCCTGCCAGAGAAACAGGCGCATGCGAAACGTGCTGGAATACGTGGCACCGGTGAAGAGAATCACGAGCGTCAACAGCGCGATCACCGTTTGCTGCAACAGCGTGCGCCAGGGCTGCATGCCCTGCGCGGCCGGTGCCTGTGCTTTGAGATGCGGCAGCGCCGGCGTTGCAGCAGTGGGCGGGGAGACGAGCGCCGCGGGGGGAAGTGGCAGCTGGGATTCGGTCTCTGCACTGGCCGGTGGCTGAGGCAGCGTATCCGCGACCGCGGCCCGATGGCCCGAAGTGTCCACCGCACTTGTGTCATTTTGACCGGCTGCAATTTCATCCGGCAACGTTGCAGGTGGCGTTGTCAGTGCCTGGTGGCTGGCTGCCAACGGCATGGCGTGGCCGGCTGCAGATTGTGGGGCAAGGTTGGCTGGCGCTCCCAGTTCCTGAGCGCCGGCGTTGTGCAGCAGGAGCAGCAGGCCGAAGGCCGGCGCCCATGCTGCTTGCGGTATGGTTCTTCTCACGACTTGTCCTTTCGTCCTGAAGTTGTTTGACTGGCAAGAAAAACTGTGCACCCGCTGTGCGAGTGTAAGCGGCCTCGTGCAAGACGAGTTGCCGGAGGTGATCCAGTGGCCCACGCTGGCTTTGTCTGAGTGGGGTCTTGGTGAGGTGGTCATGCGAGAGGTGCATGTGCCGCGTACAAGTGACAGCAGAAAAGATGCCACGACCGCCCGCCGGGGAAACCCATTATTTTCGCCGGTCAAACACCCCGCCGGTGATGGCGGCCTGCCGCGCGGTGGTAATTGAAATACGATTTTGCGTTAAAGCCCCGGCCAAACCCTTGAACGTTCTGCTGCGTGCTGATGTCAAGAATTGACCGCGTGCCGGGATCACGACAATAATTGTTGTTCGGGGAAGAGCGCAATCCCCGAGCAAAGTGTGGATTAGCGCAGGCAAAGATTGGCTGACAACCTCTCCGGCCCGCCTCCGGACCAGCCGGTGCGCATGCGGTGCGCACCACGTGCGCATGCCCGCGCAGCGAGGATCATGCTGCATGGCCGCGACGCCACCCCTCGAAAAAAGTGAGAAAATTCTGACAGCGCTCGGCGCAACGGTCACCATGCGCCTATATCCCAGCATGAAACACATCGTGAATCGCAATCCGTTGCGTGTGGAGTCGCGCAGACCTCCCTGCCGGCAGACAAGATGTCCAATGCTGCTGACTTGTTCGAAGCGATAAATCCAAAAGCCAAAACACGCAAGGACCGCAGCCGCAGGGGTTTTGCAAAGAAGGACCGTTTGCCACGGTTTGACCGTGGCTTTATCTTGCGATCCTGCAGATGCCCTGCTCTGCAGGAGGAAGGCCACAGCCAGGTTGTGGCAGATCAAAAAGGGGTCGGAACTGGCACCGCGAAGATTTTACAACCACGCAACCCTCCCAACGCACGAGGGAAAACCTGATGGTCTGTGTGATTTTTGTGGTGCGGAGGCTTGTTGCTTGGCAAGTGCTGCAGCAAAACTCTGTGCGTGAGAGTTTTGGGGGGTTCCATTTCGATCTGTATGGGCAAGGCGTAATGCGGCACGCAGCCCTGAACCAATTGCCAGGACGCTGATCGACGCCGTCTCGCGCTGATTTTTCATCAGTGGCAAACCGGACAAAGCGGCGCCGCCAAAATCTCCGCGGCCAGAATGGTGTCTTCAGGGGAATTTGCCATGCCGCACGCAGCACCTGTCAGAATGAAAATGAGCTTTCGTAGTAGTGCCTTCAGGCACCGACCCTGAGGGGCCTGCTACAAAAGTAGTCTTTTGGTGATAATTTGCCATGCCTGTATGGCCTCCCATCGGGATGAAAGTGTCGCGCAGACTTCTCCGATCGAAGCGGGGTTTGCAAATCACCGGGGTGGTGAAACGCTGCGAATGTTCAGGCCCAGGCCGGGTCGTGACAGGATGGTCGTCAAAATGGAGATGACAACATGGATCGTGAACCTCTGCAGGACAACGGACAGGTCACCTTCGCCAGCCGGAGCGCGGCGATGGGCGAAGAAGCACCCGCCTTTCCCTTCCCATCCTTCCTCAGTCTCAAACCGCTCATCGACTTGTGGCGCCAGTATGCCGCTGACGCCAATCCGGCCAAGTCTGCGGCGGCGCGGCAAATGCTGGCGGAATTGCTGAAGGCGCCGGCGCTGATTCAGCCCGTGGTGGAGCCGGAAGCGATAGCCCGCCACAAGGCGCTGGTGGAGCAGCTCTTCAGCGTCGTCTTTCCACATGCTGATTGGGAAACGGCACTGGCCGCCGCTGCCGTGCCCTTCGCGGAAAAGCCCTTCCACCTGACGCCGGCGTTCAAACTGCTCAATCTCTTCGGCGAAAACGGCGGCAGCCTTCGCGGGATGAACCTCGAACCGGCAGCGCTCAGACGCGACCGCATTCTCATGGCTTATTCCCACATTCTGCGGCGTTTTTATGATGTCGACACGCAGTTCGAGCATCCCCTGCTTGTCACTACTGCCGATCCCCAAACCGGGCTGGCGCGCCACTATCAGATCGATCTCGATTTGCGCTTCGTCGAAATCAAAAAAATCGGCGAGCCGGTGCCGCTGTCGGCGGGGGAGATTCGCCGGCTGCTCGCTCATCCCACCGCACTGGCGGCCTGGTATGAGTTGATCCCGCCGTCATGCTTCGAGTTTCACGGCTTCGCGATTTTCACCGCCCGCGAGGTGACCGGGCAACACTTGTTGTCCTCGCTCAAACATGACCTGCTCGCAAAACACGCGCTGAGGGAACCGGCGCAGCGGCAGGCGGTGCAGGAAAAGCTGCGTGCCCTGCTGCGACGGCCGGGGGTGCAGCTCGGCCTGGCCGCCATTCCCGGCACCCCGGAAATGTTGCTCGAACACGGCCGCAGCCTCGGCGGAAGCTTCATTCTGAGCGACGTCTGCCGGCAACAATGCGACACGTTTGCCGGTTCGCTCTACGAACATGCACTGCAGCGCAATGAAATCGTGATCGTCGAAAATCTCGAGGCCGCCCCGGCTGCCACCGGTGTCGAGCGCGCCCTGCTGCAGCAGGGAATCCGGAATATTTTCGTCGCGCCGCTGCAGGATGAAGGCAAACTCGTGGGCTTGTTGGAGCTGGGCTCTGCTCTGCCCGGCGACCTGCATGCCATGAATGTCCTCAAGCTGCACGAACTGCTGCCCTTCTTTGCCGCCGCCGTCAAGCGCAGCCTGGAGGAGCTGAACGAGCGCGTCGAAGCCGTCATCCAGGAACACTGCACCGCTCTGCATCCCGTGGTGGCATGGCGTTTTCACGCGGCGGCGCTCGCGTGTCTGCGCGCACGCGAAGCCGGCCTGCCGGCGGACATGGCGCCTGTCGTCTTCAGGGAGGTTTATCCGCTCTTCGGCCTGTCCGACGTGCGCAACTCGACCACGCAGCGGCAGAAGGCTATCCGTGCCGATTTGACCGGACAACTGCAGCTTGCCCGCCAGGCCATCCGCGCCGCCCTGGGCGAACGGCGGTTGCCGTTTCTCGCACAACTGGAAAATCGTCTGAATCAGCACCTGGAGACGATGTCCCGCGTGCTCAATCCGGGCGGGGAACGGGACACGCTGGAATTCCTCCGCCACGAGGTCGAGCCCTGTTTCGAGCCCTTGCAGGAGTTCTCCGCGACCGTGCGGGAGCACATCGCCGCTTATCGTGCCGCGCTCGATCCCGCCCTCGGCTGTGTGTATCGCCAGCGCCGGGATTTCGAAGACAGCCTCACCCGGCTCAATCAAATCATCGGCAGCTTGCTCGTTGCGCAGCAGGAAAAAGCGCAAGCCATCTTTCCGCATTACTTCGAAAAATACCAAAGTGACGGCATCGCGCATGTCATCTACCTGGGGGCCGCGCTGGTGGAGCAGGGCGGCTTCAATCCGCTTTATCTCAAGAACATCCGCCTGTGGCAGCTCCTGCTCATGTGCGGCGCGGCCCGTCTGGCGGAAGCGGAGAAGCCGAAGCTCAAAGTGCCACTGGAGATGACCCATCTCATTCTGGTGCAAAACACGCCGCTGACCATCCGCTTTCGCCATGACGAAAAGCGATTCGATCTCGAGGGGGCCTGTCTTGTGCCCGAGGCCTTCATGAAACAGCGCATTGACAAAGCCCTGATCAAGGGCACGCACGAGCGCCTGACCCAGCCCGGACGGCTCGCGATCGTCTATCGCCAGCCGGCGGAAGCCGCCGAATATCGTGAATATCTCGACTATCTTCGCACCCTCGGCGAGGTGACCGGCCCGGTGGAAGAGTTGGAGCTGGAGGAACTGGACGGCTTGCCGGATCTGCGGGCGCTGCGTGTGCAGGTGCAGTCGGCGGCGGCACCGTCGCCGGCGCAAGAACCAACCCGGGCCGCCGCCGAAGGCACTGCCGAAGCCGCTACCGAAGAGGTGGAAACCGAGGCTTGACTTTACTGGGCGATCTTTCTACTTTGCAAACACTTCGTTGGCGCGCATCGTCTCCACGGAGTGCAAGCTGCCGGCGGGTGCAGACATTGCAGGACGGTTGGGGGTGGCTTTTTCCGCTGGAGATTTTTTTGCCCGGGAGTTGCGCCGGCGACCGGCAGGCGCAAACCCGGCAGGTGATTTCTTTTCAGCCGAGCAGGCCCCGCATGTCCGTGCAAAACCAACCAACCAAAATCACGATTCCCGATCTGCACGCGAAAAAGGCGCGCGGCGAGAAAATCGTGATGCTGACCGCCTATGATTATTCCTCGGCCATGCTGGTCGAGCAAGCCGGCGTGGAAGTCATTCTGGTGGGTGATTCGCTCGGCATGGTGATGCTGGGCTACGACAGCACCGTGGCGGTGACCATGAGCGAGATGCTGCATCATTGCCGGGCGGTGGCTCGCGGCGCGCGACGCGCCTTCAAAATCGGCGACATGCCCTTTGGTTCTTACGAAACCTCGCCGGCGGAAGCCGTGCGCAATGCCGCGCGCTTCCTGAAGGAGGGCATGATGGAGGCGGTCAAGCTCGAAGGCGGGTTGGAGATGGCGCCCGCGGTCAAGGCCATCGTGGCCGCCGGCATTCCAGTGATGGGGCATATCGGGCTGACCCCGCAATCGTTGTCCAAGCTCGGCGGCTATCGTGTGCAGGGCAAAACCGCGGAAAGCGCTTTCGATCTGCTGCAGGATGCGCTCATTCTGCAGGATGCCGGCTGTTTCGCCCTGGTGCTGGAGGCGATTCCCGCGCCGCTGGCCGCACTGATCACGGCGCGGCTGGAGATTCCCGTCATTGGCATCGGCGCAGGCGCGGCCTGTGACGGCCAGGTGCTGGTGTATCACGATCTGCTGGGTTTGTTCGAGGGCTTGCAGCCGCGTTTCGTCAAGCGTTATGCCCAGGCCGGCACCTTCATCCGCGCGGCGCTGGCCTCCTACCGTGACGAGGTGATTTCCGGCCGCTTTCCCGGCGCCGAGCACACCTACCAAATGCCACCGGAGGAAATGGCCCGGCTGGAGGAAATGATCCGAAACGCGGAAGCGCCGTAACGGCGATGCGGGTTGCAATCATCGGCATCGGCGCGTTGGGCAGCCTGTTCGCCGCGCGTCTGCATGCGCTGTGCGAGCTGATCATGTGCGGCGACTGGCCGGAACAGGTGCAGGCCGTGCGCCACCACGGCCTGCGGTTGATCGACCGCCATCAACGTGTCAGCGTGCATCGGGTGCGCATCGCCAATGACGTGCGCGAAGTCGGCTGCGTCGAGCTGGCCTTCATTCTGGTGAAGAGTTACAAAACCGCGCAGGCCGCTGCGCTGGCAGAGCAGATTCTGGCGCCGGAGGGACTGGCGGTCACGCTGCAAAATGGGCTGGGGCACGCGGAAATTTTACAGGCCGCGCTGTCACCGCACCGCGTGATCGCGGGCAGCACGTCGCAAGGCGCCACGCTCGTGCGGCCCGGCGTGGTGCGCCATGCCGGCGAGGGCCCGACTTGTCTGGCGCAGCCGGCGCTATGGACGCCGGCGTTCGACCGGCTGCTGCAGCTCTTTGAACACGCGCAGATGGAGGTGCAGGTCCTGCCGGAGGTCACCCGTGTGCTGTGGCGCAAGCTGGTGATCAGCGCCGGCATCAATTCCCTGACGGCGTTGTTGCGCCAACCCAACGGTTATTTGGTGGAAAACGAGCTGGCGCGCGGCCTGATGCTGGAGGCCGTGGCCGAGGCGGCGCGTGTGGCGCGCACGCAAGGCGTGGCGCTCGATCCCGCCGAAGCCGGCGCGCAGGCGCTGGCCGTGGCGCGGGCCACGGCCGGCAATCATTCTTCCATGCTGCAGGACGTGCAGCGCGGCGCGCCCACGGAGATCGAGGCGATCACCGGCAGGATCGTGGCGCTCGCCGGGCAGGCGGGTGTGGCCACACCGGTCAACAACCTGCTGCTGCGGCTGATGCGCGACGGTGCAGAACAAATTGACATTGCCGAATTGATCCGTCTGAGAGAACATGATCGTCACCTCTGAAATTGCCCGCGTGCGCGCGGTGCGCTGGCAGGAGCCGCATTTGCGCTGGGGCTTCGTGCCCACCATGGGCTATTTGCACGAGGGCCATCTCGCCCTGGTGCGGCGTGCCCGCGCCGAGAATGACAAAGTCGCGGTCAGCATTTTCGTCAATCCCCTGCAATTCGGCCCGCGTGAGGATTTGAGCACTTATCCGCGCGCGCTGCAACGCGATCTGGAGATGCTGGCGGCCGTGCCGGCGGATCTGGTGTTCACGCCGGACGAACGGGAAATGTACCCTCCCGGCTTTCAAACCGTGGTTACCGTGCAAAACGTCACCAGACCATTGGAGGGCAGCTCGCGGCCCACGCATTTCCAGGGCGTGGCCACGGTGGTGGCGAAACTGTTCAATATCGTGCAGCCCACGCGCGCCTATTTCGGCCAGAAGGATGCGCAACAAACCGTGGTGGTGCGCCGGATGGTACAGGATCTCGATTTCAATCTGGAAGTCATCGTGTGCCCGACGGTGCGCGAAGCGGACGGCCTGGCCATGAGCTCGCGCAATGCCTATCTCTCGCCGGAAGAACGCCGCGCCGCCCCGGTGCTGTATCGTGCCCTGACCGCGGCACAGCAGGCGTGGCGGGCCGGCGAACGCCGCGCCGAGAGCCTGCGCCAGGAGATGCGCGCAATCATCGCGCAGGAAAAACTTGCGGTGGTGGATTATGTGAGCGTCGCTGACCCGGTGACGCTGGAAGAGCTCGAGACCATCAGCGGTCCGGCGCTGCTCTCGCTGGCGGTGTTTTTCGGCAAGACCCGCCTGATCGACAATGTGTTGCTGCCGGCAGCTTAGTGCGCCCGGCGGCGATTGGTTGCACGGGCATGGTTGTCGCCAAGACGGATGAAAAAGTCATTGATCGTATCACTACCCGCGAGCATGATGGACAAAACCGTGTGGAACGGCTGCAGCCGGATGGTCATCAAGTGCCTAAATTTTGCATGCGGGCACGCTGTTTCCCGGCATAAATGACGTGTTCGCAAACTCCGTCGGGAGTGAACTGTTTGTAGACATGGGAATCTTGCGAGTCTATAAACTCCGTTGGGAGTGGCCTGTGGAATTTCTCATGATATAGCGCGTTTTTTTTGATGAGAACCAACCAGGTCACTCTTGCCGGAGTTTACAGCACGTTTGCCCGCAAAATTTTTTATGCCCCGCTCCCTGGGGTGGTTGGGCGTCGCGATCAAATCGGCGTTCCTCGCGGATGGTAGCAATCTGGATGCAAAATTTCAGGAGATGGCACAGTGCCGGGCACCGCCGGGGACGTGGCGCGTCGTGCCGGGGCGGCACAGAATTTCCCTGTTTGACAAACCGGATGACAACGTGAACCCCCTGTCGCTTGCAACTGCCTTGTGTTGTGCCGTACCGGCTTTGCTCCTGTTGCCGGGCTGTGGTATGGAAAGAATCGCACAAATGGAAGCCCTGTTCAGGGCCTATAATCAGCCGGGAGTGCCCGGCGCCGCGGTCATGATCATTCACCGCGGCAAACCGGTTTTCGTGCGGGCCTACGGCCTGGCCAATCTCGCCGACCAAACACCGGTGCGGCCCGCCACCAATTTCCGGCTGGCCTCGCTGACGAAACAATTCACCGCGATGGCCATCATGATGCTGGTCGAGCACGGCAAACTGACCTACGAGCGCACGCTCACGGAAATCTTTCCGGAGTTCCCGGCTTACGGCCGCACCGTGACCCTCCGCCATCTGCTGCAGCACACCTCCGGCTTGATCGACTACGAAGACCTTCTGCCCGATACCGCCACGGTGCAGGTGCTCGATCGCGATGTGCTCGCGCTCATGCAGGCGCAGGACTCGACCTATTTTCCGCCGGGCACGCAGTATCGTTACAGCAATTCCGGCTATGCCGTGCTGGCGATGGTGGTCGAGCGGGTTTCCGGCATGCGCTTCGCGGAGTTTCTCCGCACCAACATCTTCCAGCCGCTGGGCATGCACACTACCGTGGCTTTTGAAAACGGCGTCTCGCACGTCCCGCACCGTGCCCTGGGCTACCGCGAGGAAAACGGCGCGTTTGTTCTCAAGGACCAAAGCCTGACCAGCGCCGTGCTCGGTGATGGCGGCATCTATTCCTCCCTCGAAGACCTGTTCAAGTGGGATCAGGCGCTTTACACGGAAAAACTGGTCAGTGCCGCCACCTTGCAGCAGGCCTTCACGCCCGGCGTTCTGGCGGATGGCCGGCCGCTGGATTATGGCTTCGGCTGGCGCGTGCAGGACTATCGCGGTCATCGCCGCCTGCAACACACCGGCAGCACCTCGGGTTTTCGCAACGTCATCCAACGCTATCCCGACGACAAATTCAGCGTGATCATTCTCACCAACCGCGCCGAGCCGGAGGTCGAAGAGTTGGCCACGCAGCTCACCGACATCTTTTTGTTTGGAAAATGACATGCCGGCAGCCTCACCGCAGCAGTCAGTTAGAAAATCCCGCCCTGCCAAGTCCTTGTGTCTGGTTCTGCTGAGCCTGAGCCTGTTGCACACCGGCTCTGCCGGCGCTGCCTCCGGCGAGGAAACCAGGAGTCACAAAAAGTCCAGGGAGAAACCACCAATGGTCACCGCCAACCTCGGCGGCGCGGCTGCTGTTCCGGCGCCGGATTCCCTCGTGCGCCTGCCTGCGGCCTTGGCGTTCGAGTTGCAGGATCAATACGGCATTTCCCGCAGTTGCCACTTTCCCGCGAACAAGATTCGCGTGGTGACCTTCGCCGATCACAAGGGCACGGCGCACATCGAAGGCTGGGTGCGGCCGCTTTACAAGCGCTATCGGGAGCGCATCGAAATTCATGGGGTGGCGATGCTGTCGGCGGTGCCGGTGCTCGCGCGCGGCCTGGTGAGCGGCATCATCAAGGCGCGCGTCGCCCACCCTGTGCTGCTGGATTGGGAAGGTCAGGTCACACAATACTACAATCGTGAACGGGATGATTTCCGGCTGGTGGTGATCGACGGTGCCGGCCACATTCACCTGAGCCTTGCCGGCGCAGCCGACAAGAACGGGTTGCAGGCGCTGTTTGCCCGTTTGGATGCCCTGCTGGCCGCCGCACCGCCGCCGCATGACCGGGACGAAAACCATGCAGGAACAAGTCATTCTGGTCGATGAAAACGATCAGCCCCTGGGCGTCGCCGAAAAATTGGCCGCCCACCGTGAGGGCTGGTTGCATCGCGCCTTTTCGATCTTCATCTTCAATGCCGGCGGCGAGATGCTGCTGCAACGCCGCGCGCTGAACAAATATCATTCGGCCGGCTTGTGGACCAATGCCTGCTGCAGTCATCCGCGGCCGGGCGAATCGCTTGCCGGTGCGGCGCACCGGCGCCTGCGCGAGGAGATGGGCTTTGAATGCCCGCTCGTGCCGGCGTTTCAATTCATTTACCGGGCGGAACTCGAACACGGCCTGATCGAGCATGAATACGATCACGTGTTCATCGGTGATCACTCCGGTGCGCTGCAGCCCGATCCCCGCGAAGTGATGGCTCACCGCTGGCTGAGCCTGCCCGCCCTCGCACAGGAACTGCAAACTTCGCCGGAAAACTACACCGTCTGGTTTCGCATTGCCGCGCCGCGCGCCGTGCGTTCGCGCGGCCTGCCGGGATTTGCCGACAGTGCCTGACCACCCGCCAGGGTCGCCCGGCCCAGTTGCCACGCCCCCATTGCCGATTTTGCTGCCTCCCTGTTGCGCCGGCCCGACACCATGCCCGCGGTGGTCGAGCCACTGCAACGCAAAGGAGGCAGCCGGGAATAACGCAAATCGAGTGTTGGCACGCAAATCGCGAAATCAGAGGGTGCAGAGCCGGCGTCGCGCACGCAACAGCATCCTGCGCGATCATCAAGGTCGGATCAAATCAACTGCTCCCCTCCTGCACCAGAGACGGACGACAAGTGAAATCCACCCAAACCCTCCTGTTGCTGCTTCTGCTTGCCGGCTGGACGGATGTCTGCCGGGCGCAACCGCCGGCCGGGTCTGCAGCGGTGCATGTGCCGCAGTGGGCGCAAGGCGCGGTGTGGTATCAAATCTTTCCCGAGCGCTTTCGCAACGGGGACCCGGGCAATGACCCCACGGCCTCGCGCACGCTCGGCCGCGACCAGGGCGCGGCCTGGCAACTCTCGCCGTGGACTGCGAATTGGTACAAGCTGCAGCCGTGGGAGCGCCGGCACAGCAACGACTTCTACGCCGAGAACGTGTTCAACCGCATGTACGGCGGCGACCTCATCGGCGTCATCGAAAAGCTCGATTACCTCGCCGATCTCGGCGTCACCGCACTGTATTTCACCCCGCTTTTTGAATCGCCCTCGTTGCACAAATATGACGCCAGCACCTGGCACCACATTGAGGCGGATTTCGGCCGCAATCGCGACGCCGATCTCGAACTGATGCGCCACGAGAAAAAGGACACCACCGCCTGGGCCTGGTCGAGCGCCGACAGCGTCTTTCTCGAATTGATCAAGCAGGCGCATGCCCGTGGCCTGCGGGTGGTGATCGACGGCGCCTTCAATCATGTCGGCCGTGAATTCTGGGCTTTTCAAGATGTGATCGCGCACCAGGCCAAATCCCGATACGCCAACTGGTTCTCCATCGAACGCTGGGACGATCCCGCCACACCGGCGGACGAGATGAAATACGACTGCTGGTGGGACGTTTGGACGCTGCCGGAATTTCGCGAGGATGAAAACGGCCTGCCGGCGGGCGTGAAGGCCTATGTCTGGGCCATCACCCGCCGCTGGATGGACCCCAATGGCGATGGCAATCCCGACGACGGTGTGGACGGCTGGCGCCTGGACGCCACCAGGGACGTCAGCCCGGCCTTCTGGCGGGAGTGGTGTGCCTATGCCCGCCGCCTCAATCCCGAAGTTTATCTCTGCGCCGAGATTTGGGAGGAGGCCCCGCATTGGATCAGCAACGACTTGTTCAACGCCGTGATGAATTATCCCTTCGCCTATGCGATAGTGAAGTTCTTCATCAATCAGCGGCGTGCGACGCTGTCGCCGCCGCAGTTTCAGGCAGAATTGGCGCGCCTGCTCAAACTCTATCCCGCGCCCGTCAATTTGGGTTTGATGAATCTGGTCAACACGCACGACACCGACCGCCTCGCCAGTATGATCTGCAATCCGGATTTGGATTACGACCGGCAGCGCTCGCCGCGTTCCAATCCCAATTATGATCCCACCAAACCCGGGCCCGAAGCCGTCAAAGTGCAGAAGATGATCGTGGCGTTGCAGGCCACGCATCCCGGCGCGCCGTTGATTTTCTATGGCGACGAAGCCGGCATGTGGGGCGCCGACGATCCCGATTGCCGCAAGCCGATGCTCTGGCCGGAATTCACCTATGAGCCGGAAACCTATGAAACCATCGGCCGCCAGGCACCGCCGGCGGTGGTGCAGTTCAATCACGATCTGCACCGGCATTATCGCACCCTGCTGCGTTTGCGTGCGCAACATCCGGCTTTGCGCTTCGGGGCGTGGCAGCCTTTGCTGGCGGAAGAGAAGCGCGCGCTGTGGGGCTTCGCGCGCTCCATGGCAGGCGATACGGTGCTCGCCTATTTCAATCTCGGGCAGCAGCAACAGGCCATTGCCCTGCCGGCCGCCGCCTTTGCCTGGCAGGACGTCCTGCAGAATGAAATCACCGCCAGCGGCAGCCTGCTGTTGCCGGCCAAAACCGCGGCCGTTTTGGTGCCCCGCAAATGAGCTGCCGGCAGCGCGATTTCTCCTCGCATGCCTGCTGCCCGGAAATATGCCCTCCCTGTTTGGATTGGCAGCGTCCGTTTGCTGCCTGACAACCTGGATTTCCCGGCGTGATTGCGGGCGGGGTTTTTGTGGTAAATTCCACCGGCCACTCCGGAGCCCGCATTTGGGGGATGGGGCGCAACTGTGGACACTTCGCTCCGCTGAAGCTGTTTCCTGGCGCTGCCTCGAGATGAGAGAAAGGACAACCGGCAGCCCGCTTGAGACGCCCTGTTCATAGCACGGCAGAGATTCAACCCTCGAGGTCAAGATCAAATCTCAAAAATCCACCCACGAAAACAGAATCCCCACGAACAAAAATCGTGGGAGTTCATTTTCTTGGGCGGCATGCCGTGACGCCCTCGGCAAACGGGCGAATTTCGCAGTCAACGCTGCGCCACATTCGAGAAAAGTCTGGCTTGACTTCGAACGGAATAACTGAAGTTGTTTTGTGAACACGCCAGTAATTCCGGGGAACAGCAGGCCAGCATGAAAAAATCAGGTACCAAGGCTTACCCCCCAGCCATTTTGCGGCTTGCCTTCCCGCGCATTTTTCCCTATCTTTTCGCATGATCATCTGCGCGGATTTCGATGGCACCATTGCACAAAACGATGTGGGCAGTTTGCTGGCCCGCAGCTTTGGCGACCCGGCGGTTTGTGAACGCCGCGTGGCCGCCTGGAAACGCGGAGCGATCAGCTCGCGGCAATGCCAGGAGCAGGAACTGGCCACGATGCGGGTGACGCCCGCCGCGCGGGCGGAATTTTGCGCACAGCAGCCTCTGACCCCCGGCTTTGTGGAATTCGTCGCGTTTTGCCGTGCCCGTCACTGGCCCTTGATCGTGTTGAGCGATGGCTTCGATGTCTACATCCGGCAGATTCTTGCCCGCCATGGTTTGGAGCTCCCGTTCGTGTGCAATCACTTGCGCTTTCTCCCACCCGATCGTGTGGCTGCAGAGTTCCCCTACTGGCAGTATAGTTGCGGCCGCTGCGGCAATTGCAAGGGTTACCCCGTGCGCCGCCTGCGCCGGCCGGGTGAGGAAGTGGTTTACATCGGTGACGGCTATTCCGATCGCTGCGGGGCGGCAGCGGCCGGGGTGATTTTTGCCAAACACGACCTGGCGGAATGGTGCCGGCAGAACGGGACGGCCTGTCACGCCTATGACGATTTCCATGCGATTGCCAGGATGCTGGCACAACAATCATGACGATTCTGCGCGACTTTCCCATTCTCAAAACCATCGGCGAATTTGCCGATCACCAGGGCTGCGCTGTTTATCTGGTGGGCGGTTTTGTGCGCGATTATCTGCTGCGCCGGCTGAACGAGGAAGAGAACCGCAAGGAGATGGATTTCGTGGTGGTGGGCAACGGCATCCAATTCGCCACGGCGCTGGCGCGCCACCTGAACGCGCCCAAGCCCGCCGTCTTTCAAAAATTCGGCACCGCCATGCTGCACTGGCAGGGACGCCGGCTGGAATTTGTCGGCGCGCGCAAAGAAAGCTACCGCGGCGAGTCCCGCAAGCCGGACGTGGCTCCCGCGGATTTGCCCGCGGATCTTGCCCGCCGCGATTTCACCATCAACGCCATGGCCGTCGCCCTGCACGCCGCCGAAGCCGGCCGCTTGATTGATCCCTACGACGGCCGCCATGATCTCACCCACAAAGTGATTCGCACGCCGCTGCAGCCGCAGGCCACTTTCAACGACGATCCGCTGCGTATTCTGCGCGGTATTCGCTTCGCGACGCAACTGCAGTTCCGCATCGCGCCGGATACCTTTGCCGCGATGCAGGCGACGCGCGAGCGCCTGCGCATCATTTCGCAGGAGCGCATCACCGAGGAGCTGCTCAAGATCATGGCCGCCCCCAGGCCCGCCCTGGGTTTCAACCTGCTCGATCAGGCGGGGGTGCTCGCGATCGTCCTGCCGGAGCTGGTTGAATTGAAGGGGGTGGAAGAATACGCCGGCTACCAGCACAAGGACGTGTTCAATCACACCCTGATGGTGCTGAACAATCTCAGCCGTCTCTCGGAGAAAATCCCGCTGCGGCTGGCGGCGCTGTTTCATGATATTGCCAAGCCGCGCACCAAAGAATTCAAACCCGGCAAAGGCTGGACTTTTCACGGCCATGAGGATGTCGGCGCCCGCCTGATCCCCGCGATCTTTCGCCGCCTGAAGTTGCCGCTGGAATGGGCGGCCTATGTGCAGAAACTCACCCGCCTGCATCTCCGGCCGATCGCGCTGACCGAGGAGGCCTGCACCGATTCCGCCTACCGGCGCCTGCTGTTTCAGGCGGGGGAAGATTTGGAAGATCTGCTGATGCTGTGCCGTTCGGACATCACCTCCGGCAACCCGCAGCGCCGCAGGCAGCATCTGGAGAATTTCGACTTTGTCGTCCAGCGCCTGAAGGAAGTCGAAGAGAAGGACCGCATGCGCGCGTTTCAATCGCCGGTGCGTGGGGAGGAGATCATGGCCCTGTGCAACCTCTCCCCCGGGCCGTTGGTGGGCAGGTTGAAAACTGCCATTGAAGAGGCGATCCTCGATGGCCTGATCCCCAACGAGCATGAAGCGGCACGCGCCTACCTGTTGCAGATCAAAGACCAAATCCTGGCGCAGGACAATCGCACCGAGAGCAATCCGCCGGAAACTTTTCATTGAATCGTCCGTCTCAGTCGCCTGTGTTTGAGCTCCTGGCGGGGAAACCGCAGCGACGAAATCAACAAGGCAAGTCCGAAAAACATTGGCGTTTCCGCATGTCCCGGCCGCGGCAAGAGGTTGCCATTCCCGCCCTCGTGCGGCCGGGGAGTTGCCGCGGCACGGGCGGTGGCACGACGGGCCGGACAAGGACGTCTCAGCCCAATCATCAATGCGCTTGTTAGGGCTTGAAAAGGTTGTGAAGAAGCTGTATTGCAAAAGATCAAAGTCACCAGAGGAGGGAGAAAGCAATGAATCTTGCAGAAGCCGGCACGAATGCCCCTGTTTCCCCGCAGACGATGGGGGTGTTTGAACGTTTGCTCGGTGTGTTCACCGTACCCGCGGCGACGATGCGCGACATCGCCGCACGCCCCACCTGGCTCCCGCCCATGATCATCGCGGTGCTGGTTTCCCTGGGATTTTCCCTTTTTTCCCAGGATTTGATTCTCGAAAGCCAGCGCACCGAAGTGCGCAAGCACAATCCCGAGATTACCGAACAACAGCTTGCGGTGATGGAGAAAATGACCAAAATTTCCACCCCCATCATGGCGGTGGTGATGACGCCCCTCATCTATCTGCTGATCAGCGGCGTCTTGCTGTTCACCGGCAACGTGTTGCTGGGCGGCGAGGCCAAATTCAAGACGCTTTTTGCCACCACCTCCTGGAGCGGGATGGTCTCGGTCTTGAGCACGCTCATCAACGCGCCGGTGATGAAAGCGCGCGGCGTGCTGGAGAGTGCGACCAGTCTGGCATTTCTGCTGCCGCCCGAAGACAATCAAACCCCGCTCTATTTTCTGCTGTCGCAGATCGATTTGTTCATCCTCTGGTGGGTGATTGTGCTGGGCTTCGGTTTTGCCGCCGCCTACAAATTCGCCACCAACAAGAGCATGACTGTGCTGTTCCTGTGGTGGGCCGCCATCGCGGGCATTGGATTCGGTCTCAAAATGATGTTCCGTTGAACGTCGAAACCTAGGAGAGTTGTGGTGATGATGAAACACCAAGTGGCATTGGTCTGCGGTGCACTGCTGGCGCTGACAACCGCGGGCCTGGCACAAAATGGCAAACCCCTGACGCTGCAGGAGTGCATCAGCATTGCGTTGCGCGGCAATTCCAGCCTGTTGAATGCCGAGCGCCGCTACCGCATCACCGGCACGGACGTGGCGCGTGCCCGCGCCGGCATCCTGCCCGCGCTGGATCTTGCGCTGTCCTCGGGCCGCTTTCGGCAGGGATCTCGCACCCGGCTGGGCGACGTGCCGGTCGGCATCGATCCCGTCACGGGCCAGGCCATTTTCCAGCGCCGGACCCTGACGCAGGCGGGTTTCAGCACCTCCGATCATTCCGCGCAAATCTCGCTGGCCGTGCCGCTGTTCGATTTCGGCGCGAACTGGAACCGCATCCGGCAGGCGGGAGCCGCCGAAGATGCCAGCGCCAAAACCTATGCCGCCGCCCGGCAGAACACGATTCTGACGGTGCACCAGCGCTACTTTGGCTACCTGAAGGAACGCCAGCTTCTGGCGGTTTACGAAGAGGCCGTGAAGCTGAGCGAGGAGCAGCTCAAACGCACCGAGAGCATGTACGAGATCGGCTCGGTGGCCCAGGGTGACGTCTTTCGCCAGCGCACCCAGCTCGGCAACGACCGCATCAATCTCATCACCCAGCAAAATGCCGTGCGCAATGCCCGTTCGCTTTTGAATGTTGCCATGGGCCGGCCGCCGGAGGCGGAGCTGGAAATCATTGATGTGGAAACCCTCCCCGAGATGCGGGAATACACGCTGGACGAGGTGCTCAAGGTGGCGGTCGAAAAGAACCCCGACTTGCAGAGCTACAAGTTTCAAATGCGCAGTGCGGAGATCGGCAAAAACCTGGCGCGCACCGCCTTTCTGCCGAGTTTTTCTCTTTCCGGCGGCTATCGCCGCAGTCACAACGAATTCGAGCGGGTCTATTCCGGCTTCGACAAAAATTGGAATGCCTCCGCCGGCATCGACATGCGGTTGAACCTGTTCAATGGCTTCTCGGACAAGGCCACCCTCGAACGTGAGAGTCTGAACTACCGCATCGCCGAGGAAAACTACACCGACCGTCTGCGCACCATCCGGCTGGAGGCCGAACAAGCGCTGCTCAGCCTGCAGGCCTGGAAGGAAATTACCGCGATCAATTCGGACAATCTCAAGTCGGCGCAGGAGGATTTGCGCCTGGCGCAGGAGCGCTATCGCGTCGGCGCCGGCACGCTGCTGGACATCATCAACGCCCAGGCCAACCTGACCCGGGCGCGCGCCACCCTGGTGCGTGCCAAGTACGACAGCATGATTGCCTATGCCCAGTTGAAAAACAGCATGGGTACACTGGAAGAGTAATTGCCAGCCAGACATGGCCAGGTGGGTGAGTCTGGCGTCGCCGGTCCGCCCGGAGCGGTGAGGCCGCTGGCCAGCCCCTGTTCACAGAAGTCCCCCGTGGGAGAAGGAAGCCGATATGTCGAAACGTAAGAAGATGCTGATTGGCCTCGCCGGAATCATTCTGGTGGGGGTCGTGGTGTTTTTCAATTTGCGGCGCGGGCGCGGCGATGAGATCGAGGTGCAGACGGAAAAGGTGAGACGCTCCGACGTGCTTCAAACTGTTTCCGGCTCGGGCAAGGTGAAGCCGGTCATCGAAGTCAAGATCTCCGCCAACGTCTCGGGGGAAATCGTGAAACTGCACGTTCAGGAAGGCGACCCCGTCAGGAAGGGGCAGGTGCTGGTCGAGCTGGACCGCACGCGTTATCTCGCCGCGCTGGACCGCGCCCGTTCGGCGGTCAAATCCGCCGAAGCCAATTTGATCAAGGCGCGCAGCGACTATCAACGCGCGCAGGAGCTCTTTGCGCGCAATCTCTATTCGCAGGCCGAGCTGGAGGGGGTGAAAGCCTCGCTCACCCTGGCGGAAAGCAGTGTGGAGGAGGCGCGCGCCGCGTTCAATCAGGCGCAGGATGATCTCGCCAAGACCACCCTGACCTCGCCGATTGACGGCACCGTCATCCAGCTCAACAAGGAGGTGGGTGAGATTGCGCTGGGCTCGCAATTCACCTCCGATGTCATCATGACCGTCGGCGATCTTTCGGAGATGGAGATGATCGCACAGATCGATGAGAACGACGTGATCCTGATTGACGTTGGCGACTCCGCCAAACTGGAGGTTGATGCCCTGCCGGATCAACCCCTGGCCTGCACCGTCACCAAGATTGCCAATTCCGCCACCACCATCGGCCGTGGCACGCAGGAGGAAATTACCAATTTCGACGTGACCGTGAAGATTTTGGAGAACCATCCCAAGTTGCGGCCCGGAATGTCGGCGACGGTGGACATTCAAACCGACCGTCACGAGAACGTGCTGAACATACCGCTGCAGTGTGTCACCGTGCGGCCGAAGAGTGATTTGAAGGACACCACGCTGGCCTACATGGAAAGTCGTGCCGCGCGCCGGGAGCGCGAAGAAAAGAACAAGGTGCGGGAGATCTCCGCCAACGAGGAGGCGCAACAGGAGCCGGCGGTCACCGCCAAAAAGGACCTGATCGAAGTGGCGTTCGTGGTGCGCGACGGCAAGGCGGTGATGGTGCCAGTGATCACCGGCATCAGCGATGAAACCCACGTCGAAGTGACCAGTGGTCTGCAGGAGAATGACGAAGTCATTACCGGCCCCTATCGCATCCTGTCGCGCGTCCTCAAGGACGGTGATCGCGTGAAGGTCAAAAATGAAGAAGCCCCGAAGAAGGATGGGAAAAAGGAACAGTCGTAATGGCCGCCGCCGGCAGGCGCCCGCCGGGCGACAGGCCGGTGGCCAAAAATCGGAAGGACGACCATGCTAATCGACGTGCAGCAACTTGTCAAGACCTACGCCATCGGCGAGATTGAAGTGAATGCCCTGCGTGGCGTGGATCTGCAGATCGACGAGAACGAATATGTTGCCATCATGGGGCCCTCCGGCTCGGGCAAGTCCACGCTGATGAACATTCTCGGGTGCCTGGACACGCCCACGGCGGGCCGCTACCGCTTCGGCGGCGAGGATGTTCACAAGATGGATGATGATCAGTTGGCCGAGATTCGCAACCGCCGCATCGGCTTCGTCTTTCAGACCTTCAACCTGTTGCCGCGCGCCACCGCGTTGCACAACGTCGAGCTGCCGTTGGTTTATGCCGGTGTGTCAGCGGCCAAACGCCGCGCCCAGGCAAAAACCGCGCTCGAGCGCGTCGGCCTCGCCGATCGCATGAATCACAAACCCAACGAGCTGTCCGGCGGCCAGCGCCAGCGCGTCGCCATCGCCCGCGCCCTGGTGAACAATCCCTCGATCATCCTGGCGGACGAGCCCACCGGCAATCTCGACACCGTCACCGGCGACGAGATCATGAACATCTTTGCCGAGCTGCACCGTCAGGGCAACACCATCATTTTGGTCACGCACGAAGAATACATCGCCGAGCATGCGCGGCGGATTGTGCGGTTGCGCGACGGCCGCATCGAGTCCGATGCCCTGATCGCACGGGCGAACTGAGACGGCGGCCCCGATCCCTTCGAATGGCGGGCTGTGCCACCCGGCGGCTGATGCGCCGCCGTGGTGTGTGTGAGTGAAAGCAGCAAAATTATGCTACCCATTTTCTCCGACCTGTGGGAAGGCACCAAGATTGCCCTGCAGGCGCTGCGCGCCAACAAGCTGCGCTTCCTGCTGACCACGCTGGGCATCGTGATCGGCGTGATGACGGTGATCACGATCGTGGCGTTGATTCAGGGCATCAATCAGGCCTTCTATGAAGAGATTTCCTCGATCGGCACCGACACCCTCTACATCCAGAAATACGCCTGGGTCAACAACAACCAGGAAGACTGGGTGCGGTTCCGCAACCGCAGGGACATCACCCTGCGCGAATACGAGGCGGTGGCGAGACATGCCACGTTGGTGAAGGCGGTCACGCCCAGCATCTACACCCGCGCCACCGTCAAATACCGCGACCTTGCCATCAGCAGCGTGCTGATCGCCGGCACCAACGACAATTACATGGTGACCAGCAACACCATGCCGGATCGCGGCCGCTTCATCTCCGCGCAGGATGTGGCCTACCGCCGCAATGTCTGCGTACTGGGCGCGGAGGTGGCCGAGAAGCTGTTTGGCCGCGCCGATCCCGTGGGCGAGCGCCTCAGCATCGGCGGCCGGCGCTTTCGCATCGTCGGCGTGCTCGCCCAGCGCGGCAAGATATTCGGCTTCAATCCCAACGTGCTGGTGGTCATTCCTTTCGGCACGTTCGAGAACGCCTTCGGTCACCGCCGCTCGATCGAGATTCAGGTCAAGGTCAATCATCCCGCCCTGCTCGACGCCGCCGCGGACGAACTCACCGGCATCCTGCGCCGCGTGCGCAAAGTGCCGCCCCACAAAGAGGATGACTTCGCCATCAACCGCCAAAGCCTGCTCACCAATCTCTACGACAGCCTGACCTCCGGCCTGTGGGCGCTCGCCATCGGGGTCGGCTCGATCTCGCTGCTGGTGGGCGGCATCGGCATCATGAACATCATGCTGGTCTCGGTGACGGAGCGCACGCGTGAGATCGGCATTCGCAAGGCCATCGGCGCGAAGCGGCGCGACATTCTCTGGCAGTTTCTGGTGGAAACCATGATCATTTGCAGCCTGGGCGTCGTGCTCGGCATTGTGGCCGCGGTGGGGGTCGCGCTTGCCGTCAAACAGGCCTTTTCCTTTCCCGTGGTGTTCACGCCCTGGATCATCGTGCTCGGTTTGGGGTTCGTGGTGACCATTGGTCTGTTTTTCGGCATCTATCCGGCCAGCAAGGCGGCGCGGCTGAATCCGACGGAGACGCTGCGCCATGAATAAACTCGAACACGCGGGCACGTGCGCCGGCCCGGCACGCGGCGCGCAGGAGTGTCAGTCATGATCTTCCGGGAAAATCTCGACATTGCGCTGAGTGCCATTCGCGCCAACAAGCTGCGGTCCTCGCTCACCCTGCTCGGTGTCATCATCGGGGTGATGACCATCATCGGCATGCAGTCGATCGTGGGCGGCTTTCAGCGGGATCTGGAACGCCAGCTCACGGTGCTGGGCGCGAACACCTTTCAGGTTCAAAAATTTCCCCCCATCATCACCAGCCGCGAGCAGTGGCTGCGCTATCAGAATCGCAAAGACCTGCGCGAAGCCGAGCTCGAAGCCGTCATGACGCACGCTTCGCTGGCCCGCAGCGTCAGTGGCGAGCACATGCAGTTCGGCGCAGTGATTCGATACCGCGACCGCAAAACCACGCCGACCATCACCGTGGTGGGCGCCACCAGCGAATACCTCGACAACAACGGCTACCTGCTGCGCGCCGGCCGCTTCCTCAATCCGACGGATGAGCAGTATGCCAGCCATGTTGTGATCCTGGGCAGCGATCTCATCAGCCGTCTCTTTCCCTTTGAAGATCCGGTGGGCAGTGAAATCCGCGTGGATGCCGAGCGCTTCCTGGTGGTGGGCACGCTGGAGGAGAAGGGCCGGGTGTTCGGCAACAGCCAGGACAATCTTGTCATCATTCCCCTCAGCACGTTCGAAAAGATTTATGGCGCCAAGCGTTCGCTGTCGATTCAAGTGCAGGCGGCCAGCCCGTCGCAATATGAGGCCACCGTCGAGCAGGTGACCGGCATTCTGCGCGCCGTGCGCAAGGTGCTGCCGGGTGAGGACAATGACTTCGAAATCTTCTCCAGCGGGTCGCTCATCGAAACCGCCAACAAACTCACCAGCGTCGCCGCCTGGGCGGGTTTGGTGATTGCCGGCATTTCGCTGATCGTCGCGGGCGTGGGCATCATGAACATCATGCTGGTGTCGGTCACCGAACGCACCCGTGAGATCGGCATCCGCAAGGCCGTCGGCGCCAAGCGCCGTGCGATTCTGCAGCAGTTTCTCATCGAAGCCATCGTGCTGTGCGAGATCGGCGGGGCGATCGGCATCGTGCTCGGCATCGGCGTGGGCCAGTTGATCAAGGCCGTCTTCGGTTTGGCGGTGACCCTGCCCGTCGGGGCGATCTTCCTCGCACTGTTTTTCTGTTCGCTGGTGGGATTTTTCTTCGGTATTTATCCCGCAGCCAAAGCCGCACGCCTGGATCCCATCGAGTCCCTGCGCTACGAGTGAGTGCCGCGGCGGCATTGCGACAACCCCACGGGTGGCTCCGAGCGGGCCAGCCGTGGGGTTGCTTTTTTGATTAAGCCGCGCAGAGCATTCGTTCCCTGCCTGTTTTTTCTCATGGTGTCATCCCGCGATGAGCCCGCGCAAACCCGGCCCATGACCGGGTTATTTACGGGATTTTTTGCACCACAATGCCGCGCCGTTGCAGCATGGCTGTCAGCCCGGTCATCCCGCTCTGCAAACACGACTCAGCGATAGTGATTCTTCTGGCTCGCGACGCGGCTGCGATAGAACGCCGCCAGGCCCTCGCGCGGATTGCGGCACAGGTAAACCTGCACGCCGTTCTCGCGGAAATAGCGGTTGTTCACCCGGCCGGCCAGCTCGATCTCCCCGAAGTGAGGCTGCAGGTCCGCGCCCAGCTCATCATTCAGGTAGATCAGCGTGCCGAGCGCCACGCTGTCGGGCGCCCAGAGCACGAACGATTCATTGAAGCTCACCGGCTCCGGCAAACCGCGTTTTCTTCCATAGAATTTGATCGCGCCGGCTTGACCGTAATTTTCGGCGTAAATGGTGGTATGCGCCTTTTCCGCTGCGCTCAAACCGTCATACGTCCGGATGACGATCTCTGCCAGCTCGCGCCAGCCGGTCATATCCGCATAATCCTGCGGCAGCTCGTGCACGCGACCGTCTTCCCAAGCCAGCGCGCCCTCCATTCCCCAGGCCCGGCTCGCCTGGGCGTAAGCCGCCATCCGCTCCAGCGGCAGCACCGGCAGGCCGTAGGGAAGCGCAGGCAGGGCGATCAGAATCATGATCGCCAGCATCGCCGGCCGCAACACCCGCCCGCGCAGCGCCTCCAGCCTTTCGAACGCAACCCCGCCGGCGGCGAACAACAGCGGATACGCGCCCAGCGTGTAGTAGGCTTTCCCGCTCAGCGCCATCAAGATCAGAATCACCAACACGCAGGTCAGGCCCAGGGCGCGCCACTCCCGTGCCGCCGGCGCAAAGAGCAGATGGAACAATCCCGCGAGCCACAGCGGCAAGGCATGCAGATTCATGAGCAACTGCTGCATGAGGAAACCGGCGGGTTCGACATGCACCAACTGCGTGCGCCGCAATTCTGCCATATGCCCGATCACTGGCCAATTGTGGTTGTGCTGCCAGAGCAGGTTGGGCAGAATAATCAGCGTGCCCAGCACCACCCCGGCAACAAAGTGTTTGGACCAGAAGAGATTTCTCTGCGGGGTGAGCAGCAAGGCCAGCAATGCGGCGAGCACGAAGAACACGATGGCATACTTATTCAAAAAGGCCAGGCCCCAGGTGAGGCCCAGCCAGATCCAATACCGCGGATTTTGCGTCCTGATGAGTTTGACCATGAGATAGCCGCTGAGCAGCCAGGCAAACTGGTCGAACGAAACCGGCATCAAGAACGTGTTGCTGCGCAGAAAGGCCGGTGACAGCAGGAATGCCGCGCACGCCAGCACCAGCGCCCACCGGCCACCGCCGAGTTCTTTCACCAGCAGCGCAATGATGATGATCGACACGGCGCCGATCAGGGCGGGAAAGAAACCCGCGGCAAAGGCGTTGTGGCCGAGCAGCCACAGCGCCACCTTGCCGATCATCGGCGTGAGCGGCGGCACCGAGACGTAGCCCCACGCGGGATGATCCGCCAGGGCCAGATAAAGATAAACATCACGGTGCAGCTCGTAATTGGTGTTCGTCAAAAAATGCAGCGTGAGTTTGATCAGCGCCAGCGCCAGGACGAGAATTCCCTCTGGCACGAATTTTAGTTTCGATTGGCTCATTTTTGATCCCTGTGATTGATGCGATCGCAAGGCGGCCAGCCCGGCTGTGCTGCGCCGGGCGCCCGCGAAAAGACTGGCGCATGATACGCAATCCTTGCGCTGGTGTTGGGCAAAATGTCACGAGCGTGATTCTGGCGGGGAGGAACGGCCGGCGGTTCTGCCGGACCGGCTCCGCGGTGATGACGCTGTGCTGATTCGTGACGGCACCGCGTGAGAGGCTTTTTTCCCATGGAGAATGGGGTTGGCTTGAGTGCGCCTGGCAGTTTCAAGTTAGTCGCTTCCAGAGCGGCTCGCTGCAAAGGCAAAGACGCCCGCGCGGCGTGCGCTTTCGATCTGTGTTTACGCGGGTTTCGTGACGATTCTGCAAGTCTCCGGCGCCTGCCAGTTTGGCCAAAAAGCATTCACGCCGGCACGCAAAGCCGCAAAGGTTCGCCAGGATTTCCCAATCATGACTCGAGTCTTTTCTTGGTGCACCTGTGCGTCTTCACGGTGAACGTGTTTTGATGACGAGGAAAACAAACACTCACCGCCGGGACGCGGAGAGTGCCGGGAAAAGCTCTAATGAAAAAAACGCCGCGCACTCGGCGTCTTCGCGAGCGCCGTTACCCTCCTTGGTTCCGGATCGTGCGGATTGGTGTGAAATGCAAACCTTCACGGGCAACTGCTCGCACGCTCACTGCGGCGGCTGCACCACGCCCGCCTGCCACAACATGAAGGCATAATCCAGCGCGATCTCGCGCAGCCGGTCGTAGCGCCCCGAAGCGCCGCCGTGGCCGGCGCCCATGTTGATCACGAACACCAGCGGATTGCGGTCCGTCTTCAGGCGCCGCAATTTCGCCACATATTTCGCCGGCTCCCAATACATCACCTGGCTGTCGTTGAATGCCGTCTTCAGCAGCATGGCGGGGTAGGCTTTGGCGGCCAGATTGGTGTAGGGGCAATATTGCCTGAGCCAGGCATATTCCTCCGGTTTGCGCGGATTGCCCCACTCCTCGAACTCCGCCACGGTGAGCGGCAGGCTCTCATCGAGCATGGTGTTGATCACGTCCACGAACGGCACGTGGCTGACCACGGCTTTGAAGAGATCCGGACGCAGATTGGTGACCGCACCCATCAGCAGGCCGCCGGCGCTGCCGCCTTCGATGATCAACTTGTCCCGCGCTGTGAATTTCTGTGCGATCAGAAACTCGGCGCAGGCGATGAAATCAGTGAAGGTGTTCATCTTGTTTTGCATGCGACCCTGGTCGTGCCAGGCCTTGCCCAGCTCGCCGCCGCCGCGAATGTGTGCAATCGCCACCGCAAAGCCGCGGTCGAGCAGGCTCAGACGATTGGAGTTGAAGCCGGCGTCATAAGCGTAACCATAGGCGCCATAACCGTTGAGCAGCAGCGGCGCGCGGCCGTTTTTCTTGAAGCCTTTTTTATAGACAATCGAAATCGGAATGCGCGTGCCGTCGCGCGCGGTGGCAAACAGCCGTTCGCAGCGATATTGATTTTTGTCGTAGCCACCCCGCACCTCGGTTTGTTTGAGCAGCGTGCTGGTGCGCGTGGTCATGTCGTAGTCATACACCGAGCCGGGCGTGATCAGCGACTGGTAGTGGTAGCGCAGTGTCGGGGTGTCCCACACGCGGTTGGTGCCTGCAGCGGCGGTGTACACCGCTTCGGGAAATGCGAGATAATGGCTCACCCCGGTTTGCAGGTCGGTGATGCGGATCTGTTCCAGCCCGTTGTGGCGTTCATAGAGCACGTAGTGGCGGGCGAAGCAATCGATGCCCTCCAGCATCACCTCCTGCCGGTGCGGCACGATCTCCTGCCAGTTTTTTTCGCCGGGATCGCTCACCGGTGCGCTCACCAGCCGGAAATTGCGGCCGGCGTCATTCACGCGAATGTAGAACCGGTCGCCATGATGTTCGATCTCGAACTGGCGGTCGGGCCGGCGTGGCAGCAGGATCTGCCACGCGCTGTGCGGCGCGCCGGCGGAAATGAAGCGCGCCTCGGTGGAAGTCAGGCTGGCGGAATAAACGATCAAATAAGCCTGGCTGCGTGTGCGGCCGCCCCACAGGCTGAAGCGTTCGTCCTGCTCTTCATACAACAGCTCCGGCTGGCTGCCGAGCACGTGGCGATGGAGGCGATAAGGCCGCTTGGCCGCGTCCTTGGTCACGTAGAACAGCGTGCGGTTGTCCGCCGCCCAAAACACCGAGCCGACATCATGGGCACGATCGGGCAGCAATTCGCCGGTGCGCAGATCCTTGATCTGCAGATCATAGACACGGAAGCCGGTGGTGTCGATGGCATAAGCAAGCAGGTTGCCGTCATCGCTCACGGCATAGGCACCGAGCCCCAGGAACACCCTGCCCCGGGCGAGCTGGTTGAGATCGAGCGTGATTTCCTCGGGTGCGGCAAGGGAGCCGGCTTTGCGGCAGTAGATGGGATACTGCCGGCCCTGCTCAGTGCGGCTGTAGTAAAAGTAATCGCCTTCGCGATAGGGCACGGAGAGATCGGTTTCCTTGATGCGGCCGAGCATTTCCTGATACAACTTTTCCTGCAGCGGTTTGGTGAAGGCCAGCAGTTTTTCGGCGTAGGCATTCTCGGCTGCGAGGTATTGCCGCACCGCCGGATTGTCCTTTTCCCGCAGCCAGAAATAATCATCCCTGCGTTGCTCGCCGTGAAGGGTGTCGACTTTGGGATGGCGGGCGGCCAGTGGCGGCGCAGGCTGGGCCGTTGCGCTGCCGGCCAGTATGAGTGCCGCCATGCCGGCCGCGCGTAAAAAACGCCCGGGGCATTCCATCATTTTCCACCTCCTCGGTAAAGGTTTCTTTGCGGCCACCGCTGCTCTGCAGCGCATGCCGCGTTTTGCAATTTTCATTTCGCACTTCCTGTGGCTGTGCGCCGAATCTGGCTCCTGAAGCGGAGGCCACCCCGGACCCACGCCCGCCGCAGACCGTTGCTGCGCGTCGCGCTGGGGGTGCAATCCCAATGGGGAAATTGCCAACGCTGGGTTTTGCCGTGCCGCAGGGGATGGGGCAGTTCCAGATAGATGAAATGCTCGAGCACGCCGGGGTATCTTTGCGCCGCGTTCAAGCCGAAATCCCCGCCCCTGCTCTTGCGGCCCACTTTGAGCGGCGGGCGCGGCGTGGCATAGTTGGGATCGTCGGTGCTGCTCAGGGTGTAGGAGACGGTGCGCATCGCCCACACAAGCAGCGGTTCGGATTTGACGACACGATCATCATTGCCAGTCTGCCCGTGGCCATAATGTTCGGCATGGCCGTCAGCAAAATGCAGCATGAGAATTTTGTCCGTCACCGGCGGCAGTTGCTTGCATTGGGAGGCGGAGCGATTGCCGCTGAGGAGAAAAAGGGCGAGGGCGGGAGTGAGCGCTGAAGAGATTTTTTTCATGATGCCTCTCCCAAAAGCGCCCGCACTGCCGGAACGCCAGTTCACATCATGGGGGCATAACCCCGGCCCCTGGCAGCCGGTTCTGAACAGGGCACCGTTGCACAAGAGGCCCGGAGGCTGCGCCGGGATGACAACGGGGATAGACTTTGCAAAGCAGAATTGCGCTAGGCAATCCGCAGCACCTTGGCCCCGCGGAGGTTGCGCGCCTTCAGTTCGAGCAGGGCGGTGTTGGCCTCTTCCAGGGGAAACTCCTGCACCTCGGGTTTGAGGGGGATTTGCGCGGCGAGCGCCAAAAATTCAGCCACGTCCCGCCGGCTGACGTTGGCCACGCTTTTGATCTCCTTTTCGAGCCAAAGATGGCCGGGATAATCCAGGCGCAGCAAGGCCGCTTTGTCCGTCTCCTCTTTGCGAATGGCGTTGATCACCAGCCGGCCGCCGGGTTCCAAATTCTCCAGCGCCGCCACGATCGGGCGCCACACCGGTGTGGTGTCGATGATGGCATGCAGCTTTTCCGGCGCTTTTTCTTCCGTGTCGCCCGCCCAGGCCGCACCCAGCTCCAGCGCAAAGGCCCGTTCTGTTGCACTGCGCGCAAAGACAAAAATTTGCGATCGGGGAAATTGCCGCCGTGCCAGCTTGAGGACGAGATGGCCGGAAGCGCCGAAGCCGGTGAGTCCGAGCTTTTGACCGTCTTGCAAGCCGGTGAGACGCAATGAGCGATAACCAATCGCGCCGGCGCACAACAGGGGTGCCGCTTGCGCATCGGAGAAAATGTCGGGGATGGGGAAGGCGAAAGCCGCGGGAACGGTCATGAGTTCCGCATAGCCGCCGTTGGCATCGCGGCCGGTGGCTTGGAATTGCGGACACAAATTCTCATCGCCGCGCCGGCAAAAGTGGCACGTGCCGCAGGCGGAGAAAATCCAGGCCACGCCGACGCGCTCACCGGGCTTGAAGGGGCCGCCGGCGGATTCGACCCGGCCCACCACCTGATGGCCCGGCACCACCGGCAGGCGCGGCGGCGGGGTGCGGCCTTCGATTTCATCCAGCTCGGTGTGGCACACCGCGCACGCGGCAACTCTGATGAGAATTTCATCGTCGTGCGGAACCGGATCGGGAAGATCCGTCAGCGTCAGCGGCGCGGGGTTCTGCGTGAGCGCCGCCAGGCGGGTGAGGATCATGGCTTTCATCGCAGGCTCCTAATGAGGTGAGATAATGCCATCTCGGTGAGCCATGGGACGGTCACAAACTTCCCGCCCCACCGCCGCGTTGCCATTCTGCCGCGTGCGCCGGCCGGCGCGAACCCGGTTTGGACGAGCGAAGACAGTTCTGGTGGTTGCCCGTGTTCGAAAAAAATGGCAGCAGGAGAAACATGACCGCGGCAGGTGGGGCATGCAGCGAATCATGTTTGCGTCGTGCATATCATCAGCAGGGTCAGCGCACCTCAGTCGGCATTGCCGGCTTTTTCGATTTTGCTCCAGGAGTCCTTCAAGGGCACGATGCGATTGAACACCGGCTGCCCGGGCCTGGAGTCGACCGTGTCCACGCAAAAATAACCGAGCCGCTCAAACTGAAAGCGGCTGCCGGGCGCGGCCTGCGCGAGACCCGGCTCGACGAGACAGTCTTTCAGCACTTCGAGCGAGTTGGGATTGAGCTGTGCCAGGAAGTCTTTGTTGTCGTCGGGATTTTCTTTGAGAAAAAGGCGGTCATACAACCGCACTTCGACTTTGCGCGCATGCGCCGCGGAGACCCAGTGAATCGTGCCCTTCACCTTGCGCCCGTCGGGTGAATCGCCACCGCGCGTGGCGGGATCGTAGGTGCAGCGCAGCTCGATGATCTCGCCGGTGGCCGGATCTTTCACGACCTCGGTGCAGGTGATGAAGTAGGCGTAACGCAGGCGCACTTCCCGACCGGGCGCCAGGCGGAAGAATTTCCTGGGAGGATCTTCCCGGAAGTCGTCGCGCTCGATGTAAAGCACGCGCGTGAACGGCACGCGGCGGGTGCCGGCGGCGGGGTCTTCGGGGTTGTTGATCGCCTCCATTTCCTCGACCCGGCCTTCCGGATAGTTGGTGATCACCACGCGCAGCGGGCGCAACACCGCCATGACACGCGGGGCATGGCGGTTGAGATACTCGCGCACGCAATGTTCGAGCAGGCCGACGTCGACCACGCTGTTGCTCTTGGCGACCCCGATGCGTTCGCAAAAATCGCGGATGGCTTCGGGGGGAAAGCCGCGGCGCCGCAAGCCGGCGAGCGTGGGCAGGCGGGGATCGTCCCAGCCGCTGACATGTCCCTGCTCGACGAGCTGCAGCAGCTTGCGCTTGCTCATCACGGTGTAGGTGAGGTTGAGGCGCGCAAACTCGATCTGCTGCGGATGATGAATGCCGAGGGCATCGAGGAACCAGTCGTAGAGCGGGCGATGATCCTCGTATTCCAGCGTGCAGATGGAATGGGTGATGCCTTCGATGGAGTCGGACTGGCCGTGCGCCCAATCGTACATGGGATAGATGCACCATTTGTCGCCGGTGCGATGATGCGTGGCATGGCGGATGCGATACATCACGGGATCGCGCAGATTGAGATTGGGCGAGGCCATGTCGATCTTGGCGCGCAGAACTTTGGCGCCGTCGGGGAATTCGCCGGCACGCATGCGTGCAAACAAGTCGAGGTTTTCCTCGACGGAGCGGTCGCGCCAGGGGCTGTTGCGGCCCGGCTCGGTCAGCGTGCCGCGGTATGCGCGAATCTCCTCGGTGCTGAGATCATCGACATAAGCCTTGCCGGCCTTGATGAGCTGCACGGCGTAGTCATACAACTGCTCGAAATAGTCGGAAGCGAAATAAAGATGCTCGCCCCAGTCGAAGCCAAGCCAGCGCACATCGGCGGTGATGGCATCGACATATTCCTGCTCCTCCTTGGTGGGATTGGTATCGTCGAAGCGCAGATGGCAGCGGCCGCCGAATTCCTTTGCCATGCCGAAATCGATGCAAATCGCCTTGGCATGGCCGATGTGAAGATAGCCGTTGGGCTCGGGCGGAAAGCGGGTGATCACTTGGCCGCCGAAGCGGTTGGTGCGCAGGTCTTCCCGGATCAGTTCGCGAATGAAGTTGGAAGCGACCGGAGTCGATTCGGAAGAGGGCATAAGCAAACATTCCTTGTTGGGTTGCACCCGCCGCGGCCGGCGTGCCGCGCGGGCGGTGACGGTGGTTGTGAATACGCACGGAATATAGGCAGATTCGCTCTTGCCGTCAATGTCCAAATTGGGCGGTGTGACGGTGCGGTAAAATCCCTTGCAACTCTCCGGGCGCGGATATATGTTTGCCCCCGTGTTGCGTGCTGGAATTCATTTCTGACGCTTGCACGGTGCGTGGCATTGCCGGTGGCCAGCGAAGGGAACCGTGGCACCGGACCCCGCCGCCCCGCGCAAACGTCGCGACGGTAGCGCATCTCAAGGGAAGGAGGATTGGATGAATGAAAAGCCTGCGGTATTGACTTCTTCGATCGGCAGCAAGATCGTGGTGGCGCTCACCGGCATCGGGCTGGTGCTGTTCGTGCTGGTGCACATGATCGGCAATCTGCAGATGTTCATCGGCCGGGAGGCAATGAATAACTACGCGGTCACGCTGCGGCAATTCGGCCCGTTGTTGTGGGTGGTGCGCCTGGGTCTGCTGGGCATCGCGCTGGTGCATGTGTTCATGACCCTGCGGCTGAAGCTGCAAAACCGTGCAGCGCGGCCGGTGCGTTATCATTTCAACCACACGGTGCAGGCCACGCTCGCTTCGCGCACGATGGTGATCAGCGGGCTGATCATCCTCGCCTTTGTTGTGTATCATCTGCTGCATTTCACGCTGGGCGTGACCCACCCCGAACATTTTGCGCTGCATGATGACCAGGGCCGGCACGATGTGTACAACATGGTGGTTTATGGTTTTCAGAATGTTCTGATCTCCGGTTTCTATGTGGTGGCGATGGTGCTGTTGTTTTCCCACTTGAGCCACGGCACGGCCAGCTTCTTGCAATCACTCGGCTGGAACCCTCCCCGATACCGTGCGCGGATTGCCCGTTTGGGCGCGGTGGTGGCATGGCTCGTTTGCCTGGGTTTCATCTCGGTGCCGCTGGGCGTGCTCACCGGCCTCATCAAACCTGTCGGAGGAGGGATGTGATCATGAAACTCGATGCGAAAATTCCCGCAGGGCCACTGCCGGAAAAATGGGACAGGCACAAGTTCGAAATGAAGCTGATCAGCCCGGCGAACAAGCGCAAGTTCGAGGTGATCGTGGTGGGCAGCGGGCTGGCGGGCGCTTCTGCCGCGGCGAGCATGGCGGAACTGGGCTACCGGGTGTCGTGCTTCTGTTTTCAAGACAGCCCGCGGCGCGCGCACAGCATCGCGGCGCAGGGCGGGATCAATGCCGCCAAAAATTATCAAAATGACGGCGACAGCGTTGATCGGTTGTTCTATGACACGATCAAAGGCGGTGATTTCCGCGCGCGTGAGGCCAATGTCTACCGGCTGGCGCAGGTGAGCGGCAACATCATCGATCAATGCGTGGCGCAGGGCGTGCCGTTCGCGCGCGAGTATGGCGGCCTGCTCGACAACCGCTCGTTTGGCGGGGCGCAGGTGTCCCGCACGTTTTATGCCCGCGGCCAGACCGGCCAGCAGCTTTTGCTGGGCGCCTATTCCGCGCTGTGCCGGCAGATCGGTCTGGGCAACGTCAAGATGTATCCACGCACGGAAATGCTCGATTTGGTGGTGATCGACGGCGTGGCGCGCGGCATCATCACCCGCAGCCTGGTCAACGGCAGGATCGAGCGCCATGTCGCCGATGCGGTGGTGCTGGCTACCGGTGGCTACAGCCGTGTTTATTTCCTGTCGACCAATGCGATGGGCTGCAACACCACGGCGATCTGGCGTGCCTACCGCCGCGGCGCGGCCTTCGCCAATCCCTGCTTCACCCAGATTCACCCGACCTGCATCCCGGTGAGCGGTGAGCATCAATCCAAGCTCACGCTGATGTCGGAATCGCTGCGCAACGACGGCCGCATCTGGGTGCCGAAGAAGAGGGGCGACACGCGCGCGCCGCAGGATATTCCCGAAGACGAGCGCGATTACTACCTCGAGCGCAAGTATCCGAGCTATGGCAATCTTGCGCCGCGTGACATCTCCTCGCGCGCCGCCAAGGAAGTCTGCGATGAAGGCCGTGGCGTCGGCGAAAGCAAGCGCGGCGTTTATCTCGATTTCTCCGATGCCATCCGCCGCCTCGGCGAAAACGTCATTCGCGAGCGCTATGGCAACCTGTTCGACATGTACGAGGAGATCACCGGCGAGAATCCCTACCGGGTGCCGATGCGCATCTACCCCGCGCCGCACTACACCATGGGCGGTCTGTGGGTGGATTACAATCTGATGAGCACCATCCCCGGCCTGTTCGTGATCGGCGAGGCCAACTTCTCCGATCATGGCGCCAACCGCCTGGGCGCCAGCGCCCTGATGCAGGGGCTGGCCGACGGCTACTTCATTTTGCCCTACACCATCGGGCATTATTTTGCCACTGCCAAACCGAAGAAGATGACCGGCACGGACCACGCGGCTTTCCGCCAGGCGGAGGAGGACGTCACCGGCCGCATCAAGCGCCTGCTCGGCAGCAAGAGCAGACGCACGGTGGATTCCTTCCACCGCGAGTTGGGCGCGCTGATGTGGGAACGCTGCGGCATGAGCCGCAATGCCGCTGGTTTGCGGCAAAACCTGCAGGAGATCCCGGCGCTGCGCGAGCAATATTGGAGCGCGGTCACCGTGGTCGGCAGCAATGAGGAATACAACCTCTCCCTGGAAAAAGCGCTGCGGGTGGCGGATTTCTTCGAGCTGGCCGAGCTGATGTGCCGCGATGCGCTCGAACGCAACGAATCCTGCGGCGGTCATTTCCGGGAGGAATATCAAACCGCCGAGGGCGAGGCCCTGCGCAACGACAAAGAATACTGCCATGTGAGCGTGTGGGAATATCAAGGCGAAAGCCAGGCACCGGTTCTGCACAAGGAGCCGCTGCACTTCGAGTATGTCCAGCTAGCGGAGAGGAGCTACAAATGAAAGTGACCTTGCATGTGTGGCGTCAGCCGAATGCGAACACGCCCGGCAAGCTGGTGACTTATCCCTCGCCGGAAGTCAGTCCCGACATGTCCTTTCTCGAAATGCTGGATGTGCTCAATGAAGAGCTGACGCGCAAGGGGGAAGATCCCATCGCTTTCGATCACGACTGTCGCGAGGGCATCTGCGGTGCCTGCTCGCTGGTGATCAACGGCATCGCGCACGGCCCGGGTGCCGGCAAAACCACCTGCCAGCTCTACATGCGGCAGTTCAAGAACGGCGATCACATCCATGTGGAGCCCTGGCGTGCCCGGGCGTTTCCGGTGATCAAGGATCTGGTGGTTGACCGCAGCGCCTTCGACCGCATCATGCAGGCCGGCGGTTTCATTTCGGTGAACACCGGCGGCGCGCCGGATGCCAATGCCATTTTGATTCCCAAGGCGGTGGCGGAAACCGCGATGGATGCCGCCGCCTGTATCGGCTGCGGGGCATGTGTGGCAGCCTGCAAAAATGCCTCGGCGATGCTGTTCGTGGCGGCGAAAGTCTCGCATCTCGCTTTGTTGCCACAGGGGCAACCCGAGCGCGAGCGCCGCGTGCGCAACATGGTGGCGCAGATGGACGCGGAGGGCTTCGGCAACTGCACCAACCAGTATGAATGTGAAGCCGTGTGCCCAAAGGAAATCAAGGCGACCTTCATCGCCAGGATGAACCGGGAATACCTCCGGGCCCTCATCAGGCCGGCTGTGCCATGACGGCCGCCCTCTGAAAATGTTGCGATGTGCCGCCGGCGTGGCCGGGGTGGCCACGGCCGGCGGCTGTTCGTGGCCTTGTCGGGTAAAATGCGCCCCTGCCATGAATCTCTTCCGCAATCGCGTGCTCGCCCTGGCGACGGCCGTGACCGCAGGTCTCCTCCTGTCCCTGCCTGTGCTGGCACATCAACCCGCCTGGATTGAAACTTTCTACAGCCGGCGCTTTTATTTCGCACTCACCGGCCTGCTTTCGCCCCTCACCTCCGCTGTGCCTTTTTCCCTCTCCGAGATTTGTTTTTACCTCGGCGTGTTGACGATGCTTGCGTTGGCAGGGCGGCTCTGGCGTCGGCGCCAGTGGCAACGCGGCTTGCGCAACATGCTGTTGGGCGCGGCGCTGTTCGTGTCATGGTTCTATCTCGCCTGGGGCTGCAATTATTTTCGCGCGCCAATCGACGAGCAATTGGGATTGGCCGGCGGGACTGCTCCCGACAGCCTCGCGTATCGGCGCCATCTGGAAGAGAGCATCGTCGCCACCAACAACGCCTGGCGGCCGGTGCCGGCCTGGAACTTGACGGGGCTCGACAGTTTGATCGAGTGCAGCCTGCGCCGGCTTTTGCCCGAGTTGTCACTGCCGCTCGCGCCGGGCAGCCGCCGGCCGAAACACCTGCTCATGTCCGCGGTGCTCGACTACACCCTGACCTCCGGCTTTTTCAGCCCCTTTTTGCACGAAATTCATCTCAACGCCGGCCTGCTGCCGGTGGAGTTGCCGTTCGTGCTGGCGCATGAGAAGGCGCACCAACTGGGCTATGCACGCGAATCCGAAGCCAGTTTCCTCGGCGTGCTCGCCTCTCTGGCGAGCACCGACTCTGCGGTGCAATATTCCGGGCACCTTGCGCTGCTGCAGCATTTTCTGGCGCGCGCGGCGCTGTTTAAGGATGCCGACTCCCTGCGGCAGCGCGTGCGGCCGGAGGTGCGCGCCGATCTGCTTGCCGTGCAGCAGCGCTGGCAGCCCTATCATGGCGTGGTCTCCCATGTCACGCAGCGCACTTATGATGCCTATTTGCGCGCGAACCGCGTTCGTGGCGGCAGGCAGAATTACGGGGAAGTGGTGGAGTTGATGATGCGATGGCGGGAACAACCGAGGCAGGAAAAATAGATTTCACCGCCGCAGGCTGTTGATCTTCTCCTCCGTCAGCCGTTCGAGCCGGCGTTGCGCCTGTGCAATTGCCGCGGCCAGAGCCGTGCTGTCGGGCGCCACCGGTATTTTGCCCACGCTCGCCAGCGCTTCGGCATACCACCTTTGCCAGACCCGCAGCATTTTTTCCTCCTCAATGACATCGGCCTCCAGGCTGTGGCGCAGTGCCGCGCGGCTGTTGGCCGCCTCGTTTTCCAGGCGCTGTCTCGCACGCCGCAGCAGCAGTGGCACCAGGGCGCCGGCGTCTGCAGGCGCACCCTGCGCGAGGAAAAGCGCCGTCGCAGCGGCGCTCACGCCGACGTTGGCCATCTCCTGCGGCGAAACTTTGTCGAGGTCATCGCCGCTGGTGTGGTAAAAAACGTCGGTGAAATGCCAGGCCAGCACTGCGGGCACGCCGTGCTGCACAAACGGCACATGATCGCTGCCGCCCTCGAAGGGATGGCTGTGCACGCGCCACTGGTTGCGCCGCAGCCGGCTGCGCGTTTCGCAGGCGGCGATGAACAAGTCATTCAAGTAAGTTCCCCGCAGCTCTGCTTCCGCAATTTCACGGCTGCCCCACTCCGTGTGGTGATCCGGCGGCCGTGTCCAAAGCGCGGCAGGATCAGGCGCCCGTTCCACCAGAAAATTGCCGCCGGTTTTGGCGATGTCCTGCCCCACCATGTCCAGCACCAGGGCCGCAAATACGCGCTGAAAGGTTTGCGGATCATGCTGCTGCCAGCGCTGCACCGTGGCGATTTCTTCGACCCAGCGCAGTGTGAGGGTACGCGCCGGCGCAGCCAGCTCGCCGGCGGTCAGCGCCTGCCGCAACGCCAGCGCCATCTCCAACAACGTGGCACAACCGGAGGCGTTGTCATTCGCCCCCGGCTCGTCGAGATGCGCGAGTAATGCCACCCTTTCGCCGGGATTGCGGCTGCCAATGATTTCGGCGGTGACCTCGCGCACGACTTTCGGTGCAAACTGCGCCCGGACTTTTGCCTGCACCTGCACCGGGCCGCGGCGCAGCAGCGAATCGAGCAGGCGCCGGCTGGTGTGGGAAATTTTGAATGCGAAAACCGCCAGCGAGTCGACATAAGGAATCGCCTCCATGCCGATGGAAGCGGGATGCTCGGCGGGCCGGTTGTAGTCCGGCAGGTGGGAGGAGATGATGCCGGCGGCCGCCCCCTGCCGCACGGCTTTGTGAAAAACTTCATGCAGGGGCCGGCGCGTATAGGCCACTTTGCCGCGCAGGCTGCCGCGCACAATTGCCAGACTGTCGATGGCAACCAGTTCCGCTTGCACACCCGCCGGTGGAGTGGCGTGTGAATTGGGGCAGAGCATCATTTTGGCCTGCGCCAGCGAGTGTAGCACGGTGTCCCGCGGGGTGAGCAGCCGCAGCTCGGCAAAGTCGGGCTGCCAGGAGCGCTCCTGTGCCAGCAATGTGTCGCGCACGATCAGTTTGTAGCGGGCATCCGACTCCGCATATCCGCCGGCGCGCAAGGCCGCGGCGAGCGAATCCATGCAACGATTGAAATCACGGTTGCCGGCGTGACGCCAATAGTTTTGCAGCAGGGCGACGGTTGCCAGTGCACGTGCGCCGTTGAAATGCCTGCCGAGGACGGTGAGATTTTTGACCAAACCGGCGGGCGGCTTCTGCGCCGTGACTGGCGTTTGCAGTGAAAAGCAGAGAAAAATGGCAATGAGAGCGAGTTTGATCTCAGGAGTCTTCATGCAGGCGGCACTCCAGATAGTGCGCGAGCTCGGGCCCTTTTTGAGTGCTTGGGATAATGCTAGTGCACTGTACCTGAATTTTGCACCCCGGTTGATCCCATCAGCGGGGAACGCCGATTTGATTGCGACGCCCAACCACCCAAGGGATGGTGCATAAAAAATTTTGCGGGCAAATGTGCTGTCCACTCCGGTGGGAGTGAACGGTTTGTAGTGAAACGGCATATCGCATTTCCCGAAACGCCGTCAGGAGTGACCTGCTTTGCCCTCCTGACGGACTTTAAAGACACGCAAGCTTCCCATGTCTATAAACAGTTCACTCCTGACGGCGTTTTGGGAACACACCATCTCTTCCGGGGAACGGCGGGCCCGCTTGCAAAATTCGGGAAACAGCCGTGGTGCGCAAATTTGTCCGGCAGTCTTGCTGCATGACATGGAAGCAGCAGGTTGCGTGGCTGCCAGGCACACGGCAGTTGCCACGGTATCTGCCGGCGGGCAGGCAGGGAAGCACGGGCTGCCGGATGTGCGCGGCCGTTCCGCTCAACATGGTTTGCTGTAATGCGCCACGGCCTTTTGCGCGCGTTCCAGCAGCAGGCGGCGCAGCTCGGGTGGATGCAAAATCTCCAGGTCGTCGCCGAATGTCATGAGCCAGTCTGCCAGGGAAGGCAGGTAGGGAACCAGAAACGTGACAATCAGGCCGCCGTCGCGGGCAGGTTCTTCGGCAACGCAGTGGTAGTGATGATAACGCACGCGCGGTGCCACGTTGGGCGGGAACTTCACCCGCACTTCCTGCAGGTTTGCGCTCTGCTTTTTCCTTTCGAAATAGACCGCGGGTGAAAAATCGCGATGCGGGGCGAACACCTCGCCGGTGGGATGAATGTTCTTGATGCGATCAGCGCGGAAATCGCGATAATCCTGGCGCAGCCGGCAATAGGCGATGAGGTGCCAGTGGTCGCTGTAATAAATCAAGCAGAGCGGCTCGAGGCTGCGGCAGGTGATCTCATTATTGGAGGTCGCGACATATTCGATCTTCAACACCTGGCGCTTGACCACGGCCTCCTGCATGAGCGCCAGCACATCGTCGCGGAAGCCGTGCAGCGGGTGCAGCGGCCGCGCGAACACTGCGGTTGCCTGCTGCAGGCGTTCAAGATAGTCCTGTTTCTCTTCGGGAAGCACGGCGCGGATCTTGAGCAGCGCAGAGGCCATGTGTTTTTTCAACGATTCGTCGGTCAGGTGCTGCACGAATTCACCGCCGACGAACAGGGCGCTGGCTTCGGCATGGGTGAACATCACCGGCGGCAGGTGATAGCCCGCCACCAGGCTGTAGCCTTCGCCGGCTTCCGCGGCCAGCGGCACACCGGCCTCCTGCAGCGCGGCCAAATCACGGTAGACCGTGCGCGTGCTGATGGCGAAATGGGCGGCAATGTCGCGCACGCGAACCACGCGCCTGCTTTGCAGCAGCAAGATGGTGGCAATCAGGCGATCGGTGCGATTCATGACCTGCACGATTAACGGTATGTGCCGGTGACGGATTGCAATTAAAAGAAGGTCAGGCAGCCGGCGAGAGTGCAGGCGTCAGGAACACCGCGCGGTAGCTTGCCAGCCAAAACGCAAAGCCTGCAAAAAGTGGCACCGCCAGCACCAGGGGGAGGCTGAACCAGTCACCGCCTGCAAAAGCCAGCATGGTGAGGAGGGCCAGCAACACCAGCCGCACCAGCTCCAGCCGAAAGGCCCAGCCGCGCTTGTCCAAAATGCCGCCGAGCGTCAAGAGCGTCACCACAATCATGCTGCCGGCGAGGAGATGCCAATGCAGCGGCCAGGTGTTTTCTTTTTGCAGCATGAAAAACGTGGCGGCCACCACCGGACTGAAATGCAGCAAGACATAGAGATTCAGGCCCAACGGCAATTTGGTATCATACTTGACATAGGTTTCAGGCGTGACTTCGGGATGGGGCGGCAGCGGCGGCAGACCGGCGGGCCGCCACTCCGGTGGCATGAAGAAGAGTTTGATGCGGTCAATCCAGCGCGGAAACTGGCCGGCGAGGTTCTTGAGTTTCGCCCAATAGTGCAGATTGGCCCAAACCGGATTCCAACTGTTGAGCGGCTCGGTGACGCCATACACCACCGGCTCGGTTTCCGGCTCGAAGGTGCCGAACAGACGATCCCAAATAATGAAGATGCCGGCGTAGTTTTTGTCGAGATATTTGGGATTGCGGCCGTGATGCACGCGGTGATGCGAGGGCGTGTTGAGCACCCATTCCAGCGGGCCGAGTTTGCCGAGGGCGCGGGTGTGAATCCAAAATTGATAGAGCGTGTCGACAGCCGACATGGTGAGAAACATCAGTGGGGGAAAGCCGATGAGCGCGAGCGGCAGGTAGAAGAGCCACGAAAACCAGCTTTGAAACGTGCCCTGCCGCAGCGCCACCGCCAGGTTGAATTCCTCGCTTTGGTGATGCACGATGTGCGCGGCCCAGGGCGCATTCATGCGATGACTGACGCGATGAAACCAGTAATAGCAGAAATCCACGCCGAACAGCAACACCACCCAGGCCACCGCCGAGCGGGGGGAAATCTCCAGCAGGCGGAAGTTTTCATAGAGCCAGACATAGCCGCCCACGATGATGACTTTGCTGAACACCCCCACCACCTGTTGCAACACTCCGCAGCTCAGGTCATTGATGGCATCATTGAAGCGGTAGTATTCTTTGCGTTCATGGCGGACAAACCAGACTTCCACGCCGATGAGCAGCAGAAAAAACGGAATCGCCAGGGCAATGTAGTTGATGTCCATGTCGCCTCCGTGATCGGTCTTGCAGGTTGGAGATTTGAGCAGGTACGCCGGCGCAAACGTACACAGCGAGGGCAGGAAAGTCAAGGCCGAGTTTGACCGGTGGCGGATTTTGACTGCCCGAACGAGAGGCCTGCCGGTGCTTCAATCTGATCATTTGGCGTGCGCGAGCCGGCTGCCGGGCACGCCTCGCAGGTCTCCGGCATGGCCCCACCGGGCGCCCGGGCAAAAGGCGGCAGCGCTTGTCATTTCCAGTTGACAGGCCGGCTCCGCCGACATGTTATCGTCCTCACTCTCCCCCCTAGTCGGTATATTAGACCACAGCCCCTCTCACCACGAGCGCTTTGTTTCCGGTTGCTCTCAGGCCGTGTCTTTCTCGCGGTGGGTGTTTCAAAAAGGATTTTGACAATCTTCAGGAATTTCATCCATGGCCCACACCCTCTCCTTTCGTCATTCGTTCCTGCCTGCCCTTGCTTTGTTGCTTGCCGGTATACTGGTGCCGGTCGGTGTGCCGCGTGCCTTCGCCGCCGTCGACACGGTTTATGTATCCGTCGCCGGCAGCGATGCGCAAGGCGACGGTTCCGCCGCCAAACCTTATCGCAGCCTGACGGTGGCGCTGCAGAAAACAGCGGGCAACGCCGCCAATCCCAAAGTCATCAAACTGTCCGGCGGCACCTTCAGCGCGGTGACCACCGGCGAAGTTTTCCCGCTGGTGCTGAAAAGCTGGGTGACCATCCTGGGCGCGGGCCGGAGCGCCACCTTTCTCGATGCCGGGCAGGCGCTGCACGTGTTCAGCGGCCGACAAATTCAGCAGGCGGCATTGGCGGGGCTGTGTTTGCAAAATGGCCGGGCCACGGGCACGGCTGCCGCCGGGCAGGGCGGCGGGGTGTGGCTCAAGGATTTTACCGGCTTCACCCTGCGCGATTGTCTGATTCGCGACAACCACGCGGCCAATGCCGGCGGCGGTTTGTTCATTTCCAAAGGCTCGGGCTTGACGGTGCAGAACTGCCTGCTGGAGAACAATCGCGCGTTGAACGGCGGCGCGATGTATCATGACAGCTCCACTGCCACCCTCATCACCTCCTCGACGCTGCAGCACAATCGGGCCGGCAACCTGGGCGGCGCCCTGTACATTGCCGCCACCGCACCCACCATCCAAAAATGCCGCATTCGCTGGAATGTCGCCGAGCCGGGCCAGCAGCAGGGTGGCGGCGGCATCGTGCTCAGCAATGCCATGGGTGCGGTGATCGGCGGCGCCTTCGAGCTGGGCAATGACATTCACGAAAACACCGGCGGGGTGCAGGGCTCGCAACTTTTTTTGCTCGACAAGCAAAGCACGGCCGACGCCCGTTTCAATTTCTGGGGTGTGCTGCCGGACAAGAAAGTGGCGGCCCCCACCTCCCAGATTAATCTGGGCAATGCCCGCAACGTTGCGATCAACGTGGCGTTCGGCACGAGAACGTTCTTTGTCGCGCCCACCGGTTCGGACGAGAACAACGGCAGCGCCGGCCAGCCGTGGCGCACCATCAACTACGCGCTGAGCCAGTTCTTCGCCACTGAACTTGACACCATGCGCCTGTACCTGCGTCCGGGGATTTACAGCACCGCCGGCACCGGCGAAAATTTCCCGATCCGTTTGAAATCCCGCACCAGCCTGCTGGGTGCCGGCCGGGAGTCCACCATCATCGAGGGCGGGAACTGGCCGCAGTCGGAATTGTTTTCGGCGGTGAATATCGCGGGCGCGCGCCTCACGGCGGTGACGCTGCGCCAGGCCGGCCGCGGCGCACTGGTGGCGCGCGGGTGTGAGCGTTTGTTGCTGGATTCGCTGCTGGTGGAGAACAATCAGGGCAGTCGCGGCGCGGGTGTCACCATCATCGGCGGTTCCGGCAACCGCGTGGCCAACTGTCTGTTTCGGGGAAATCACAGCACGGGCAACGGCGGCGCGCTGGCGCTGTTGGGAGAGGATACCGAAGTCGTACAGAATGTTTTTCTCAACAACAGCGCGGCACGGGGTGGCGCGGTGGCGGCGGATTCCGGCAGCACGGCGGTATTCGAGCAGAACGACTTCACCGGCAACCGCGCGGATCGCGGCGGCGCGCTTTATTTTGCGCAAGCGCGGCCGCAGGTGAGCGGCAATCGCATCCGGCAGAATCACGCCACCGCCGGCGGCGGCGCGCTCGCGCTCGAGGGCGCGTCGCAGCCGGTGATCGGCGGCAGCCGCAGCCGCGGCAATGACATCTATGACAACACCACTGCCGGCCAGGGTACGCAATTGTGGCGCACCTCGCCGGGCTTGACGGTCGATGCCCGATACAACTTCTGGGGCGAAGTGCCGGGAGCCACGACCGCCGTTCCCGCAAACGAATTCTCACTGCAGGAATACCGCACGCTCGCGATTCGCGTGCCGCGCGGCACGCGCACGCTCTACGTCTCGCCCGCCGGCAACGACGAGGCGAATGGCGCCACACCGGCGGCGGCGCTGCGCACCCTCACCGAGGCGATGAAACTCTTCTTCGGCACGGCAGAGGCGCCCATGACGCTGCAGCTCCTGCCCGGCGAATATGCGCCCGCGAGCAACAGCGAAACGTTCCCCATAGCGCTGGAAAGCCATCTCACCCTCACCGGCGCCGGGCGCGAACAAACGGTGATCACCGGCGATGGCATTCACCGCCTCTTTGAAGGCCGCCAATTGAGGCAGGTGGTCTTGCGGCACATGACGCTGCGCCACGGCAAAAGCGGGCAGCGCGGCGGCGGCGTGTGGCTCGATTCGGTGGCCACCGTGTTGATCGATAGCTGCCACTTTCAGGGCAATGAAGCAATGCAGGGTGGCGGTTTGGCGCTGCGCGGCTGCAACCCGGCGACGATTCAATTCACGCAGTTTGCCGGCAATCAGGCCCAATTGCGCGGTGGCGGGCTGCACGTGGAGGGCGACAGCATTGCCCTGCGCAATTGCGAGCTGACCGGCAACCAGGCAATCCTCGAGGGCGGCGCCGTTCATTTCAGCAAGGTGAAACTTGCCTCCGTTTACGCCAACACGATGACCGGCAATCAAGCCGAACGGGGGGGTGCGGTGATGCTGGCGAGCGGGAGGGCGCAGTTTTTCCGCAATACCATCATCGACAACCGCGCGACGCTGAGCGGCGGTGCTCTCTTCATCGCAGCCGAGGCCAACGCGGTGATCGGCGGCACGCCGGAAAACGGCAACGATCTTTATGGCAACCAGGCGGCCGGCAACGGCAGGGCGCTGGCCGGCCCAAGCCGCAGCACACCCAATGAGGCGCGGTTCAATTTCTTCGGCGCCCGGCCGGACGAAGCGCAGGTGAGCAGCCTCGCCAGCTTCAATGTCTCCGAGTTTCGCCGCACCAGCATCCTTCTGCCAAACGCCGAGCGCACACTGTATCTTTCGCCCCGCGGCAATGATGACAACACTGCGCCCTCGGCGAAAAATCCGCTGCGCACGCTCGGCCGCGCGCTGCGGCTGTTCGTGGCGCTGCCCGGTGATCGCTTCACCCTCAGCCTGGCCAACGGCACCTATTCGCGCCAGACAACCGGCGAGATCCTGCCGGTGCGCCTGCCCGGCCGTGTGGTGCTGGCCGGCAGCCATGCCGACAGCGTGATCATCCACGGCGGAGCGGCCAGCCGTCTGCTGGAAGTGGTGGAGGCGGACAGTGTCGAAATTCGGCAGCTCACGCTGGCGGCGGGCGCCACAGAAGGGCTGCAGAACGGCGCCGGTTTGCGGCTGCAAAACTGCCGTGCCATTCGTGTGATTGGCGTGCATTTTCGCGACCACACCACGCCGGCCTTTGGTGCGGGCCTGGCCGGTGAAGCGGTCACGTCGCTTTATCTCAGCCAGTGCCGTTTCACGCACAATCGCGGCACCGGCGCGGCGCTTTACCTGCAAAACTGCGACGGCGAAATTCTGGGGTGCACCTTCAGCGACAATCTCTCGCCGGGAGCGGGCGCGGCGTTGTATTTGCAAAATGCCGCCGTCCGGCTCGGCGGCTGCCGCATTACGCGCAACCACTCACAGGGTGCGTTCCAGGGCGGCGCGATTTTCTGCACCGGCACCTCTCTGCCGGTGATTGGCGGTGAGGCCGGTTTTGGCAATGATATTTTTGACAACACGGGCAGCGGCAACGGCAGCCAGTTGCAGCGCACCGGCAACACGCCCAAAATCATTGCCAGTCACAATTATCTCGGCAGCACGGCGCCCACCGAGCGGGAGGTTTTTCCGCTGGAGGGTTTTGTGCTCGAGCCCCGGCGCACGGTGCCGCTGGCGGGCAACAATCCGCCGGTGTGGGTGAATGTCTCGCCGTCGCCCGCAACGCCACTGACCGCCAGCCGCCGGGACACGCTGCACTTCTCCGCCAGCGCCCTCGATCCCGACAACGATCCGTTGAGTTACAGCTGGTTTGCGGACAATTTCCCCATCTCCTTCGCTCAAAATTTTGCCTGGGTGGCTTTTTTCTACAGCGCGGGCCGGCACACGGTGCGCCTGGAGGTGAGTGATGGCGTGAACAGCATTGCGGTAGAATGGCAAATCGACCTGGTGCTTACCACGGTGGCGGAGACGCAGGACCCGCCACCGGTGCAGTTTCAGCTTGCCCGCGTCTTTCCCAATCCCATGCGCGCTGCCGCTTCGTCGCGTCGCATCATGTTTCACACCGCGCACCGCAGTGTGGTGGAACTGGTAATTTATGATGTGATGGGCCGGCGCGTGCGCCATTTGCTGCAGGCGGAGCAGCCGGCCGGCCGGCATCAAGTTTTCTGGGATGGCCGCGATGACAGCGGCCGGCTGTTGTCTGCCGGTGTTTATCTGCTGCACATGAGGGCAGGCAGTTTTCGTGCAACGCAGAAGCTGGTCATCGTGAGATAGACCAGAGCCAGTTTGAAACGGTCCCCGTCTTCGGCTGCGCCGGGGTTTCCACAACCTGCGCGCAGGGTGGGAACCCCGGGACTTTTGACGCACCCGTCCAGCCGTGCTGGTAACGATTTTGCAATCGTCTGCGATTTCAGGCAAACACCCGAGGATCATCACAACCGATTGCTGCACAACAGCCCCGCTGCCCGCGGGGCTGTTTGCTTTTCCCTCATGCCCGGCGATATACGATTCACGGTTTTCCACCAGCGAAATCCACGTTGGGCAACACGCCGGGCAATCATGTCAAATACCAGGCCATGCGCCTGCCGCTTCACATGCCACCCCTGCCGCCGGCTTCCTCTCCTGCTGGCACCTGTTTTGCGAAAATCAGCTCGCTGCAGGAGCAGGCGTTCGAGTTATTCAATGAGTTAGACTCGCATACCGCCGGCAACAAACTCAATTACGAAACGGCCAGTTACAGCCGTGAATGAGACCGACGCGGCGCCGGGAGGGAATTTTTCGCTGTCCGGACGCGGCGAGTGCGGTATTGGAAGCGAGTCCGCATGCGGCAGCGATCAGAATGAACTTTTGTAGTCGTGCCTTCAGGCACTGATCCTGAGGGGTCTACTACAAAAGCACGAGGGGAAATAATTGCCATGCGCGTTTTCGCATGCAACACGATGACAACATTGCGCAGACATTTTCGTGCCAATTGCAGAGAAACCACCGCCTTTCTGCTCCCACGAAAATACCCTCCCACAAAAAAGCTTTCTGCCGTGGGACTGCATTTTCGTGAGAGGGTTTTGGGGATCTGCTCCCAACACCGCCCTCTTCTCTACAAACGAAGCAGGCGGGAAGCCTGCGTGACAAGGTTTTTGTCGTCACACAATACAATCCGCTGAACGATGCCGGAGGAATCATCTTTCACACCGAACCGCAGGAAATTGTCCGCCCGTCGCTGGCTGGCGCGGAGCTGGCGTGCGTGCTCGAAGGAAGCGCGGCTGTTTCTGCTGGCGCTTGCCGGTTGTGTGCTGGTTTACGGTGTGAATGCAGTGGCGGGCGACATTCAACCGCAGAGTCTTTGGGGAATGGCGTATGGCACCGCCGCCGCACTGTTGATGCTGGGCGCAGCTTGGTACAGCATGCGGCGGCGGTTTGCCCGCGCGGCGCTGCGGCAAAGCTGGGGCCGGGCGCAGACCTGGCTGCAATTTCATCTCTATGGCGGAACGCTGTTTCTGGTGTTGCTGTTCATGCACACCGGCTTGCAATTGCCGCATGGCCGGCTGGCGTGGTGGCTGTGGGGTTTGAGCCTTTGGGTGACGGTGAGCGGCGCCGCCGGCGTGCTGCTGCAAAAATGGCTGCCGCGCCTGCTCAGCTCGGGTCTGGCGCTGGAGGTGGTGTATGAGCGCATCCCCGAACTGATCGCGGAAATCAGCGCCCGGGCCGCGGCCCTGGTGCAAACCTGCAGCGAGCCGGTGAAAGATTTTTATCGCGAACAAATCGCGCTGACGCTGGCCGCGCCGCAGCCGCGCTGGATTTACTGGCTGGACATCACCGGCGGCATCCAGGCACGCGTGAAAAAGTTCGAGTATGTCCGCCGCCTGTTGCCGGCGGAGGAACAGCAGAAACTGCGCGAGCTGGAATCCTGCTACCGCGCCAAACTCGAAATTGATGCGCATGTCACCCTGCAGCGGGCGCTGCGCGGGTGGCTTTATCTGCACGTCCCGGCCTCGCTGGTGTTGCTGGTGCTGGTGGCGCTGCATGTATTCGCCGTTTGGTATTATTGAACGCGGCTCGCTGGCGAAGGACAAAGCGGATTACCGTGGCAAAGGCAGAAGGCAACAAGGGATTTTTCGGCACGGTCAAACTTTCACTGGCGCAGCGCTATATCCTGCCGCAGGCGCGCCGCCTGCTGGTGGGGCTCGGCGGCCTGGGCGGCTTGGGCGTGCTGGTCTGCTACGCAGTCGACGCGTTGCTGCTGCAAAACCAGTTCATCGCCAGCGGCCCGGTCTCCTCCGGCCATGCCAAATTCGAGACCGACTGCCGCGCCTGCCACGAGCCGTTTCAATCCGCCCGCAATGCCAAATGCTCGGTCTGCCATGAGAAAACCGGCGACACCCTCGGGGTCTACTCCTTCGCGGCACACGTTCTCTATCGTTCCGCGGATGCGCGCCGCCTCACCGCGGAGACACGGGACCAGGAATGCGCACTCTGCCACCAGGAACATGACGGCCGCGCCGCCCGGCTCACGGAAGTGTCCGATGCCCGTTGCCTGCCCTGCCACGCCTTCGGCTCGCTCAATCGCCATCACCCGCAATTCGATTTCATTACGCAGCAGACACCGGATGATTCGACGCTGCGCTTCACCCACCTCCGGCACGTGGCGGAAGTGGCGAAACGGGAACAGTTGACCGATCGTGAGCGCGCCTGTTTGTACTGCCACAATCCCCGGCCGGACGGCCGGCACTTCGAGCCGATCGCGTTCGACACCCATTGCAGTGCCTGTCATCTCAAGCCCAACAGTGAGAGTGCGGCGCTGCCCATTCGCATGCCGGGCGACACCGCACCGGGTGTCGAGTTGCTCGAAGACCTGCGCCGGCGTGGCGGGCCGGCCCGGGCGGCACTGCAAAATATCAGTCCGGCCGAGTTTCAAATCAAACCCGGCAACCGGGTGGTGAAATCACCGCTGCGCCATGCCGACCCATGGATTCTGGAGAATCTGCGCACGCTGCGGCGCATGCTCTATCCCGAAAACGGTTTGACCGATTTGCTCAGGGCCGGCAGCCCGGCAACCGCTTCCGCACCGGCGTTGCAGCCGGTTTATGAAGAGGCATTGCAGACACTGCGCCGCCAGGCCGAGGCCCTGCGCGCCCGCCCCGAGCCGGAGATGCAGAGGGAACTGGCGCGCGTGGATTCGCTGCTGCGGGTCGCACAAAACAAAATACGCCGCCAGGATTTCGCCGTGCAGGACGCCAGGCTGTTCCAGGCTGCTGCGAAAGCCGATCCCCGGGTGTCGCCGGCGCAGGCAGAGGCCATTCTCGGCCTGGTCGACAATCTCACCCGCAGATGCCAGCGCTGTCACGTGGTGGCCAATGCCGCCATTCAGCGCGTGCAAAAGGACCAGCGGATCTTGTGGCGTGCCGAATTCGATCATCGTGCCCACATTCTGCAGCGGCGCTGCCTGGAATGCCACACCGCCATCCCGATGTTGGAGCCGGCAGCAGCCGCCGCGCCGCCGGCCGATCACGCCGCGATTCAAAATGTGCCCGGCATCGACAATTGCCGCGGCTGCCACAATGCGGTGGAGACCTCGAATCGCTGCATCACGTGCCACGATTATCATCCGAACAAAAGCAATCGCGCCAGCATGCTGTTGTATGTGGATTGAGACAGGGCCTGTCAGCCGGATTCACTGCAATCAGCTCCTGCACCGCCAAGCAGACGAATCGGGTGAAACACCGGCACAAAGTCTGCAAATGATCACTGCAGGATGACCCCGTTGGCGGAAGTGCTCTGCAGGATAACAAGGCATGCCTCCCGGAAACTGTGAGCGCGTCGCGGCACCGGCCAGGGCGCTGCACGCGCGTTGGCATTCGAGGGTTGCCCTGCGGGAGTGAGGGGTGGGTGCCATACGGCAGTGGAAGATCAGCCATGAAAGCCAGACTGTTCTGCACCACCGGCATGCTCGCCGGCGCCAGTTTCACGATCGGCAAGCAGGCGGTGATTGGCAAAAGCGGTGACAATCACATCGTGCTGGAGCCACCGGTGATTTCCGACCGGCATGCGCGCATTTTTTGGGAGGAGACGCAGCATTGTTACATGCTGGAAGACCTGGGCAGCCGCAACGGCACCCAGCTCGATGGCCGGCGGGTGACCAGCCGGGAGAAGCTGGGGCGCTTGCACGTCATTACCTTTGCCGGAAAATTTGATTTCGTGTTTCAAATGATCGAGGCCGCCGCGCCGGCGCCGGGCAACGGGTTCAAGGTGCTGGCGCAGAAGTCTGCGGCAGCCGCACCGTCAACCCCGGCCTACGGCAATGGCAAAACTCCCAAACGGCGGCGGCGGTCGAGCATCGGCCGCACCATGATCGAGGCGGTGCCCGTGATGTCCGGCAAACTGCCGTTCGCGGCGGCCGCGCCGGAGAAAACAAGAATCGAAGCACCGCTCGTGCACAGCCGCCCGACGCTGGTGCTGGAGGTGCAGAAAGCCGGCGGCCAGGTGCAGAACTTCCCGCTGTCCGCCGGCGAACATCTGGTGGGCCGTGCGCCCGATTGCAGTGTGTGCATCGATGATCCTTCCATCTCCCGCCGTCACGCCGTGCTGGTGGTGAAATCCGACACCGTCAGCGTGCGTGACCTGAACAGCCGGAATCACACCTTTGTGGGACGGGAAGCCATCGCGCGCGAAACGGAGGTGGTGTTGCCCGCCACCCTGCGCTTCGGCACGGTGGCCGCCCGCCTGACCGCCGTGCCCGCGGCTGACGCGCGCCTGTCGGGCGCGGGCAGGCGCTGGTAAGACCATGCCGCCGGAGAAACATTTCTGATTCCAACCATCGAAGGAGTAATTCGCAGCATGTCATCCCGGATTCGACAGAAGACGCTGCGCCGTGAGAGGGGTGCCAGCTGGAAGGCCCGGTTCCTGTTTGTCTTTTTTTTCCTGTTTGCGCTCTACAGCTTCGTGCTGGCGCTGAAAGGCTGCGGACCGCGCAGCATGCCGATGCAGGCGATGCTGCCGGCGCAGCCACCTGCGTTGACCGAACAGGATGTGCAGCGGTTGATGGCGCAGGCGGTTGACGTGGCGCGGCAAATGAATGAGAAGATCAATGTCGCGGTGGTGGATCGCGAAGGCAACGTGCTGGGCGTGTTTCACATGAATGGCGCGGGCCAGGCGGTGCCGGCGGCACAGGCGCTGCTCGGGGAAATCGCCAAGGCGCGCACTGCCGCCTACTTGAGCAGCAACCAGCACGGTTTCACCACGCTGACGGCCTGCTTCATCACGCGTGGCCATTTTCCGCCGACCGCCAGCAACACCGCGGCCGGGCCGTTGTTTGGCGTGCCGTTCTCACAACTTCCCACGGGAGATGTGCAGCCCAATGGCGGGCCCTTGCCGCCCCTCGGGCCGCCGCAACCCAATCCGCGCAACATCCCGGGTTTGACCAGCATTTCGGGCGGTGTGCCGGTTTACAAAAACGGTGCGCTCGCCGGCGGTCTGGGCATCAGCGGTGGCTCCGACACCTTCGTGGCTGCCAGTGTCAATCCCGCGGTGGCCAGTGCCCTGCTCAACAGCATGTTCAACTATTGCCAGGGTGTCAGCCGGGACGAGATCATCGCGCTGGCGGCGGTGCGCGGCTATGAAGTTCCCCGCGACCGGCGCGGAGATACCATCATGCTCGATGGCATTCAATTGCTCTACGCCAACACCGAGCCCCCGGCCTTCAACCTTCGCCTGACGTTCGACAGCCTGGCGACGCTCGGCACGGTCGATCCCGCTTTCCCGATTCGCGCGACGCCGCCGCCCCGCCTGCCGATGGAGGGCGAGGTGAGGCTGGATGCGACGCGTGACTTTCGCATCAAGGCCGGCCGTGTGCTGTCTGCCGACGAGGTGCGCCAAATCATCAACCAGGCGGTGGCGCGTGCCAACCGCACCCGCGCGGCGATTCGCCGGCCACCGGGCAGCGCGGCGCGCGTGGTGATTGCCGTGTCGGATATTGATGGCACGCTGCTCGGCATCTGGCGCATGGCTGATGCGCCCACCTTCAGCCTCGACGTGGCGGCGCAAAAGGCGCGCTCGGCCGTGGCGTTCAGCGATCCCAACGATGCCCTGGGCCAGCAAATGCGCACGCTGCTGGGTCTGTCGGCCGGCGCGCCGCTGGCGGTGAGCACGCGCGCCTTCGGCTTTCTCAGCCAGCGCTATTATCCGCCCGGCATCGATCTCGGTGCACAACCGCAGACCACGCCGGTGGAAAGCGGCCCGTTCTACCAGAACGTCGATGCGCAATTCGACTTCACCCTGCAGCAAACCATGCAAAACCGGCCGCCCTTCATCAATGGCATTCAGATTTTTCCCGGTGGCATCCCGCTTTACAAAAATGGCCAGCTCGCGGGCGGCATCGGCGTCAGCGGCGACGGGGTCGAACAGGATGACTACATCGCCGCGGGTGGCGCGCAGGGCTTCGAGCCGCCACCCGCGATCCGCACCGATCAATATTCCTATCGCAATGTCAAGCTGCCATATCTCAAATTTCCCCGCCAGCCGGAATTGCCCTGAAACGCGACATGAGCGAGAGCAAGCACAGTTTGTTCCTGACGTGGCTGGCCGTGGCAGGCCTGGTCTGGTGTGATGCCGCCCGGCACGAGACCTGGGCGCAGCCGCGTGCCCGGCAGGACTCGTCACGGGTCCAGCCGCGCAATGTGGCGGCCGCAGCGCCGCGCACTGCGGAAGCCGCGCGCCGTGCCGCCATGCCCGCCAAAGCGCCAGCCCTGCCGCCGGACTTCGAAGTGGTGCGCGACCGTTGGCAGCGCATCAAGCCACCGCCTTATGAACTCAATGTCAGGGGCCGCTGGTATGACCCCTACAATCAAAACAAACTCAAGGGTGACCGGCCGCTGTTCGGGCAGAACACCTTTTTGATTTTCACCGCCAGCGCCGACAATTTCCTGGAGGCCGCGCGGCTGCCGACGCCCAGCGGCGTGAGCACCGCCACGCCGCAGAGTCAGAATTTCTTCGGCGACGGCGACCGCCTGCTTGCCAGCGAGACCCTGCGGTTGCGCTTCGATCTCTACCACGGTGACACCGCCTTCCGGCCGCGCGATTGGGAGCTGCGCGTGACGCCGGTGTTCAATTTCAACTATCTCGATCTGCGCGAGAGCAATGTCGCCCGCATCAGCCCGCGCAACCGCACCGACCGCAGCGACCGCCAGCTCGCTTTTCAGGAGTTGTCACTGGAAAAGCATTTGTTCAATCTCAGTGACCGCTATGATTTCATTTCCTGCAAGGCCGGCATTCAACGCATGTTCAGCGATTTCCGCGGTTTCATTTTCAGCGACTTCAATCTCGGCGGCCGCCTGTTCGGCAATCTACATTCGAACCGCTATCAGTACAATCTCGCCTTTTTTTATCAGTTGGAAAAGGACACCAACAGTGAACTCAACACCGTCTTCGCCGACCGCAATCAGCAGGTTTATCTGATCAATCTCTACCGCCAGGATTTTTTCACGCCCGGTTACACGGCACAATGGAGTCTGCACTACAATGTGGACCGCGCCAGCATCTACGTGGACACCAACGGCTTTCCCACCCGGCCGGCCCTGCTGGGGACGGCAGCGCCGCACACGGTGCGCGCCTTTTACTTGGGCTGGACGGGCGACGGCCATCTCGGCCGCTGGAACATCAATCATGCCTTTTATCAGGTGCTGGGCAATGACAGTCGCAACCAGCTTGCCGGCCGGCGCGTGCGGCTCAATGCCCAAATGGCGGCCCTCGAGCTTTCCATTGATCAGGACTGGAAACGCTACAAAGCCTCGGCGTTTTATGCCTCCGGCGATGCGCAGCCCTTCGACGCGGTGGCCCGCGGCTTTGATGCCATCGTCGATCAACCCTTCTTTGCCGGCGGCCAGTTTAGTTTCTGGAATCAGCAGGCCATCCGGCTGCTGGGCGTGAATTTGGTGAACCGCCAAAGTCTGCTGCCCAATCTGCGCAGCAGCAAGACCCAGGGCCAGCCCAACTTCGTCAATCCCGGACTGTTGTTGTTCAATCTTGCCTGGGAGGCGGAATGGACGCCGAAACTGCGCAGTGTGCTGAATGCCAACTATCTGCGTTTCGCCACCACCGCTCCCCTGCAACAATTTCTGAATCAAGCGGCGATCCGCAATGACATTGCTCTGGATTTTGGCCTGGGTTTCATTTATCGGCCGTTCCTGAACAACAACGCCATCATCACGCTCGCGGCAACCGCGCTCAGCCCCCTGGGCGGTTTCATCGACATTTATCAATCGCCGCAAATGTTGTATTCGGTGTTTGCCTCGCTGGTCTTTACCTATTGAAGCAACAACATGAGAACAAGGCCATACTTTCTGGCCGGCCTGTTGCTGGCGGCCACGGCATTTGCCCAAACCGATCTGATGAAACAGACGCAGCGCCAGGCGGATCGCAAGAGCAGGGGCTGCCTGACCTGCCATCGCGGCATCGAGCCCATGCACCGCAACACCGCCATCAAGATTGGCTGCACGGATTGCCACGGCGGGGATGCCACCGCGACGACGATCACAAAGGCACACGTGCAACCCCGCCATCCCGGGCGCTGGCCCGGCTCCGCCAACCCGGAGCGTTCCTACACCCTGCTCAACGAGGAGCAGCCGGAATTCATCCGTTTTGTCAACCCGGGCGATTTGCGCGTGGCGCAGGAGGCCTGTGGCGGCTGTCATGCCCGGGAGGTGTTGTTCGTCAAAAAGAGCATGATGACACACTCGGCGCTGTTGTGGGGCGGCGCCGCCTACAACAACGGCATTCTCTCCACCAAGAACTATATTCTCGGCGAAAGTTACAGTCGCACGGGCGAGCCGCAGCGCCTCAACACCGTGCCGCCGCCCACGCCGGAGGAGTTGCAAAAAGGCGTGCTGCCCTTCCTGCTGCCCCTGCCCCGCTGGGAAATTTCCCAGCCCGGCGACAACTTCCGCAGCTTCGAGCGCGGCGGCCGCGTGTCGCGCATCAATCCCTCGGACATTGGCCTGCCCAACCCCCTGGAGGAGCCGGGCAAGCCGGACAACAAACTCAGTGATCGCGGCCTGGGCACGCAGTTGTTGATCAGCTCGCCGTTGCTCAACATCCATAAAACCCGTTTGAACGATCCGCATCTTTCGTTCCTGGGCACCAATGACCATCCCGGCGATTATCGCTCCAGCGGCTGTTCCGCCTGCCACGTGGTGTATGCCAATGACCGCTCGCCGGTGCATGCCGGGCCCTATGCCCGGTTCGGCAATCGCGGCTTCTCACAAACCGCGGATACCACCATCTCCAAACGGGAGTCCGGCCATCCCATCCGTCACCAGTTCACGCGCGCCATTCCCACCAGCCAGTGCATGGTTTGTCACATGCACCAGCCCAACGGTTTCATGAACACCTATCTTGGTTTTCAAATGTGGGATTACGAGAGCGATGGCCAGTTCATGTATCCCAAAGAGCAGCGCCAACTCTCCGATGAGCAGGCGTTTCAACTGTTGTCGGCCAATCCCGAGGAGGCGGTGTTGCGCGGCAACTGGGGCGATCCGGATTTTCTGCGCACGGTGACCACGCTCAATCCCAAGCTCAAGACCACGCAGTTTGCCGACTATCACGGCCACGGCTGGATCTTTCGTGCGGTGTTCAAGCGCGACCGCAAGGGCAATCTGCTGGACCAGAACGGCGCCCCGATTCCACCCGATTCGCCCCACAAGTTTCACGGCGTCGTGCCGCTCGCCGACGGCAGCAAGGCCTATTGCGATGAGGAATGCCGCCGTGCGCAGAAAGCCGTGCACCTCAAGGACATTCACGCGGAAAGGGGCATGCACTGCGTCGATTGCCACACCACCCAGGACAATCACGGCAACGGCAAGCTCTACGGCGAGTTTCACAACGCCATCGAGATCCAATGCGTGGACTGCCACGGCACGGTCACCCAACGCGCCACGCTGCGCACTTCGGGCCTGGCGGCGCCACCCGGCGGCACGAACCTGCTCGAGCGCCTGACGCCCTTCGGCGAACGCCGCTTCCTCAAGCGCGGTGACCGCATTTTCCAGCGCTCGATGGTGCATGATTCGCTGCAGTGGGAGATCCCCCAAGTGGCGGACATCGTCGACCCCGCCAGCAGGCACTACAATGCCAAAGCGGCTGCCGCCAAGCTGGTGGCCAGCGGCGGAGGGACCTGGGCGCGGCCGATGAGTGAGGCGCAACTGGCACACGGCCCGCAAAAGATGGAATGCTACACCTGCCACAGCTCCTGGGTGACCAATTGCTTTGGCTGCCATCTGCCGCAGCAGGCCAACTGGAAGAAGAGCATGAATCACTTCGAGGGCGGGGAATCGCGCAACTGGACAACCTACAACCCGCAAGTGCTGCGCGACGACGCCTTCATGCTGTGCCGCAATGCCACCAGCAAGGGCAACAAATATGCGCCGGCGCGCTCCTCCAGCGCGGTGATGCTCAGCTCACGCAACGCCAATCGCGAACAAATTTACAACCAGCAGGTGCCGATCTCCGCGCCCGGCTACAGCAGCCAGGCGTTCAATCCCCATTTCCCGCATACCGTGCGCACCAGCGAGACCCGCACCTGCACCGACTGCCATCTCTCCGAGCAAAATGACAACAATGCCTGGCTGGCGCAGGTGCTGCTGCAGGGCACCAACACCGTCACTTTCATGGGGAAATATCTCTATGCCGGCCTCGGGCCGCACGGCATCGCGGCGGTGAAGGTCACCGAAGATGATGAGCCGCAGGCGGTGATCGGCAGTTATTTGCATAAACTCGCCTATCCCGACAACTACCAGCGGCATCTGCAAAACGGCAGGGAATTGGAAACCGTTTATGAGCACGGCGGCACCAACATTCGCAGCCTGCAGTTGCGCGGCGAATACCTCTACACCGCCAACGGCGAGGACGGCCTGCGCGTGTATGACGTGGCCAATATCGACAACAAGGGCTTTTCCGAGCGCATCATTTCCGCGCCGGTTTCCCCCCTCGGCCAGGACACCCAGGTGAAAACGAAATTCGCCACGGCCGTGGCGCTGCCCACCACCATGCCGATCGACACCCGGCGCGTGCACCGGCCGGAGAATCAGGAGCAGTGGCCGATTCATCCCTCCTACAGTTATGCCTACGTCGCCGACCGCGACGAGGGCCTGATTGTGGTGGATGTCATGACGCTGGTGGACAACAATCCGCGCAACAACTTTCTCTCGCGCGCGGTCACCTTCAATCCCGGGGGCGCGCTCACCGGCGCGGTGAATCTGGCAATCGCGGGCCGCCATGTCTACCTGTGCTGCGATGGAGGTCTGATGATCGTGGACATTGACAATCCCCTGCAGCCGAAACTGGTGGCACGGGTGGGGGCGCCGGGCCTGAAGAAACCGCGCGCAGTGGCAATTCAATTCCGCTATGCGCTGGTGTGCGACCAGGAAGGCGTCCAGGCCGTCGATATTACCTTCCCCGAGCAACCGCGGCTGGTGCCGAACAATCTGGTGGCGCTGGCCGAGGCGCGCGAGGTGTATTGGGCACGCACCTACGCCTATGTCGCCGCGGGCAGGCAGGGCCTGGTCATCATCGATGCGGAAAATCCCGAAGCGCTGCGTCTCGATCAAATCTACAACGGCGGGGGCAGGATCAACGACACCTACAGCGTGCGGGTGGCGGCCACCAATGCCAGCCTGTTTGCCTACCTCGCCGACGGTCGCAACGGCGTGCATGTGCTGCAATTGACTTCGCCCCAGGATCCGACCTTTCTGGGATTCAGCCCGCGGCCGAATCCGCGGCTCATTGCCACCAGGCGCACGCCCGGCGAAGCCATCGCCCTGTCAAAAGGGATGGACCGCGATCGTGCAGTCGATGAGAGCGGCAATCAAGTGAGTGTGTTTGGCCGTCTCGGCTCGCGGCCCTTGACGCTGGAGGAACAGCGCCGGCTGTATTTGCGGGACGGCAAGATTTGGAAGGTCTCCGATGATGACTGGAAAAACTCCAACCGCCAGGCCCGGCGCGGCGAGTGAGGCCGGCGCAGCACACGGCATGCTCCCGCAACGCCCGGCCCCCGGAAAAATCGGGCAGCTTCTCACGCTGTTGTTCCTGCTGCTGGCCTGCCCGCCGGGCGGGGCGCAATACAAGACGCTTGGCCCCGGCAGTTGCGGTCTGGGGCAGAGCAATTGCCATGCGCAGGAGAATGAATGGTGGAAGAATGATGCGCACAAAGTGACGGTGGATGCCTTCTTCGATGATCCGGCGGCATATGAAAAGATCGCACGGCTGGCCGGCGTCAATCCCGCGGAGATGCTGAAGGGCAATCAGAGCTGCATGTCGTGTCACGGCACGGTGATCTCGGGCAGGGAGAGCCGGGAGGTGGAAGAGGGCGTGAGCTGCGAGAGTTGTCATGGCCCGGGCAGCGGCTACAAGGATCCGCACTCGGAGGGCGATCCCAAACTCGGACGCAACCGGCCGGGTTACGTCAAGGCCTTGCGGCGGGGCCTGGTGGAGCTGGCCAACCTCGAGCAACGCGCGGCCACGTGTGTGCGCTGTCATTACATCACGGATCAAAAGCTGCTGGCCGCCGGCCATCCCGACGGTGCGCGCTTCAACTATATCTCCGGCCTGAAGAAAGTGGCCAGACACTGGAAACGCCAGCCCGATCAAACCGAGCTCAACAAGGCGCCCTTTGAACGCGCCATGGCGGGGAAAGGGCCGGTGCTGGCGGTTGCAGCGGTCACCGCCGCGCCGGCCACGGCCCCGCCCGCTCCTCCGCCGCCGGCCGCCAAAACTGGAATGGTCCAAGCAGAGAATCCTCCGGCGACTGCCATGTCACCCGCCCGGATGACTGCGGCGGCAGGCAGAGCCATGCCCGCGGCCGCGCCCATGGCGGCACTGCCCGTGGCACCGGCCGAGACCACGCGCGTGCGGCTGCCGCTCACTTTGCCGCCCTTTCCGGCCGTGAGCGACACTGCCTCGATCGGCGAGATTCTCCTGCTCGTGAAAAAACGTCTGGAGATGCTCTATCAACGCACCGGGCAATGAAGCGGCGCTAGGGGAAAGTCCGGCCCGCCTGCCCTCCAGGCGGGAGCTCGTGAACAGTGACATCCTGCGGCAGCGCCCAGCTTGTATTCTGAATTTTGCATGGGTCGTGCTGCCCTCATCACCTGCGATTGAAATCGCAGGCGCAAAGCTCGAGTCGGCCAAGGCGGGCTCGTCACCCGATTGCCGGGCAGCCACCTTCAGGCTTCAGCTTTGAGTCCGGGAATTTATTCCCGGGCGAAGGGTGGCAAAAAGAGAATGCAAAATTCCGGGGTAGGCACCGGAGCGACAGGGCAAACGAGCAAGCTGCTGTGCGACAGAAACAAGAATCACGTTGAAACTGCAAACAGAAACCGTCATGCCATTCCTGCATGCCAAAAAAAATCAGCCCGCCACCACCGGCGTCAGGCGCATGGAGCAATACCGCGACCGCTGGTCGGCGCTGGGTGCGGCGGCGGGCCTTTTGGGCCTCTCCGAGCGGCTTTCGCCCGGGCGGCTGCGCCAGTTCGAACTTTTTAGCGAGTATGACGAGGCCTTTCTCGAGGAGATCAGCCCCGATGTGGCGATTGCGCGCTGGCAGCCGAACGCCATCTTGTTTGAAGAGGGTGCCTATCTCGACCTGGCGTTTTTCATCGTGCAGGGGACGGTCGAGATTTATTTGCAAAAAGTCCGCAACGGCCATAACCGGCAACCGGCGGCCAATGGCGGAGCAAAGAGCGGCAAAGGCATCGTGTTTCTCTCTTCGGCGGATTTCAACCTGCCGGCCGGCAGCGGGATGACGCTGGGGCCGGGTGAGCTGTTCGGTGAAATCGGTGCGGTCAACGGCTGGCCGCAATCCGTCACGGCGCGCACCGCCACCGAATGTGTGCTGGCGCAAATTCGGGTGCCGGCGCTGCGCCGCATGAAACGCAAATCGCGCAGCCTGAAGGAACGCCTGGACAAAATTTATCGCGAGCGTTCATTGCTGGCCCAGCTCCAAACCACACCATTGCTGCAAGCCTGTGAGGAGAGTTTCCTCAACGCGCTGGCCAGCCGGGTGGAGCTGGTCTCCTGTGAGCCGGGAGAGGTGGTGGCGCGCGCCGGCGAGAAGGCCGGGGCACTTTACCTGGTGCGCTCCGGCTTTCTGAAATTGTCGCAGCCGATGGGCGAAGGCGAAGTCGCGGTCTCCTATCTCGCCAAGGGCATGACACTCGGTGAGGTCGAATTGCTGGTGCCTGACTTCGGGCAATGGCTGTGCACGGCCACTTCGGTCGAGTTCACCGAGCTGATCCAAATCAGCCGCGACGATTTGCAGGCGTTGTTGCGCAAATATCCCGCGGTGCGGCGGCGGCTGTGGGAGAGTGCCGTGGCCCGCATCAAGGAAACCGGCTACAATCGCCGCCATGTTGGCCAGTCGGAATTCATTCACACCGCGCTCGACAAGGGTTTGGTGCAGGGCAGCAGCATGCTGGTGATCGATCTCGTGGCTTGCACGCGCTGCGACGACTGCGTGCGCGGCTGCGCGGAAACCCATGGTGGCCGCCCGCGCTTCGTGCGGGAAGGCGACAAGTACGAAAACTTCCTGATTGCCAAATCCTGCTATCACTGCCATGACCCGGTGTGCCTGATCGGCTGCCCCACCGGCGCCATTCACCGTGCGCGGGTGGGGGAGGTGGTGACGATCACGGACGATCTCTGCATCGGCTGCCGGGCCTGCGCCAACAACTGTCCCTATGATGCGATCATCATGCACGAAACCGGGGAGGTGTGGCCTGCCAACATGCTGCCGGAGATGCTGCGCGGCCAGCCGCGTCTGCTCGCCAGCAAGTGCGACCTGTGCTATCAAAGCAAACATGGCCCGGCCTGTGTGATCAACTGCCCGCACGGTTGCGCCCATCGCGTCGGCAGTGTGGCGGAGTTCCAGCAGTTGCGTGCCCGGAAACGATAGCACACCGTCGTGCTCGCGAAATGTCGCCGCCACCTTTTCACCAGGAGACAGCCGCGCCGCCAGTAACGCCGCCTGGCGGTGAGGGATTTACATTTTGGAAATCCCGCCGGACGGGAACGTAACCAAATTGCCAGCGGGCGCTGGCAAAGTCTGCGCGGCTCGACGAGGATTCACGAATTCGCCGCACGGTCGCGCCGTGGGATGGTATTTGCTGGGCAAAATGATTGCGGTTCTCGTGACGGCCGGCTCGCAGCCGCATGGTGGGCGGACCGCCGGCTTGTTGTGTGGCTTTGCCCTCATCGGGCTGTGTGCAATCTCATCCAGACCAGTGGCTTTTGCAACAACATGATGGTTTGCCAGCGGACGGTGACGAGCTTAATTCAATCAAGATCGCGCATGAGAAGCTTTCGACTGTTGACAGTTCTGCTGGCTGCCAGCCTGGGCCTCACTGCTGCCCAGACGCCCATTCGCATCGTGCGCTGGGAGGATAATTTCGGACTCATCGATCGCGGTGCGGAAAACGGTGTTCAGGTGGGCGACGTGTTCGAGGTCAAGCGGCAGGTGGGGGAGTTGCGCTACTGGGTCGGGCGGGTGGAGGTCACCAAAGTGAGTCCGCGTCAGGCCACGCTCAAAGTTTTGGTGAAGGCTGACAACACCACGATCCAAAAGGGTGATGTGCTCGAGCAACGCAAGAGCGAGTATGACCCGATGCTGGAAAAGCTGAAAAGCGCGCGCGACAATACTTTGCCGCCGGCGCGCAACACGGCGGCAAAGCGCGTGGACAGGGAGAGGGCGGCCCGGGAGGGGCCGCCGCTGCGCTTCAGCCTGATGAGCGGCCTGAGCCAGAACCTGACGCGCAGCTCCGCTTGCTATGGTCTGCGTTTCAACCTGGAGGTCGTCGATGCCAACGACCAGCCGGTGCAAACCATCGACATGACGGCGGCGTTTGCGCGCAGCGCAGCCTTCGAGGGCCTCTTCCTGCTGCCGCTGTCGCGGCATTGGGATTTGAACTTGAATTATGTCTGGTCGCCGTTGCGGCTGAAAGGGCCGATCGCGCGGCAGCTTTTGAATCTCGGGTTGAAGGCGGAGGCCGCGCTGATCAAAATCGGTGCTGGCTGCGATTATCGGCTGCACCCGCGCTGGACGCTGGGCGTGGGGCTGGGCTGGTTTCTGCCGCAGATCACAATCAGCGGCGCCGGCGGTTCCGCCATGCTGAGCGACCGGCGCTGGGGGGCGGCCGCGCATCTCACCCAGCATCTGCTGCTGGGCGAGCGCTTCTGGCTGCAATCCCGGCTGCAGTATCACGCATTCCTGGATGAAGGTCCGGCGATTCATTATGTGACATTTCAAATCGGGCCAAGCTTCGCGATCGGAAGGCGATGAAGACCACCATCAAAACGTGCACCAAATGTCAGTCGCCCTACGATGCCGGTCTGCCGCATGTGTGCGCCGGGGTCAGGGCCTCCGGCAGCCTGCAGGCCCATCCCCGGCCGCAAATCGGCATGGTGATCGACCGGCGCTATCAACTGCACGCCCGGCTGGGCGAGGGCGGCATGGGCAGCGTGTTTCGCGCGCGCCGCATGTTCATCGAAGATTTCGTCGCAATCAAATTCATCCGGCCGGATTTTCTCAGCAACGCAGAAATCCGCCAGCGCTTCTACCAGGAGGCGCAGGTGGCGGCACGCATCAAGCATCCCAATGTGGTGAGCGTGTATGATTTCGGCGAAACCGCCGACGGCCTGGTGTACTTCGTGATGGAGTTTCTCGAAGGCATGTCACTCGGGCAGCGCCTGAGCCGGCACGGCCCGCTGCCGCTCGATCGGGTGCTCGAGCTCGGCACCCAGATTTGCGCCGCGCTCTCCTGCATGCTCGCCAACAACGTCATTCACCGCGACCTCAAGCCCGACAACATCATGCTGGTGAAAGACGAGCACGGCAACGAGATGGTGAAGGTGGTGGATTTCGGCGTCGCCAAGATTCTCGAATCCAACGCGCGCTTGACGCGCTATCAGGCGCGCATCGGCTCACCGGTGTATTCCTCGCCCGAGCAGTATCTCGGGCAGCCGGTGGATCACCGCACCGATCTCTACAGCCTGGGCGTGATCTTTTATGAATCGCTCACCGGCCAGCTCCCCTTCGATGCGCTCAACGAGAGCGAGTTGATCAACGCCATCGTCAACAAGATCCCGCCGCGGCTGGACGAAATACTGACGGGCTTCCCCGTGGGCATGGCGGATTTGGTGCAGCAACTGCTCGCCAAAAATCCGGCTGACCGGCCGGCGAGCGCCGCCGAAGTCGGACGTCGGCTGCAACGGCTGCGGCAGGGCGCGCTCGGCCAGCAGGTCTTTCGCCTGAATCGCAAGGCGGAACGACGGGCAGCGCTGGTGGCCGGGGCTGCCACCGCAGCCAGTCCCATCCCGACCGGCGTTGACGTCGCGTCACCCCATGCGGATAATTCCCCCCTGGCGGCCACCCCCGCACCCGGGAGAAAATCTGCCGGCGGGAACGGAACGAGCAAGCCCGCTGCCGGCCGCCGCGCCAGCCGGCTGCCGCGTGCGGCGCAGTCAACGTTATTGCGTCAGAGCCTGTTCATTACGGCGGTTTTCCTCGTGGCTGCTTCGTTGTTGAGTTGGGCGATTTTGCGCGAGCCGGCCACGCAAAACTTTCTCAGCGAGGCCATGCGCCGGTTGCTGGCGCGGGCCAATCATTTTGTCGAAGCCGGAAACAAAAACACTGCACCCGCAGGCTCTCCCGGGCGTATGTCCGCACCCGCTCCACCTGCACAGAGTGTGGCCGCCGCACCGGCCGGCTCCACCGAGGTTGCCGCTGCGAGCAAGCCGGCCGGCAGGCAAGTGGCTGCTGCCGTGGAAAATCAGAATTCGGCGCCACCCGTGTCACCGCCGGCAACACGGCCGCCGGAGAAGGAAGTGGCAAACGGGGCAGCATCCAGCAACAACATCCTGCCACGTCCGCGCAATGGCCCGCCGCGGAATCTGCTTGTCAGCCGGCAGGCTTTTCGCACATCCGAAACGCCCGCAGAGGAACGGACCACTGTCCGCATTCCGGAGGGCATGGTATTGGTGCAACCCGGTGCGTGGCGCCGCGCGGGCACGGCTGGCACCCCGCAAACCGCAGCGCTCGGTGATTTCATTATTGGCAAATATGAAGTGACCAACCGCGAGTATCTCGCGTTCGTCGAGGCAACCGGCAAACATTTTCCGGAATGGATGGATGCCGGCAGCAAATATCACTACCTCACCGGCAGCGACGGCTTCTACAAACAGCTCGGACCGGCGTTGCACGATCCCGATCATCCCGTGGTGGGCGTTTCGTGGGAGGATGCGGTGGAATACTGCAACTGGCTGTCACAAAACCGCCCGGAGAAATACCGTCTCCCGACGGAAGCGGAGTGGGAGTTTGCAGCGCGCAGCGGCGGGATGGATACGAAATACAGTTGGGGAAACGGGCCGCCACAACTCACACGCGGCGGCAACGTCGCCGATGAAGCCCTGAAAAAGGTTTTTCCCGACTGGCCGGTCATCTGGCGCAATTATGATGACCGCCACGCCTTCACTGCGCCGGTGGGGAAATTTGGCGCGAACGCCCTGGGGATTTACGACATGACCGGCAACGTGTGGGAATGGTGCAGCGGCTGGTTTGCCACTGCCAACGGCCCGGCACAAAATGGCGTGCCAGTGCCTCTGGGTAATGAGCGCGTGATCCGCGGCGGGTCGTGGAGCGACACCCCGGCGCGGCTGCAAATTTCCTATCGCCGTGGCATCGCGCCCTCGTTTCGCAGCAACAACCTCGGCTTTCGGGTGGCTGCGAGCTGGCCGCCGTGAGGCGCTTCACCCCTAGGCAACCAGTGTTGCGCCCGCAACGCCCTCCCCCCTTCCCCAGCGCATCCCCCTGCGCCGTCTGGCGTACCGCGATAAACCTGCACCAGTGTCCTGTCACCTTGAGTGACATATGTGACGGCGGGTGACATTCAGCAAGAGTCCCATGCCAGACAGTGATTCAAACCTCAGGGTCAGGATCAAACCCAAACCATCCGCCCACGAAAACAGAAATCCCACGGAAAAAGCCATTTCGTGGGAGAGAAGCTGTGAGGCCTTGGGCAAACGGGCGAATTTCGCAGTCAGGGCCGCATCACATTCGAAAAAAGTCTTGCTTGATTTCGAACGGAATAACTGGCGGAGTTTTGTGAGCCCGTCATTTATTCCAGCGAACAGCACGCCGGGATGCAGAATTCAGGCAGCACAATTGCGCCGCAGTGCCGGAGGCTTTCACACCAGGCATTGGATTGTTACGCCGGGGGAGCAGCCAACCGAATCAAGGTAACGGCACATTAGCGAGCATTTTCGCCCTCATATCGCCCCAGCACCAGCGTGGCATTGGTGCCGCCAAACCCGAAGGCATTGGAGATCGCATACTGCACCCTGGCCGGCCGCGGCTGATTGGCGACATGATCGAGATCACATTCGGGATCGATGTCGCGCAGATTGATCGTCGGCGGCAGCATTTGATAATGCAACGCCAGCGCTGTGTAGGCCGCTTCCACCGCGCCCGCGGCACCGAGTAAATGGCCGGTCATCGACTTGGTCGAACTGACGGCGACGTTTCGGGTGTGCGCACCGAAGAAGTGACGGATGGCCGCGGCTTCCGCGCGATCGCCCAGCGGCGTTGAGGTCGCATGGGCATTGATGTAGCCGATCTGTTCCTTCTCCAGGCCGGCATCGGCCAGGGCAAAGCGGATTGCTCTGGCGGCGCCGGTGCCGTCGGTGCGCGGCGCTGTGGGATGATACGCATCGGAGGAGGAGCCCGCGCCCAGCAGTTCCGCCCACACCCGCGCGTGGCGCGCCCGGGCATGCTCCTCGCTTTCGAGCACCAACACCCCCGCCCCCTCGCCCATCACAAAGCCATCACGCGCCATATCGAACGGCCGGCTGGCTTCCTGCGGCGGGTCGTTGTGCTTGGAGAGCGCTTTGGCGGCGACGAAACCCGCCACGCCCAGCTCGATCACTGCGGCCTCCGCCCCGCCCACCAACATCACCTCGGCGATGCCTTTGCGAATCATCTCCAGCCCCTCCGCGATGGTGTGCGCGCCGGTGGCACAGGCCGAGACAATGGAAAAATTCGGACCTTGAATACCGTACCGAATGGTGAGAAAACCGGAGGCCATGTTGGCGATCACCGCCGGCACGAAATAGGGTGAGACGCGGCGCGGCCCCTTCTCGATCAGCGCGCGGGTGTTGTTCACAAAGGTTTCCATGCCGCCCATGCCGGAACCGATCAGCAGGCCGGTGCGCTCGTGAGGCAGGCTCTCTGCCGTCAGTCCGGCATCCGCCAGCGCCTTGTCGGCGGCTGCCACCGCAAGATGCACATAGCGATCATAATGCCGGACTTCTTTGACATCCATGTATTCTTCCGGATGAAAGTTTTTCACTTCTCCGGCGATGCGGGTACTCAGGTGGGAGGCATCGAAATGGGTGATCGGGCCGATCCCGGATTGCCCCGCCAGCAGGGCCGACCAGTTCTCTTCAATGGTAAGTCCCAGGGGTGTGACCAGACCCATGCCCGTGATGAAAACACGCCTGCGCTGCAAGGAAGAATGCATGTGGATCTCCGCTGCGTAACAAATCGCATATGCCTCCTGCGTTGAACTAGCTCCGTGCTCGAATGCACCGGCCTGCCGCTGCCGGACAGTGGCGGAAAATAAGCTTTTATCCCCTAAACGTCAACACAGATTCTGGTGCGCTGCTTGGACGGGAGCGCAGCGCCGCAGCTTGTCGCGGTTGGTGGGCAAAGACACAATGTCCGGCGCCGGCAGCCCGCATGAGCGCGTGCCGAAAGCCGGCCAATCCGCAGGAAAAACAAGGCCAATTTTCCCCCGGCCACTTACGCACTTTTGACAGCAGGCGGGTACGATAACCACGATAGCATTGTCAGCAGGCGGGAACGCCTGTCGGGGGCAAGGGTGCAGCCGGACGGAAGCCGGCGAACAGAGGCGGGGGCCGCGACTGCGATTGTCAGAAACATACAACGAACCAGGGCCAAAAACTTTCTGCGAAGGCACGAAATTGTTGGTATCTCCTGGCGACAATGAAAGGGCGTGAGCCTTCGGCAAGGAGAGAAATCGGCGGACACCCAGAATGCCTCCGCCAACAGGGGCGGGCTGCTCGCGCAGCCCCAGGGGCGACAGCAGTGGCCGAAGGGACAGTGCGTTGTCCGTGGTGACTGGACGTCATGACGAGCCGCAGCTCCGTCTGCACCAACCTGTGTGTGCGGCAAAACGCGCGCGGGCCGGGCAGGCGAGCGGGCGGGCCGCAATGGGCAACAGGGATTTGCACTTTTCAGGGTAGTTGCTCACCTCCTCCCGTGGGATGAAAGCCGAAAAGGCAACCCCGATTGAGCCCCATCCGGACGGGTTTGATTCCGACCGCACGCCACCAATCTCCACGACTAACAGACACGGCGAGCCCCCCAGCGAGTTTATGCGCGCCTGTGCACACGGATATGATTACACCAGCTTCGCAGCGGCGACCGCGGTGATGCCCGCCGGCGATTTGCCCGAAATCAGTTTAGATCCGTCATGCTGCCGTGACACAAATTTTTCTGGAGGTTTCCATCATGATTCAGCTTACATCTCGGCTTTCCTTCTCAGGGCGCAGCACTGACGCTTCGCCCCGGGGATGGTTGGCGATGCGCATCGCGCTCTGCAGCCTGCTGGCGTTACTCGCCGGCGTGCAGGAAACGCAGGCGCAGATGCCGTTTCACGGCGGGCGCGGCCCCACCTTCGTGCGTTCCGCCTGGAACCTGGAGCCGGGCTATCTGACCCTCTACACCCACACGCGGTTTTACGGCAAGGTGGTCAATGTGCCGCCTTCCAATCCCACCGCCGATACCACTGCCGTGGCCTATTGGAACGTGCAGGGGGGAGCGGCTTTGAATTACGGCATCAGCCGTCATTTCGAACTGTCCGTGGTGCCGATGATCTATCAGGACACCAACCGCCGCGGCAAGGCCTTCAACATCCCCGATGACATCTTTCTGCGCTTGAAGATCGCTTCTCTGGGCCAGCGCGGCGCTGCCATGAGCTACGGTCTGGAACTGGGCACGCGCCTGCCCACCGCCAAGATACACAACCTGCCCTTTGAGCCCTATTCCGCCGGCAAGGTGAGCTTTGGCGCCACCGCCCTGGTGTCCTTTGCCCGCGATCCGCTTTATCCCGAAGATGGCTTCAGCGCCCACTTCAATCTCGGCTACTGGAATCACAACGATGTCGGGCAAATCCCCTCCAGCGAAGCGCCGAAGGTCGTGGTCGAAAAGATGACGCAGGAATTCCTCTACGGCGCGGCCATGATTCTGCCTTCGGAAAAGTTCAATTTCCGTTTCGAGCTGTTGGGCAGTGCCTTCATCACCGCGCCTCCCACCACCGCCTTCAGCCGCCGCGCGGTCATGTATCTCACACCCGGCGTCTCCTACAAACCCTATCGCTGGATGACGCTCGATGCCAGCTCGGATTTGCGGGTGTCCGGCGGCGCCGCACCCGCGCCCAACGAAGCCAGGCTGTTTACCCTGCCGCGCTACTCCGCCTGGCGTGTCAGCCTGGGGATGCGCATCACCCTGCTGCCCACTTCCCTCTATTCCATGAGCGAACGCGACCTGCTCATGCGCAAGGCGGAAAGCCGGCGCGAGCTGTTCGAGCAGATCATCAAGGAGCAGCGTGAGACGGAATCCGCCGAGGCGGAATTGGAGCGCATCAAAGAAGAACGCCGCAAGGCCGAGCGGGAACTGGAACGGTTGCGCCGCATTCTCGAAGGTGAAGCCCGCCGCCAGCAACAGGAAGGCCAGAACGGCGACGACGGCGCCGTCCCGCCACGCTGACCACAGATCTGTGCACGGCGGATCGCGGATCACAGCGGTTGCAAAACAAATCCCCCGGCATGGCCCGCCCTGGGGCAGTGCCGGGGGATTTTCATTCCCGCCGCAGTGTTCCCCGCCGGCCCCGCCCGCTGCACCGGCCGGTGGCGTCGCCGTCACGCCTGCAGCAGCCACACCGTTGCAATATCAGCCGAAGCACTCATGCAGGGCAAAGTCACCGGCAATTAATTCCCACCCTGCCGGTGCACCCGCACTGACAAAATCTTGATCTCGGGCTGCGGCTGCGATTGTTCATTCACCGGCGCGTTGCAGATTTTGTCCACCACCTCCATCCCCTTTACCACCTGGCCAAACACCGTGTGCTTGCCGTTCAGCCAGGGAGTGTCCACCTGATTGATGAAAAATTGCGATCCATTGGTGTTGGGACCGGCATTGGCCATGGCCAGCGAACCGCGCACCGCCTTGTGGGAACTTTTGGTGCTGTCATACTGATAGCCCGCGGCCTGATACAACTCCATGAGCGACATCTGACTCAGCCGGGTCATCTCCGCCTCGACCTGCTCGCGCTTGGCATCGAGATCAGCCTGCGAGCGGATACCCAACTTCTGCGCAAGCTGCATTTGGTAGCGTTGCACCTCGTTTTGCAGGGAAAATTGCGCCTCCGTGAGTTTGATCTTGTCGAGACCGAGCCCAACGGCGTCGATCTCATCTTCGAAGCGGTAGCCCGGATCGCCGCTGCCGGTGCCGAGCGGGCAGCCGCCCTGCATCATGAAATTTTTGATGACGCGGTGAAATTTCAGGCCGTCGTAGAACGGGCGTTTGACCATCTGGCCGGTCTGGGGATCCTTGAATTCCTTGGTGCCCTCCGCCAGCCCGATAAAATTGGCGACGGTCTTGGGTGCCTCCTTTTCGAAAAGTTCGAGGTAGATATCACCGGCGGTGGTTTTCATCACGACCACGGGGTCCATTTCGTCCTCCAGGGGTTTGTCGTACTTGATTGTTTCCTGACAGCCAACCGTCGAGACCATCGCCAACACCAGTATCATGCGACTGATCATTGCCAACTCCATTTTTGGGTGGGGAACTTCGCATTCCGGCCCGTCGTGGCCGGAGACCGGTCGAACCGCAGCCTTCACAAGCATATTGGGCTGCACCGACAAAATGCAAAGTACGCATCTGTTGTTTGCCCTGCAAGCTTTAGTTTTGACCGGCGCGGGATTGTCCGGCGGGCACGGCGGCAGAAAAACATGCCGCCGGCATCCGGCACAGCGATGTTTGAACGTGAATTTGGCATGCTGGCTTGCTATTCTCTGGAAGAAAGGCCGTGCTCACAAAACAACTTCAGTCATTCCGCTCGAAGTCAAGCCAGACTTTTTTCGAATGAGGAAGACACGCTGGCTGCAAAATTCGCCCGTTTGCCCAGGGCCTCACAGCTTCTCTCCCACGAAAATGGGCTGCCACGAAACGGCTTTTTCCGTGGGATTTCTATTTTCTTTCGTGGGGGGATTTTTGGAGTTGGTCTTGACATCGAGGGTTGAATCTCTGCCTTGCTATGAACAGAACCTCCCGAGCGGAACTGTCGGGGTCTTCCCTCCTCTTATCTCAACGCAGCGCCAATAAACCGTTCCAGCGGCGCGAACGGTTTATAGCTGCGCCCTCAAAATGCAAGCTCAGGAGTGGCTGGTGGAATTTACCACTTTTGTAGCAGACCTTTCAGGGTCGGAGCCTGAAGGCACTACCACTTGATTCACTCCACCAGGCAGACATTGCCGCTCACGCCATTCAACCCTTGCCTTTGCCTGTCAAAATCGTGATATTGTCGCCGATTTTAGCGTGCAAATCTTCCAACCGGATGATGGAGAGCGACATGTCCAAGCTTGACCGGTTTCTGTGGTGGTGGCTCGCTGTGTTTTGCCTGTTGGGAATGAGCAGCGCCCCCATGCGGGCCGCGGAAACACGTTCCCTGCAAATCATTCATACGGCCGGGGACTTTCGTGCCGGCGGGCAGCAGCCCGGCCTGCAACTCACCAGGCTTGTGCTCATGCTTTCTCCCGATGCCCGGCACGCCACTTATGTTTCGCCCCCGATCGCAAGCCCGTTCCCATTCAATGCCATTGGCCCGCACTGGCTGGCAGCAATCCCCGCCGGTGCGGCGCTGCAGGTGGCGGTGCGCGTGAGTGCCGACGGCGAGCACTGGGGTGACTGGTTGCCGGTGCCTGCGGAGGAAGAAGTGATCGCGGCTGTCACCGAGGATGGCCGGCCCAATCCCTTTGCGGGCGACCAGCCCGGCGCGCTGGTTTTTGTTGATCCGCGCAGCCGCTGGGTGCAATACCGGCTGACGCTTTCCGGCAACACGCCACAGGTCGAACGCATGTGTCTGCAGCTCATCAATTCAATGGAAGGTCCCACCATACCCGACCGCGGGCAGCCGGAGGAAGGCGCTGTATCACCCGCCAAACCCGGCAGCGTGCCCAAGCCGCGCATCTACAAGCGTGCGGAATGGGGCGCGCGGCCGCCGAGCATGGCCTATCAATACACCACCGCCAAACACCTGGGCTTTCATCACACCGCCGGTGTTTCCGACTTCACGGTCGGCAGTTACACAGACTGTGCCGCCCGTGTGCGCGCGATTCAGGCCTATCATATGGATACCAACGGCTGGATCGACATTGGCTACAACTACACCATCTGCAAACACGGCCACATCTTTCAGGCGCGCGAAGATGACAACGATGCCACCGACGTGCGCGGTGCGCATGATGGCTACAATGCCGGCAGCATGGGGGTTTCCGCACTGGGATATTTCCATCCGCCCTACAATCATCAACCCACGCCCGAACTGATGCATGCCCTCCATTCCCTGCTGGCGTGGAAATGCGATGAGCGCGGCATCGATCCCAAGGGCGCGAGCCTGTATGCGGCCTACGGCGCGGTGCGCGATCACATCTACGGCCACCGGGAAGTGGGCGCCACCGCCTGTCCGGGCGACATTCTGTTCGCGCGCAAGGCTGCGATTCGCGATTCGGTGGCGTACATCATCGGCCAGTTTGCCACCAGCGTGGCGGAATCCCCGGCGCCTGCTTCCTATCAGCTCCTGCAATGCCATCCCAATCCGTATGCGCCGGCGGGTGGCGCCGCGGCAATGATGATCCGCATTTTCCTGCCAAATGCAGAGGTTGCCACGCTTGCCGTCTACAATCTGCTGGGCCGGCGTGTGCGGCTGCTGCATGATCACCTGCTGCCGGCGGGACAGAATCTCTGGCGTTGGAATGGGCGCGATGATGAAGGCCGGCTGCAGCCGGCGGGCGTTTACCTGGTGCGCTTGCACACCGCGACGCAAACACGACAGACGAAGATTTTGCTGGTGAAGTGAAATGGCGGCCGGCAGGGGAAGCCACAAATTGCCACTCCCCCGGGGAGTGGCACTGACTGGGCTTTCCGTGATTGGTCAAATTGCTGTGATCCTCCTGCGAAATGGCCGGAACGCGAGTCTATCATTCCCATCTCCTCTGCACCGGCAGCGTTTGGATGATGCGTTTCGATTGGAAGGGAAGGGTTGAATCTATGTCGTGCGCGCGGCTGAGGGGCGTGCCGGGATGGTGCCGCGCAAGCCGGCTTTTCGGCAGCAATTCACCTGCGAAATCTGGAACGGCCCGGCCGTGGCATGAAGCCTCACGGGGCGCGGAAGCAGGCTAGTGCACTGTTACTCTCATTTGTAGGAGTCCTCTCTCGCAATGTCATTCAGAAGGAATCTTGTGAGTTACTTGGTGCCGTGCTCAAGTTTTCACAAGATCCTTCCAGGATGACAGGGGAGGGCTATACATTTCAAGGTAACAGACCACTAGAGCCCGGCCGGGGTTGACTGTCGTAATTTGGGCAAAAAGCAACCGCGCACACCGGCAAGCACACACGCACAGGAACGTCGCGCCCTAGAGCTCCTGCCATTCTTCCACGGAAACTCCGGCCTCGCGGATTATCTTGCGCAACAAGCCAACGCTGGCACCTCTGCTGACGTGCACGGGAATAAGAATGATTTCGCGCTGCGGTGAATCGTAACACGGCATTCACGCCAAAAGCAAATTGTTTGAACACAGAGAGAAGCTGATTGGCACTGATTGTTGGATCTCCTCCCCATTTGCGGCAAGAGTTTGGTGATCTGCAAAACCGCCCGGATGCTTGCAAACTTTGGAAGCGCAAATTTGATCCGAGTCAAGAGCACCCGGCCGGTGCTTTGTTGATGGGACTGAGCGGATCATTCCAGCACTGGGCAGGAAACCGGAAGCCTGACTTATTGCTCGTTCTCCAAAATTATGGGTGCTCCCAAGAAAATGCCGGTCACCGGCTGCCAGCCTGCCGGCAGACAGGATGTCTGTGCGACGTTGTCATCGTGCAGGAGGTGCAAGCGCGCATGACAGTTGTGCCTTCAAAATCCCGGCGGCCGTGAGGATTTTTTGAACCGCCAAGCCGCCCAGGACGCAAAGCGATACCAGCCTGGCGTCCGTCGCGACTTCGCGGTTCAAATTTAGCACGAGCATGCCTGCCGGCAGACAAGAGATCTGCGCGACATTTTCATCCCGATGGTGCCCCATGCGGGCAAGGCAAATTCCTCATCAAGACACTTTCTGGCTGTTGCCGGTGCCATGATGGTGAAATCGTCCCTGCCGGCGCGGCCTACCGGCCGTAGAGAGCCTTCCATTCCTCCTCGAACTCACTTCCCGGCACCCAGCGCGGCTGTTCCGCCGCATTTGCAACTTTGAGCGCGGCTGCAAAGAAAACGCGCACATCGCGCTCGCAACCGGAAAGATCCCAGAGGTCATTCACCTCGTCCTCCACGCGATGATAGTGCGCATCATGGTACGCCCGGGGATCAACGGCGGGCGGCCGCAGATATTGCTTGCCGGGGTTGAGATAAAGCGCCGGGATGCCGGCCTTCGCGAAGTTGACCTGATCCGAGCGATAGAAGCTGCCGGCATTGGGATCGGGATCGCCGCGCACCGTCAGGGGCTGCGACTGACCGGTGGAATCAACGACCGTGTACTGGCTGGCAGCCGTGCGCAGCGCCTCGCCCAGCGTGCTCATGTCCAATCCAATCGCGGCAATGTCGCTGGTCAAGCCAAAGATTTGCGGCATGTCGACGTTGAAGTTCGCCACGAAGCGTGCGAGTGCAAACGGCGGGTTGGCGGTGAACCACTGGCTGCCCAACAAACCACTTTCTTCGGCGGCGCAGGCGAGCATCAAAAGCGACCGCCGCGGCCGCGGCGACAGAGCGGCAAAGGCGCGACCGAGATGGATGAGACCGGCAGTGCCCACGGCATTATCCCAGGCACCGTTGTAAATTTTGTCTACACCGGGCAAATCGTCATTCCGGCCGAGATGATCGTAATGCGCCGAAAACACGATCACCTGCTCCTTGAGCTGCGGGTCGCTGCCCTCCAGCATGCCGATGACATTTTTGGTTTCGACTTTGCGAATGGTGGTTTCGAGGTGGGCGCTCACGCGCACGCCGGTATCCACCGGTTTGAAGGCACGGCTGGCCGCCTGGGCGAACAAGCCGGCGAGCGTGGTGCCCATGAGTTGCGCGATGCGTTCCGCCGTGGCTTGATCAAGCCAGCCCAGCAGGTCCACCTGATGGCCGCTGTTGGGCAAGTCGAGTGCGAAATGTTCTTCCGCGCCACTGTGCTGCACGACATTGAAGCCGTAACTGGCGGATTCAGTGGTGTGAATCATGAACGCGCCGGCGGCGCCGTGTTTCATCGCCTGCTCGAACTTGTAGGTCCAGCGGCCGTAGTAGGTGCGGGTTTCGCCCTGAAACAGGGCCATGCCGTTCTCCGTCACCGGCGGATCGTTGTTGAGAAACAGCAACACCTTGCCGGCCACCGGCGCGCCCTTGAAATCGTCCCAATCGTGTTCGGGGGCTTCCACACCATAGCCCACGAACAGCAGCGGCGCCTGGTGCAGATCCACCACCGGTTTTTGCGCGCTCGACCAGTAGGTCAGCGTTGAGTCGGAAATATAGTCCAGCTCGCCGGTGGGATGGGAAAGGCTGAGGGTTGAGCGGGCGGCATCTTTCTTCATGCCCACCAGGCGCACGCTCTGGAAGTAGCTGCCATTCACCGGCGCCAGCCCGACTTGTTTGAAACGGGTGGCGAGATAGGCTGCGGCTTTTTCACCGCCCGGGGTTCCGGGCGCGCGGCCCTCCATGTCATCCGCTGACAGGGCGCGGGTGTCCGCGAGAATCTCATCCTTTGAAATCAGATTGGCGGCTTCGGACTCGGAGACCGCCTGCCGGCCGCAAGCCGCCAGGCCAAAAGACAACGCCAGCACCCAGAGGCAGTGACGACGCATGCATTCCTCCAAATTGGTCGAGTGAATTACAGGGGCTTGTGGTGTGCGAAATGTGCCGATGATAAGTGTTTTTGCCGGAAAATGCAAAAGATATGTGACGGGAAAATTGCCGCATGCTCGGGGCGGAAGCGGCTGCTTCCCCGCGTGATGCCTCAGTTACGTGGCGGGCTCCGCGCCGAGATCATCTCATCTGCCGGCTGGCTGGCAGCCTGCGCGACGGCATTTGGGCGGTGATTTGGGGACACAGATGCACGCTAATTCCCGCTGATTTTGGGGATCTGCGTTCGTCGGCGAGACTCTGGGTTCCGAAAATTTTCGCGACTATGATCGTTTTCCCGCGTAATTTGCCATGCCGGCTGCGCCAGCCTCATGATGAAAATGAACTTTCGTAATCGTGCCTTTGGGCGCCGGTATTTTCGCGGTGATTCCTGATGCCTGCGCGCGTGCGCTGAGCGGATGGCATTTGGTGCACAGCCCTGATCTGAGCCTGACGCTTTCTGCGCGACGCCGGCACCAATACAATGGCCTTGCAAGTGGCGGAAATCGACCGTATCTTGACAGCGTTCAATGCAGCGCGTGTCGCGTGGGTGCCGGGCGGTGAGGGCAAGCTTCTGCCGGCCGATCGCCCGGGTTCGACCGCTGTTTAAAGAACCGGTTAAGCATAGCGCGGTCATAGCTGCAACCCAATCTGTCAACCGCTCAGCCGCAAAGCGCACGAAGGATTCCCTGGTGTTCTCATGCTTTTGCGTGCAATCATGCGTTGCGATCATTCCTCATTCGCTGTATGCCCTTTTTCATCAGTGTGAGATTCCAGTTCAATGAGAACCCAGGGCGGCAGTTGCCTCATTTCAAGCAGGTCGGTAGCTGGGCCTCGTGAATTGGTGGCAGTTTTTGATACAACTTGCGAGGCGACTGTCAGTGCGGTAGCCGGCAGCAATCTGCTGCTCGTCATGCAGAATCGGTGGCGATACTTCGCCATCCCCTCGCAAACCGCGCTCGCGCAGTCTTTGGGCAGAACACGGTGGGCAGACTGACCCCAAAGCGTGAAGCCAGCCATGCCGTTCTCTTTGCGTGATTGGCGCGCTCGGCGCTTCAAAAAATCTTCGCGATTGTGATGGTTTTGCCAAGATGATACTATTAATGAGCAAAACCGACCCGGGCGCCGTCACAGAAATCGTTGCGGAAATTCAGCAGCCCTTCGACAAGAGCTCCAAAGCATTCTCATAACCATCAATTTGCAAGGATCCAAAATGTCATCTTCCGAGATCCACAATGTGATCATCATCGGCACCGGCCCCTCGGGTTACACCGCCGCGCTGTACACCGCGCGCGCGAATCTCGCGCCGCTGGTGTTTGCCGGGCCGGAACCCGGTGGCCAGCTCACCCTCACCACGCTGGTCGAAAACTTCCCCGGCTTTCCCGAGGGTGTCCTGGGGCCGGAGTTGATGGAGAATATGCGCAAGCAGGCCGAGCGCTTTGGCGCCCGGCTGGTTCATGACACGGTCGATCGCGTGAATTTCAAAACCCACCCGTTCGAGATTTATGTCGGCGAAAAAGCCTATCGCGCCCAAACCGTGATCATTTCCTCCGGTGCTTCGGCGAAGTTGCTGGGGCTGCCCGCGGAGCGCAAACTGCTGGGCCACGGCGTTTCCACCTGCGCCACCTGTGACGGTGCCTTCTTCCGCAATCAGGAGGTGATTGTGGTGGGCGGCGGCGACACCGCGATGGAGGATGCCAATTTCATCACCAAATTCGCCAGCAAGGTCTATCTGGTGCATCGCCGCGACAAGCTGCGCGCCTCCAAGATCATGCAGGAACGGACCTTCAAGAATCCCAAAATCAGCATCATCTGGGACAGCGTGATCACCGAGATTCACGAGGTGGCGCAGAATACCGTGACCGGCGTGACGCTGCAGAACGTCAAAACCGGCAAGACCACCGCGATGCCGATTGCCGGTGTGTTCGTCGCGATCGGCCACAAGCCCAACACCGAATTTCTGCAGGGCCAGGTGGAGATCGACGAGGTCGGCTACATCAAACTCAAATCCCGCACGATGACGAGCGTCGCGGGCGTGTTTGCCGCCGGCGACGTGGTCGATCCCTACTACCGCCAGGCCATCACCGCGGCCGGCATGGGCTGCCAGGCGGCAATGGACGTGGAAAAGTATTTGGAAGCCCACGGGCATTGACGGTATCATCCTCAACCAGCGTTGCTGTCGGGATCCGGCAATGATCAAACTCAACCTGCGCTGGCTGGTGCAGGCGCTGGCGCTGCTGGCGGGCATCGCCTGCTTCAGCACTTTGTTTGATTCCAGCAAGGCGCTGTTGCACCAGCCCACCGGTGAAACGATTGCCGCCGTGCTGGGATGGTTCCTGCTGTTTTGTCTCAGCTTTTTCGTGTTGCTGTTCACCAGTTATTTGAAGCAACGCGCCAATTTCACCCTGCGCCGCCGGCTGGCCGGCTTCGAGCGTCTGGTGCACCTGCTGCATCTTGCAGACTACCGCGAGCGCACGGACCTCCCGGAGGCCGAGGCCCGCCGGCGGCCGGACGATTCCACCGCATGATCCTCGGGGCCCACCTTTCCATTGCCGGCGGTCTGTCCTTGGCGCCGGCGCGTGCCCGCGCAATTGGCGGGGAGGCGTTGCAAATCTTCTCACGCAATCAAAGACAATGGCGTGCCCGGCCCCTGGGCGCGGCGCAAGCCGCCGGTTTCTGCCAGGCGGTAAAAGCTGCCGGGTTGCGTGCGCTGTGCACTCACGCGAGCTATCTCATCAACCTCGCGGCGCCCGAAGCCGGGCTTTGGCAAAAATCCATTCGCACGCTCGCCGACGAGCTGGCACGGGCGGAGCGTCTGGGCATTGCATTCGTCGTGGTACATCCGGGCGCGCACAAGGGTCGCGGCCGGGAGGCCGGCTGGCAGCGCGTGGCCGCCGCGGTCAGCGAGGCCTTCGACCGCAGTGCCACCCGCCGCGTGCGGCTGTTGTTGGAAAACACCGCCGGCCAGGGCAGTTATCTCGGCAGCACCCTGGAGGAACTGGCAATGGGTTTGGCGCTGGCCGGCCGGCGGGTGGGCATTTGTTTGGATACCTGCCATTTGTTTGCAGCGGGTTATGATTTTTCCAGCGCGGCCGCCTATCGCAGGCTGCGCCGCCGGATTGCGGCGACCGTCGGCTTGTCGCGCGTGCAGGTTCTCCACTTGAATGATTCCGCCAAACCGCCGGGCAGCCACCTCGATCAGCACGCCGGCATTGGCCGGGGGCTGATCGGTGCCGCAGCTTTCGCCTTTTGGGTGAACGATCCCGCCTGGGCAAACACGCCGGGCATTTTGGAAACACCGGGCGGCGAACGGAACTATCGGCGGGAAGTGCGGCTGCTGCGCGCCATGAACACAGCGGCAGGCACGGTGCCCGCAGCCAACCCTTGAAAATCCCGCGGGCGTGTCATACATTTGCGCCGCCGCCATGAAACAAAGTCGCGGCGGCGCCGCGTCAGGCATTGACGCATGAACCTCCACCCATCGGAAGTAACAGAGGAGATGATGTCATATGGCTGCTGATCAAGCCCGCAAAATTCAGGAGTTCGAGTACAAGGCGGAGATGAAGCAATTGCTCCATCTGATCGTGCACTCGCTGTACACGCACCCTGAAATCTTTCTGCGCGAGTTGATCTCCAACGCTTCGGATGCGCTCAACAAGATCCGGTTCCGCCTGCTCACCGACCGCAATGTGCTGGACCCCGATGCCGATCTGAAAATCACCGTCACGCTGGATGCCAAAGAACACACTTTTGCCATCACCGACACCGGCATCGGCATGACACGCGAAGACCTGATCGACAAAATCGGGACGGTGGCCAGCTCCGGCACGCTGGAGTTCCTGCAGAAAGTGCAGCAGGAAAATCGCACGCTCGACGGCAATCTGATTGGCCGGTTTGGCGTCGGTTTCTATTCGGTGTTCATGGTGGCCGAGGAGGTGACGATCGAAACCCGCCATGCGGATCCCGATTCGAAGGGCTGGCGCTGGCGTTCCGGCGGCGAGGGCACCTTCACCATCGAGGAAATCGACAAGCCGAACCGCGGCACCCACATCTCCTTCAAGCTGCGCGAGCAGGCGAAGGAATTCAGCGAGGAATACACGGTCAGGCGCATCATCAACAAATACTCCAATTTTGTCGACTTCCCCATTTACCTCGGCAAGGAAAAGGTCAACACGGTCGCCGCGCTCTGGCACAAGCCCAAGGAACAGGTGCGCGAGGAGGAGTTGATCGAGTTTTACAAGTTCATCAGCAACGACTACAATCCGCCGCTCGGCCATCTGCATCTGGCGGTTGAAGGCGCAGTGACATTCAACGCGCTGGTCTTCATCCCCGAAACCGCACCGCCGCTGTGGTTTCGCGATCCCCACGAACGCTCCCTGCACCTCTATTCCAACAAAGTTTTCATTCAGGATGACTGCAAAGAGCTGCTGCCGGACTATTTGCGCTTTGTGAAGGGTGTGGTCGACACGGCCGACCTGCCGCTCAACGTCTCGCGCGAGCTCACGCAAAGCAGCCCGGCGATGGCGAAAATCCGCGACATCCTCACCAAAAAAATTCTGGCCTTCCTCGCGGACTGGGCGAAACAGGAGAAGCCGAAATTCGACAGGTTCTATCGCAATTTTGGCCCGTTCTTCAAGACCGGCGTCAACACCGACTACGCCAATCGCGACAAGATCATCGAGCTGCTGCGCTATGAATCGACCCGGCTGGAGCGCGGCGAGCTGACCGGTCTGCGCGATTATGTCAGCCGCATGAAACCCGAACAAAAGGCGATCTACTATCTCTCCGGCGAGAGCCGCGAGGCGGTCGAAAAAAATCCCAAGCTCGAATATTTCCGCAAGCACGCGATCGAAGTGCTGTTGCTCACCGACCCGGTGGATCTGTTTGTGCTGCCTGCGCTCCATGAATATGACAAGAAGCCCCTGCTTTCCATCGACAAGGCGGACCTGGAACTCGCCGGCGATCAGGCCGGCGAACAGGAAGCGTTGAGCGGTGATCTGGCGAAATCACTGCTCACGGTTTTCCGTGAAACGCTGGGGGACAAGGTGGAGGACGTGGTGGCGTCGAAGCGGCTGGTCAACTCGCCGGTGACGCTGGTGGCGGGCAAAAACGGCCTGGACAGCCAGATGGAAAAGATGATGAAGCTGATGGACCAGAACTACACTGCTGCCAAACGCATCCTGGAAGTCAACCTGTCCCATCCGCTCATCAAGAATCTTTCGCGGCGCAATCTCAGCAGCCCGACCGATCCGATCCTGCGCAAGAGCATCCTGCAGTTGTATGAAGGCGCCTTGCTGCTGGAGGGCACCATGCCCTCGCCGGCTGACTTCGTGAATCGCATGAACGAGTTGCTGGAAGAAGCCACGAAATGAGTTTTGCCTGAGGCGCGCGAGGTTTGCCCGGTTGGCGGGCGCCGGGCGTCATGGCCACGACAAAATCCCACGACCGCGCCGTGTCAAACCGGCGGCCGTGGGATTTTGTTTTTGGCGGCATCTGTGTTGCGGTGCGAACTTGTAGGTTTTGCCTGGAGCGCGGGGCGGCCCGGCGGCAGGCGGATCAGTCGAACCCGAAACGGGCAGCGGTGTTGCGCCAGTTGGGCGAGTGGCGAATGTGAACCTCGACGCGGCGGTTCATCATGCGGCCCTCCGGCAGGCGGTTGTCTGCCAGTGGTTCTTCTTCGCCCAAACCGATGTAGGTCATGCGCTCGGGGCTGATGCCGAAGGAGGCCAGCATGTCAAACACGGTTTTGGCGCGGCGGATCGAGAGCCAGCGATTGTTGAGCTGGTCGCCGATGGCATCGGTGTGGCCCTTGAGCAGACAGGTCGCTTCCGGATCCGCCTCCAGCTTGGCGGCAATCAGCCGCAGCTTTTTGCGCAACTGGCGGGAATGGCTGCTGAATTGATGTTCGGCAAAGCCGAACAGAAAAATTGGAATGCGCTCGATGCCGACTTCATTGGCCAACCGGGTGCGATGGCGAATGGCGAGGCGGCGCTGCGGCGAAGTGGCGGTCTGGCCGAGCGCATCGCGCAGCGTTAGGGTGAAAAAGCCGGACTGCGGCCACCCTGCGTTGTCGCTGCCGCGCGGCAGGGGGATCGCCTCGACGGCGGTGGCGGCTTTGGGGTGTTGCTGCACCAGGGCATGCTGCCATTCCCAAAACACCGTGTCCGGCATTTCTGCGTTGCCTGCGAGCACCTCCACCGTGTCCTGTTGATCATTCATCAGGGTGATTTGCCAGGCTGCCAGACCGGCTTCGGCAACGGAGTATTTGGTGACGAAAGCACACCGTGGCGGCTGCGCCTCGACTTCTTTTTTGGTGACCAGCAACGGCCCCAGGATTTGCTGCTCGAACGGCGGCGGCGCGCTAATCTCGACGCGCTGCCATTCTTCCTGGCGCGGCAGACTGGGCAGCGCATGGCTGCGCGCCGGCCGTTGGGGCGGGGCAATCACCACCTGCTCCGGCAGCACCTGCAGACTGTCGACCAGATAATTCTTCACCGCCCGGGCGCGGCCAAGCGCGAGGCTGCGCCAGTCCGCCTCATAAGGCGGCCCCGAGCTGTAGCCGGTGAGGGTGATCACCGCCGTGCGATTCTGCGCCAGGCGCGCCGCCATGATGTTCAGCAGGTTGCGATAGGCGGCATTGATCTCGGTGACGTTGGCCATGACGAACACGTGCTGCTGCGGGCTGAGCAGGTCATAACGATTCTCCGGCAGCCGGCTTTGCGACTGCGGGAAGAACAGGCGCGGAATGAGCGGCAATTCCTCCAGAACATTGCGCAGCTCGATGATTTCCACGCTGTCGATCGTGGCAAAAATTTCCGGCACCAGCCGGGGCATGTTGTTCACGCGCAGATGCACGGGCAGGTGATGCACATGGCCGGGCGCCCGCGCCGTGATGATGAAGGGGTAATCGCCGGGTTGCAATTTCCCCGGCGCTTCGAGCGCGAGAATCACGGTCTCGATGCCGCGCACCGTGCTTTGCGAGAGGCGCGGCCGCAAAGGCGGCGGCAATTCGCGCACCTCGAGCTGCACCGGTTTGGTGAAATTTTCCCGGCGCACGAGATTGAGATTGTACAGGGGGGTGTCATCGGGCAGGACCACCCGGGAAGGCGGAAAAGCCTGCAAATAGAAAGGCGCCTCCGGCTCGGCGGCCGGCGGATTGAGCCACGGCACCGCCAGCTTCACGCCCAGCTCATGCGAGCCGGAGCTGAGCAGGCCGAGATCGCTGGTGGGCAGGTGAAAGCTGTAGAGCAGGGCCGCGGCGGGCGGCAGAAGCAGTTCGCCTTCGAACACCGCATTCTCCGCGCCGTAGCCCAGCCGCAGGCGGCCCAGGCGCTTAGCAAAAACTTCAGCGCCAAACGCGGGTTGCCATTGCTGCCGGTGATAGGCGATGCCCAAATCGAAGCGGCCAAAGCGATGATCGAAGGTGGCGCCCAGTGCTGCCTGCGCCGGCAGGAGGTATCGTTCCCCGGCGCGCGCGAGATTGGGCCGGTTGAAGTGATAAACCGAAGCGCCGAGCAGGACGGTCTCGTGCACGCGCGCGAGCAGACCAAGACCGGGATCGAAAATCAATGGCCCGCCGGTGCGGCGAAAAACCGGATCATCAGCATCCACCAAGTCGAATTTTCCGCGATCGTATGCCTGCCAGCGCACGGCCAGATCGCCGCCGAGCGCCAGTTTCTCGTGGAGGGCACAGGCGGCGAGCAAGCCCAGACGATTCTCGCTGAACAGGGGCGCGCTGAAGTGGCGCAGATGCAAACCCGCGCCAAATGCGGTGCCGCCCAGCCCGGGCCAGGTGACGGCCAGGTGGGAGGCTTTCAGAGCAAAGGCGTTGTCTGCAATCGCGCCGGGGTAGATGAGCTGCAAGCCGAGATAGGCCTGCCCGGCCAGCAGCGCGGTGGCGGCGGGATTGGCGAAAACTATGCGGCTGTCTTGCAGGGTCGAGGGATTGCGTGGATCAGCAAGCTGGGCAGTGGCGGTCTGGGCAAGCAACAGCAGGCCGGCCAGGAGTGGCCAGTGCTTGTGGAGGTGGTTTCGCATTCTTATGCCGGGAAAAGGTCGTGGTGTCTGTCGGAAAACGTCACAAGCTCGGTTGTTTCGGGGCTTCCAAAGCTCACATATCACCAAAACGCCGGGGCTTTGCTGCGACGGCCGGGTCCTGGCAGGAGCATTCTCCCACATGCACAATACCGGAGGACGCCATAGGGTATGCCATGAGAATGACGCGGCCTGAGAATAAATTCCCAGGCAAAAGCTGGAACCGCCTGAAAGCGGCTGCCCACCAATGGGGTGACAAGCCGGCTTTGAGTCTGCGATTCCAATCGCAGGCCCACTTTTCAAACAACAAGCCTCCGCACCACAAAAATCATACAAGCCACCAGAGATTTTCCCGCATGCTCGTGGTGAGTTGCCTGGTTAAAAAATCTTCGCTCACCCCCCTTTTTTAAATCTGCCATGGCTTGGCCGTGGCATTCCTGCTGAAAGCATCCGCAGAATCGCAAGATCAAGCCACGGTCAAACCGTGGCGGAACGGTGATTCTTGGTGAAACCTCTGCGGTTTCGCGTCCTTGCGGGTTTGGGCTTTGGGATGATATCGGCCCGAAAAAGCTGGCAGCCTTGGGCTGCCAGCGTGCAGGCAGACAGGAGGTCCGCGCTGCGCCAACCCCGACCGCGGTGTCGCCGGTTTCCCTTCAGCGCGCCAGCACGACATAGCCGTTCTTGACATTGCGGCCGTGATTCTGCAAAGAATAGAGATAAACCCCGGGCGGCAGTGGCCGGCCGTGATCATCGCGGCCATCCCAGAGGAATTCATTCGCCGGCAAACGATCGACGGACAGCACGGTTCGGCCCGCGGTATCGAACACGCGCAGCCCCGGCTGTGCCAGCGCCAGGCCGGCATAGGAAAATTTCACCGCATCATTGTAACCGTCGTGGTTGGGGGTGAAGGGGTTGGGCCGCACCGAAAATGCCGGCGCCGGTTCCGCCGGCAACAGCTCCACCACCAGCTCCTGACTGTTGTTGTCCTCGGCTTCCTCGGCGATTTGATCATCGGCATCGACGCGCAGCAGCAGGCGTTGACTGCCGGTTTGCCGGAAATTCACCGCAAAGGTTTTGCTGAGCGTGGCGCCGCCGGCCATCGCGGTGATCAAAGTATCCTGCACCAGTTCGCCATCGCGGCGCAGCTCGAGGCGGAAAGGTTCGGCAATGGCGTCCCGGCGATTGCGAATTTCACCCACCACCCGGGCGCCGGCGTTGGGTCGCAAATCGCCGAGCGGCCGCAATACGGTCACCATCAAATCATAAACCGCAGGCCGCACGCGGAAACTGAATTCCTCCACCAGGTGATTGGGCGGCAGGGCGCGATCGTGCGCCGTGATTCTGACGGTCACGTTTTCGCCGGGTGCAAACGCCACCGCGGGTTGATACTGCACGAGATAATCGCGCGGGCCGCCGCTGAGCGCGGGCACCACCGCCGCGCCGTTCACCCACAGCGCAAGGCTTTCGCCGGCGACCCCGCTGGCCTCATCACGCAGATGAAAAGAAATGGCGGTGTTGGCCGCCACCTCCTGCGCACCGGCGGCGGGCTGGCGGTCGCTGACAAACGGCGGCTGCTCATCGCGCACGATGCTGAAGCGATAGCGCTCCTCCGGCATGAGGTTGGGTGGCGAGGCCAAATCTGCGGCACGCACGCTCACCGTGACTTCCTCGTTGTAATGCCATGCCGTTTGCGGCTGATAGCGCACCAGGTAGTTTGGCGGGCTGCCGGAGATCACCGGCGTGACGCGGCGATCATTCACCGCCAGCACAATCGTGGCGCTGTCCACTCCCGCGCCGGTGTCGTGAATCTCCACGGTGAGGGCGCCCTCGGGCAGCACATTCACCGCCCCGCGGCCGGGATTGTGGCCGGTGGTGAAAGGAGGGTCGTGATCCAGCAACACTCCGGCAACCTCCAGGGAAATCGTATCACTCACCGCGAGATTGCCGGCGCGGCCGGTGATGATGAAATCATAGGTGCCGGCCAGCAGGCTCGCCGCGGTTTGCAACACCAGGGTCGTCAAACTTCCCGGTGAAACCACCGGCTGCTCGAAGTGTGCGCTCACGCCCGGCAGGGCCGGCCATAAAGACAGCGCCACCGGTTGATTAAAACTGCCGAGCGGCTGCACCAGCACTTGAAATTCCGCACGGCTGCCGGCCTGAAGCGCGCGCCGCCGCGGTGAGATCACCATTTCAAAGCCCGCCACGCGGCAGTAGGGAAGGGCAAGGGTGGTTTCCACGGCGTTCTCCGGGGCACCCCGTGCCGTGACCATTGCCCGCACGCGCAAATTCACGTCGGCCGCCACCGGCAGGGCCCTCACCGACCACGCCACGGTGCCGCTCGCCTGCGGCGCCAGACTGTCGGGGGTGAGGCTCTTGCGGGCGAACTCGCCGGGCGCGAGCAACAAGCCAGGGGGCAGCTCCAGCTCCGCCACGACCTGTTGAGCGGTGGAGAAACCGCGATTGCTGACCAGCAGGCTTACGCTGAAGGGATTGGGCGCCAGGGAATCGTTGACGCATGTGAGGCGCGCGGGCATGTTGAGATTCAGGGAGAGAACGCCGGGTGCGCGCTGGACATCACCGAGGCCGTAATAGGTGGCGAGGGAGCGGGTTTCACCCGGCGCCAGGGGCACCGGATCCCAGCGCAACAACAAAGCGCTGTCTTTGAAATTCAGCGTGTCGGGGGTGTAATCCCACTGCACCTGGCTGAGGTTGATCCAGTCACCGATGGCCAGGAAATCGGGGCGGGTGGCATGCGCGCGCGCGAGCGTGCCCTGCGCCACCAGCCCGCTGGAATCCGGGCCGAATTCGAACGCCAGATAGAAATCGGGCACCGCGGCACCGGCAAAGACTTTTTCCGCGCGACTGTAGCCGGCGCTGGTGAGAAAAGGCGTGGCGTCATTCTGGTTGATTTTGGTGTCGAGCTCGAGCAGCAGACCGGCCTGATGTGCCTGCGTGTCGTAATTGGTGAGCAGGTATTGCATGAAGATCGCACCGGTGGTGTCGCTGAATTGTTCCGGCCGCAGGCGCTGGGTGAGGGCAAACTGGCCAACACGGTATTCGCATTGAATCGTGCCATCTGGCAGCAGGAGGGGTGCTTGTGCCAGGGGAAGATTGGGCAGGCCGGTGACCAGCGGATCATTGCTGTAGAGCGCGCCATCCAGCCAGAGGTTGAGATGGGAGGTTTGCGGCGGCGCGGGGAAATCGAACAGCAACGGCTGATCCTGCGCAGTGCCGATATTGAACAGGCCGGCATGCACAATGTGGCCGGTGGGCAGGGTGTCGGTGGTGGCGCGGACTTGTACCGCCACCACGCCGTTGCCGCTGCGCAGCAGTTGTGCCGTGTCACCGGCGGGTGTTTTGAAGCGGCGATGGTCACCAAAGGTGAGGTGGCTGCCTGCTGCCTGCCCCCATAGTTCAAGCGCGCTGCTCAACAAAACGAGAATGCCTGGCAACCAACCCTGCGACGTCTTCCCCAAAGGAAGCACATCATCCTCCTGGGATTGGGGCTGAGCACCATCCTGAAGCCTGTCGTTGCAGATCACAAGGGGGGGATCAAGGCTCGTGGAATCGACTTGCAGCTCAATTTAGGAATGTTGTGCAATTTGTCAAGATGGAAGTACGGCGTGGCGCAAGCCTTCCGTGCGTGTAGGGCAGCGCCGGCCTCTTTGCCCAACACTGCCCAATTTTTCGAACCTGAATCTTGCACCCAGATTGACCCCCTTTGCGAGAAACGCCGATTTGATCGCGATGCTCAACTGCCCAGGGGGTGGTGCATAAAAAATTTTGCCGGCAAACGTGCGCTCAACTCCGGCGGAGATGCACTTCACACGCCCTTTCTTCCGGACAACAGCAAACCAGCAGGTAAAATTCAGCCAGCCCCACAGCGATGCAACCCTCAGGGGCAGGATCAAACACAAACAATCCGCCCACGAAAGCATAAAGCCCACGGAAAAAGCCATTTCGTGGGAGAGAAGCCGTGACGCCGTTTGGCAAACGGGCGAATTTCGCAAGTGGGGGCTCTCCACTTTCGAAAAAAAGCCCTGCTTGACTTCGAACGGAAGGGCTGACGGTGCTTTGTGAGCACGCCATTTATTCCAGGGAACAGCAAGCCCGCATGCAAAATTCAGGTTCAAACTTCGCGCTCATTGCGGGCTTCACGGTTCTGAAATCATTCAGGTGAAAAAATGGTGCCATAGGTCTGCTTGTCTGCAGGTGGGAGGTCTGCGCCACATCCCCACACGTGACCGAGGCATGATGGCATGGCGCTTGACTTTGCCCGGCTGTGGGCATATCTTCACCACCACTGCCAAGCATGCAATTTTCGCCCAGCCGCAAGCAACGGAAGGAATTATGGAAACGAAGAAAACCCGTTCACGACCGCGCGTGTGGCTTTTGCTGCTGGCGCTGGCCGCGCTTCTCACCTTTGTCCTGCCGCAGCTTCCGGGCGGGTCAGCTGCCCGACAACTCTCTTACAGTGAATTCAAAAGCCTGCTGCGACAGAAAAAGATCACCCGCTGCACCATCGCGCCGGACAGGATCACCGGTTTCCTGCGCGCCGATTCCACTGCCGCGGCCGAAGCCCCCGGCTTCCTGGTGAAATTCTTGCATCGGGAGGCCGCCCGGCCCGGTGAAACCGCCTTTGTTACGATACCGATCGATGATCCGGACCTGATCAAAGAGCTCGAGGCTGCGGGCGTGGTTTATGCCGGAAAGCCCGGCGACAGTTGGTGGCAGGATATGCTGCTCATGTTCGCCGCCACCCTGCTGTTTCTCATTCTCATTTTCTTCGTGATGAGCCTGCTCTCGCGCCGCTTCAACCCCCAGCGCGGTGTGATGACGATCGGGCAAAACAAGGCCAGGGTCTATGTCGAAGGCAACACCAAAGTCACTTTCAAAGACGTGGCCGGCATCGATGAGGCAGTGGAGGAAGTGCGCGAGGTCGTGGAGTTTTTGCGGCAGCCGGACAAGTTCATTGCGCTTGGCGGCCGCATTCCCAAAGGCGTGCTGCTGCTCGGGCCGCCGGGCACGGGCAAAACCCTGCTGGCGCGCGCGGTGGCGGGCGAGGCCGGCGTGCCATTCTATCAGCTCAGCGGCTCGGAATTCGTCGAACTGTTCGTGGGGGTGGGCGCAGCGCGCGTGCGCGATCTCTTCCGGCAGGCGCAGCGTCACAAGGCCGCCATCATCTTCATCGACGAACTGGATGCCATCGGCAAGGCACGCGGCGCCAGCCCGTTCAACAGCCACGATGAGCGCGAACACACGCTCAATCAACTGTTGGTGGAGATGGACGGCTTCGATGCCAACAATCGCGTGATCATCATGGCCGCCACCAACCGTCCGGAGATTTTGGACCTGGCGTTGCTGCGGCCCGGCCGCTTCGACCGCCAAATCGTGGTGGACCGGCCCAGCCTTGCCGGCCGGGAGGCCATCCTGCGCGTGCACGGCAACAAAGTCCGGCTCGCCCGGGACGTGGACTTGCGTGTGATCGCCTCGCGCACGCCCGGCTTCGTGGGCGCGGATCTCGCCAATGTCATCAACGAGGCGGCGCTGCTGGCGGCGCGCGCCAACAAGCGCCAGATTGACATGCACGATCTCGAAGAAGCGATTGATCGCGTCCTTGCCGGCCTGGAAAAGAAGAGCCGTGTGCTCAACAAGCGCGAAAAGGAAATCGTGGCCTACCACGAAGCCGGTCACGCCCTGGTGGCTGCCAGTGTCGAAGGTGTCGATCCGGTGCATCGCGTCAGCATCATTCCGCGCGGCGTGGCGGCGCTTGGCCACACACTCCAGCTTCCCACGGAAGATCGCTATCTCATGACCCGCACGGAGTTGCTGGGCCGGCTCAAGGTGTTGCTCGGCGGCCGGGTGGCGGAAGAAATCGTCTTCAAGGAAATTTCCACCGGTGCGCAAAATGACCTCGAACGCGCCACCGCCATCGCGCGCAGCATGGTCACCGAATATGGCATGAGCCACCGGTTGGGACCCCTGTTCTACGGCCATGACAAGCGCCATCTTTTTCCCGGCGGCGAGTCCTTCGGCAAACCCTATAGCGAAAAGGTCGCCGGCCAGATCGACGAAGAGGTGCGCAACATTGTCGACAAGGCCTATCATGAAGTCGAGCGTCTGCTCTGGCGCAAACGCCGCCAGCTCGCACGTCTTGCCACCCTGCTGCTCGAAAAGGAAATGGTGGAAGGCGAAGAGCTGCAGGAGGTGCTGCAGGGCAGGAACAAGCCGGCTGCCGGGCCCCTCACTGCCGGCAATCAAGAGAATGGCAAACCACCGGCCTGAATGGCAGCGTGGCGGGCGTTTTCCCCTGGCTGTCGTTCGCAGGGATCTTGCGAAGATTATTACAAGGATTTCGGCGGCAGCCTGGCCGCCGCCCAAACGCCTCAGAGCGTCCATTGTGCGGAAAGCCCCGGCTCGGCCGGCGGTGAAAAATTTATGCGAGAGTGATCATGCCCCGGGCAGCAATCCCTTTCTGCCAGGCGTGCCGTGCCGGCGGAAGGTCGGCAACCGCCGGCATGCCGGCGCCAGCGCATGGCCGTGACAATCGCCGCGGCTTTCATCCCGTTGTCTTACTGGTGCTGTTGTTTGCCAGTGCCGCGCCGGCAGCCGCGCCCGCCGGGCCCGAGGCATGCGCTGATCACAAGCAGCGCTCCGCGAGTTTGACCGTGCCCTCTTTTCTGCAGACCAACACCCTTTGGCACGCACCGGCGGGCTTGCACCTGAGTTTCGCCGATGAACTGCGGCGGGATTGGCACGCGCCGCTTTCCGGCCTGCGGGGCCGATTGCTGCGCCTGGGTGTAATTCGCCTTGATGCCGGCGTGGCCGAGAGCGTGGTGCTGCAGGTGCGCGGCGCCGTCTGGCAGCAGCTCACGATCGACGAGCGTGCCTCACAGCCCAGACCCGGTTTTCCCCGCCGCGGCACCATCCGCGATGCCGGCGATTTTTCCGTGGCCACCGTCGTGCGCCTGGTGCAAAACGCGGGACACACCACCGCCCTCGGTCTGCGCGTGGCAACCCGCCTGCCCAATTCCACTCAAAAAAAAGGCATTGGCACCAACACCACGGATGTCTTTCTGGCTGTTCTGTTCGCGCAGAGATTCCACCACATCACGCTGTTGACCGAAACGGGCTTGGGGATTCTCACGGCGCCGCTGGAAACCGATGAACAGAACGACGTGCTCATCTATGGCCTGGCGGCGAGCTGCAACATTTCCCCCCGTCTGCAAATCGCGGCGGAGATCAATGGTTATTTGACCACGCGCAACCTCATTCCGGCGGGCACTGAGGCGCGCGGCGTGCTGCGTGCCGGCGGCCGCTGGCGCAGCCGGTATGGCGAACTGGAATTTTCCCTGGCCCACGGCCTGACTGCCAACGAAGGCGGTTGGGGAGGACTGGTGGGAGTGGGACGGGAAGTGAGGTTCTGAAACAAGATAGTGTTTGTCCGGGAACGTTCCACCCCCGCCGAGCCGGGGTGCTGTTGAGACCTGAATTTTGCATGCGGGCTTGCTGTTCCCTGGAATAAATTGCGTGTTCATAAAGCGCCGACAGTTGTTCCGTTGGAAGCCATGCAAGACTTTTTTCGAATGTCGCGCGGTTCTGGCTGCGAAATTCGCCCGTTTGCCGAAGGCGTCACGGCTTTTCTCCCCGAAAATAGACCTCCGCGAAATGGCTTTTTCCGGGGGATTTCTGCTTCCACGGGCGGATTGTTTGTGTTGGAGCCTGATACCGAGGGTTGAATCCCTGTCGTGCTGCCTGACTTTTGTATGCTGGCTTGCTGTTGTCCGGGAGGAATGGTGTGTGTGAAGTGCAGCCCTGCCGGAGTTGACCGCACGTTTGCCTGCCAGATTTTCCATGCACCACGCCTTGCGTGGTCGGGCGTCGCGATCAAATCGGCACTCCCCGCTGATGGGATCAATCTGGGTGCAAAATTCAGGCGACCCCCCCCGGGTTTCTTTGGCAACGGCCAAGCCATTGCAAAAAACTGCAAAAAAGTTTGTGATTTCGGATGGACACGAAATGATGACGGCCGTTTGTGAAAAGCTGTCTCTGTCCGCCCACGACAGCAAAACCCCCACGGAAAAAAACTTTTTTGTGGGAGTGTATTTTCGTGGGAGGAAACATGAGCCGGCATCGGCATCAAACACAAACATTCCGCCCGGACAGCAAAACTCCCACGGGAGAAAGCTTTTTCGCGGGAGCGTATTTTCGTGAGAGAAAAAACTGACGTCCTTTTCAAACAGGCGAATTTCGCCGCGCCAAGCTTCAGCCAGGCAACCAACTCAAAAAAAACACCCCAAACGGGCATACGCTTCCTCCCCGTCACCGCCGTTCACCGGCATTTCCCCGCCATTTGCCGATGCACGCGCAGCTTTTGGCAATCTTCGCCGTATCTTATGCCCGAACCAAAATCATCCAAAATCATTTTTGAGAGGCGGACTATGAGACAAACCTCGCGCTGGTGCTGGGCGCCGCATCTTCTCCTCGGCGGGCTGTTGATTGCCCTGGGTGTGGTCGTTTTCTTGCACAATCTCGGCGTGATTTATCTGGACGCACTCTGGGATTTGTGGCGGTGGTGGCCCCTGCTGTTGGTGTTCCTGGGGCTTGGCAAGTTCTTCGCGTCCGGCGACTTTCGTGAACGCCGCAACGGCTACTGGCTGGTGGTGATCGGCCTTTGGCTGTTGATTTCGTTTTTTCACGTGTTCGGTTTGAGTTTCGGCGAATCCTGGCCGCTGCTGCTGGTGGCTGCCGGCATCAGTGCCATCTGGCAGTCGCGGGATGATACGCGCGCCAGAATGAAGGCAGAAGGAGAACAAACATGAACGATGAGAAGCGTTTTCGCCTGACTCCGCAGCTCGTGTTGGGGCTGGTGCTAATTTTGTTGGGCCTCGTCTTTGTGCTCGACAATCTCGGCCTCATCTACCGGGGCGATTACCTGCGCTATTGGCCGGCGCTGGTGATCCTCTTCGGGCTCATCAAGCTCGCGCAGAGTGACGGTGCTGCCGGCCGCGTGGGCGGCGTGATCCTGATCGCACTCGGCGGGCTGCTGCTGCTGCGCAGTCTGGACCTGGTGTATTTCAACTTTTGGGATTTCTTCTGGCCGGTCCTTTTTATCGCCGCCGGCATCAGCATGATGATGCGCGCATGGACACGTTACCGCCGCCAGGATGGCAACCTGGATTCCGACAACTACGTGCATGGCCTGGCCATCATGGGCGGCTTCGAACGCACCAATAATTCGCAGGATTTCCGCGGCGGCGAGCTGACCGCGATCATGGGCGGCTGCAAGCTCGACCTGCGCCAGGCGGCCATGCGCGGCAACGAAGCCGTCATCGACGTCTTGGCCTGGTGGGGGGGCATCGAGATTCGTGTGCCGGAAACCTGGAGCGTGACCCTCAAGGGCCTGCCGATCATGGGCGGTTTCGCGGACAGCACCCTGCCGCCCAAAAGCGACACCGGCAAGCGGCTGATCATCAAGGGCATCGCGGTGATGGGCGGCGCCGAAGTCAAGAATTGATTTTCCGCTCGAGAAGAGGCCGGCGCATGCGTATGTTGCGGCTGTTGCCTGCCCCCCCCGCATTGCGCTGAGAGAGCTTGCGTATGCATCCGCTTCTGGTACAAAAGCGCTGGTTCCGCCTTTGTCTCACGGCCTGGCTGCTGGCCGCCGTGGTGTTGGCCGCTCTGGTGAAATTCATGCGCAACCCGGCCTGGAAAGCGGCGCTGGCGCTTGGCCTGCCGCTGGCCCTGATCTATGCTTTCATGTGCCTGGCCGCGTGGTATCTCTGTCGCGCTTTCCCACTTTCACGTACCGCGCCCAGCCGGTTGATAACAGTGCATCTGCTCACCGCCGCCGTGACCAGTGCGCTTTGGATTACGCTGGGCAGGGCCTGGAGCGCCCTCTGGCGCGCCTCGCGGTCTGGCAGAATGTGGAGGCCGAATATGTCCGCGTCATGCCGGTGCTTGCCGGCATCGGCCTGCTCCTGTTCTGGCTGAGCGTCGTTGGCCATTACTTGATCATCGCCTCCGAAGAGGCGCGATTAACCGAAAAGCAAACCCTGGAGTTTCATATTCACGCACGCGAGGCCGAGCTCAAAGCGCTGCAGACACAAATCGCCCTGCACTTTCTTTTCAACAGCCTGAACGCCATCAGCGCGCTCACCCGTGTAAATCCCGGCGCGGCACGGCGCATGTGCCTGGAGCTGGCGGATTTTCTGCGCCAAACCCTGCAGCGCGGCACACAAAGCCGCATTTCGCTGGCGGAGGAGCTGAAGCTGGCACAGGCCCTTCTTGCCATCGAACAAGTTCGCCTGGGCGCGCGCCTGAAGGTGAAGGAAACGATCACGGAGGACAGCAAACCCTGCCTGGTGTCGCCGCTGCTGGAAAACGCCATCACTCACGGCATTGCGCATCTGGTGGCAGATGGTATCATCTCACTGCCGGCACAGCGCAACGGCAGCCGCCTGCAACTCGCCCTGGAAAATCCCTGTGACCCGGACCGACCCCGCACGTCCCGGCCGGGCAGTAGACTCGAAAATGTGAAACAGCGGCTGCTGACCCTCTTTGGCAGTGAAGCACGCGTCGATATCTTCGATACTCCCGGATGCTTTCGCGTCGAGTTGTCGCTGCCGGCGCTGACCTGAGAGGTTCGCCGCGCGCTGTCGCGTTGCAGCCTGCAGCCGCCACCGCTTTCGCCCTGCCGGGATTTTGTGAAGACGCGGGCACCGCGCCCGAAGAAGCAATCTTTCTCGCCATGAACGCACTGTTGCGGCCCGGCGATCACGTCATCACCATTTTCCCCGCCTATCAATCGCTTTATGAAATTGCGCTCTGGGCTGCGGGTTAACACCCTGGTTCTGCCGGGCCACGGCCGGCGGCTGGTCGCTCGATCTCGATCAACGCGAGCGCTGCCGCACCGCCCACACGCGCCTGCTGGTGGTGAATTTTCCGCACAATCCCACCGGCGATCTGCCCACCCGGGCCGAGTTCGAAGCGATCATTGCCCGGGCGCGGCGCCATGATCTTCTGCTCTTCAGCGATGAGATGTATCGCTTTTGGGAATACCATCCAGCAGCACGACTGCCGGCAGTTTGTGATTGCTATGCAAAAGGCATCAGCCTGGCGGGATTGTCGAGGAGTTTTGGCCTGCCGGGTTTGCGGCTGGGCTGGCTGGCCACGCGCGACGCAGCGTTGCTGCACGCCGGTCTCACGCTGAAAGACTTCACCACCATCTGCAACGGCGCGGCCAACGAGATTTTGGGCTTGATGGCGCTGCACGCCCGCGAAGAAATTTGGGCCCGCAATCTCGCCCTCATTCGTGAGAATCTGCAGCACGCCGAAATCTTTTGCCGCACCCACGCCGGCCGGCTGCGCTGGCGGGCACCGGTCGCCTTTCCCGAATGGCGCGGCGCGGGCAGCAGCGAAGAATTTTGCCGCGCCCTGCTCGCGGAAAAAAGCGTGATGGCCGTGCCCGGCAGCCTGTTTGACTTTCCCGGCAGGCATTTCCGCCTGGGTTTGGGGCGGAGGAATTTTACCGAGGCCCTGCAGCGCGTCGATGAATACTTGCGCACACACTGAGTCCCCGCACACTGCGAAAATCGGCGTGGTGATGGTGGACGACGAGGGACTCGCCCGCGCCGTGATACGCGAGTATCCCGCCGCCGATCCGGAATTGCAGGTGCTGGCAGAATGCGCCAACGGCTTCGAAGCGGTGCAAGCGGTCGCCGAGACCGGGCCCGATTTGCTCTTCCTGGATGTGCAGGTGCCCAAGCTCAACAGTTTCGAAGTGCTGGAATTGCTCGACCGCGAAGTGGCCGTCATCTTCGTGGCGGCTTACGAGGAATATGCTGTGCGCGCCTTCGAGGTGCAGGCCGTGGACTATCTGTTGAAACCCCTCCGCGCCGAACGTTTGCACGCAGCCGTGGCGCGCGCCAGGCGCCGCATGGCACAGCATGAGCCGCTGCCGCGCGCCGAATTGACCCGCGCGGCGCGCGCCGCCGCGGCACCACTCGAACGCCTGCTGCTGCGTGACGGCAACAGGGTGCTGGTGACTCCGCTGGGCAAGATCGACTATTTGCAAGCGCAGGATGACCACGTCGGTGTGCGCGTGGAGGGCAAAAGCCATCTCAAGCAGATGACCATCGGCGAGCTGGAAACGGCGCCCGACAACCGGCGCTTCGTGCGCATCCATCGCTCCTACATTTTGAATGTCGACCGGCTGGAGCGCATCGAGCTTTATGCCAAAGACAGCCGCGTTGCGATGCTGCACGACGGCAGCCGCCTGCCGGTGAGTCGCGCCGGCTATGCCCGTCTCAAGGCCCTGCCGGGGTGAATGACGCACGCAGGTTCACGCCGGCAAGCGCGGGCGCTCTGCCACACGGCAGGTCGTCAGCAGGAAAAGCAGGACACGTCCTGCCGCAGCCCTCCTGTTCCGTGCCGCGGCCATGCTTTCCTCACCACGAGAACGCCTCCCGAGTGACGCCCCACCCTTTCGTGGCGAAACCTTTCACGAAATCGGAATTCCCACAGAGAAAACAAGGGGCGCTCTCAACATTAAACACAAGCATTCCGCCCGCGAAAGCGAAGTCCCACGAAAAAATCGTGGGGAAAAAACCTGACGTCTTCGGCAAACGGGCGCATCTCGCAGTCAGCGCTGTTCCATATTCGACAAAAGTCTTGTTTGACTTCGAACGGAATAACTGACGGAGCTTTGTGAACACGCCATTTGTTTCAGGGAACAGCAAGCCGGCATGCAGAATAGTGACATTGGACGAAAGGCCTGCGCCACGTCCCCACGCGCAACTGAGGCACTGCCATTCCTGCGACAAAGCGCTTGCGTTTTGGTGGGAATTGCTTATAATGCTCAACGATTTGCGAATTGCGCCGGGCAACACCCGGATATTCCCCCTGAAAAACAATCACGATCGCGAGGCATTCCCCCCTGTCGGAGTGCGGGCCGGCACAAGGGCATTCCGGGAAGCGGAGAGATTTCGTGATCGCCACGCTGCCATCTCCCATGCAACAACGCGAAGCCAAACGCCATGCCTTTGTGGCCATCGCCGGCAATATCGGCGTGGGCAAAACCACCTTGACCCGCATGCTCGCAGAACGCTTCGGCTGGACGGTTTTCTTCGAGAAGGAAGTGCACAACCCCTATCTCGCCGATTTCTACAAGGACATGAGCCGCTGGGCGTTTCATTCCCAGCTCTTTTTTTTGAAGGAACGTTTGAAGGATCACCTGCGCATCCAGGTCAGCGAGACGATTTGTGTGCAGGACCGCACGATCTATGAAGACGCCGAAATCTTTGCGCAAAATCTTTTTGACCGCGGCCTGATGCAGGAACGCGATTTCGCCTGCTATCTGGACTTGTATCGCGCCATCGCACAGGCGCTGCAGCCGCCCGCGGTCATCGTTTATCTGCGCGCTTCGATCTGGACACTGATCAGCCGCATCCGCCATCGCGGCCGTGATTACGAGCAGAACATCGACAAAGAGTACCTGGCGCAATTGAACATCGCCTACGAGCGCTGGATCAAGCATGCGGCGAGGCACCATCGCGTCTTTGTGATCGAAACCGATGAACATGATCTGTTGCAAGACAGGGAGTGGGCGGACGGCATTCTGGCGGAGATTTATCAACTGGTGGCAGACCAGCCGGGCGAAGTTTAGTTCGGGCATGCGCCGCCTGCCAACAATATGAAAGCCACCGGGCCGTCCGGCTGGTGCAGGACAAGCTGCGGGGGGCATTCGACCGCCAGGCGGGCGCAACGCCTGCAAACCGATCACCATGAAAATGCACAAACGCCGCGGCGCGGAGTCGCCAAGCTGCAAAAGCAAACCTTGCGGAGTGCCTGGCAGCCTGGCCTTCCGGCGACTTTGCGTTGACCACGAAAATACTTTTGTAGCAGCCTGTTCGGTGGCTGAAGGCACGACTACGAAAGCCCGTCTTCATTAACGATGGCTGCCAGCCTGCAGGCAGACACGAGGTCTGCGCGTTTTCATCTTTATGGGTGCCGCGCGGCATGGCAATTATCCCGGGAATTGCCGCCGTCCGCAAAGCAGACTTGCCCCCCCTCCCCGCCTCACCCGCCCGCATGCGCCGGCGTTTTCTCGCCACCTTGCAGCAGTCCCCTCACTGTCTCGTAATACTCCCGGATTTGCTGTTGAAATCTTTCGCCGGTGCCCGGGCCGTGAAAGCCGGAGTGAATCGCGTGCACCCGGCCATCGCGGCCCACGAAAATTGCCGTGGGATAACCGCGGAATCCGTCGAGCTGGCTTTTGATGCGTGCCTGCACGTTGGCCTCGGCCGTGCTGCCGCAAAACAGGATGGGGAAGGTGAGGCCGTAGCGCCGTTGAAACAGGCCGAGATTCTTTTGCGCCAGGGTGAAATCATCTTTGATCTCGAACGCCAGCGACACGACTTCCAGGCCGGCATCGTGGAATTCAGTATAAAGCTGCTGCAGCAGCGGCGCGGCATCCATGCAATTGTGACACCAGCTTCCCATGATGTCGATCAGCAACACCCTGCCCTGAAAACGGGCATCCGCGCTGGTGAGGGTATCGCCCGTCAGCGTCACACCGCTGAAGTGAAAGGGTGCCGCCGGATTCTGCAGGACAGTTTGCGGCGCAGAGCCGGCTGCCGCCGGCAGGGTGTGCAGCGGTTTCAAGCTGAAAACAACGGGAGCTTCCGCGCGCACGTAGAGCCTGCCGGTCCACTCGCCCCGGCTTTGCGCCAGCTCGATCATCAGCGCCTGCCAGCCGGTAAAGCGGTGAAGCTGCACGCGTTTCTCCTGCTGCCTGCCGGCCAGCAAGCCGTAGTCACCGCTGGGGTCGATGATGGTGCCCAAAATGGAATCACCTTTCACCCAAAATGTTGCCGTGCTGGCGCTGTCAATCCCGCCGGCGCGCTCGAAGTAAACCCGGAATGAACCAACGGGCGGCACACCGGGTTGGGCAGGCGGGGCGGGCGGTTCCCGCGTGACCGGCACCGCGCGGAAGGGGAAGGCGGTGGTATCGCTGCGAAAACGCAGATACTCGCCCTGCAGCCGGCCTGCGCGCCACTGTGCACGCATCAGCGCGCCGTATTCCGAAAAAATGAAAAAGATGGAATCACCGGCCGTGGTGATTTCCGGGATGGGCGTGGTCTCATTTCCGACGATGAAGCCGCCCGTCGGCGGCACCGCCGAAAGATCGAGATGCATGAGAAAAGACAACTGCCGGCCCTCGGCCAGATCGGCCGTGCCGCGCCAGTTTGCTTTTTGCGGAAGAGGATTCTGGTGACAGGAAGTACCCAGGGTAAGGATGACGCTCATCACCGCAGAGAGGGCGAGGCGGGTTTTCATGTCGCTCCGGGAGGGTGAGGTTTGCACGTGTTTCCTGAATCATCATTTTCGTGGCGGCCGCTCCGGGCGCTTGCCTGTGACGCAAGATAAAAGTTGCGCCCGGGATTGTCAATCCCCAATTCCCTCTTGCCTTTGCCGGTGAAAATCGTAAGATTGGCCGTCCTTTCAACCAGTTGGCATAGCGAATCGATGCCTGGAGGAATTGTGTTGCCGCCAAAGTTGCTGCGCCAGGGAGCATTGCTCCTGCTGGCTCTGCCGGCACTGCTGGCGTTCAGCGGGCCGGCGGAGGTGCACACCGGCGAAGATACCGCATCTCGCGTCACGCCGCCGGAAGCTTATTTTGGTTTTCGTCCGGGCAGCGACTACAAGCTGGCGGATTATCATCAGATCATCGCCTATTTTCAGCAATTGGATGCGGCTTCCGACCGCCTGCAAATGCAGAACCTGGGCAAAACCACCGCGGGCAATGATCTCCACGTGGCCTTCATCAGCGCGCCGCACAATCTCGCGCAGCTCGAACATTGGCAGCGGGTGCAGGCGCGGCTGGCAGACCCGCGGTCGCTGGCGGAAGCGGAAGCGTCCGCGTTGCTGGCACAGGCGCGCGCGGTGGTGCTGATCAATTGCAGCATTCACGCCACTGAAGTGGGCGCGACCCAGATGGCGCCGGAGCTGGCTTATGATCTGGTGACGGACGAATCACCGGCGGGCCACGCCCTGCGGGAGAATGTCATTACAATCCTGCTGCCCTGCCACAACCCCGACGGCCAGTTGCTGGTGGTGGAGTGGTATCGCAAAAATCTCGGCACCCCCTTTGAGCGCGCCGAGCTGCCGTGGCTTTACCACAAATACGCCGGCCACGACAACAACCGTGACTGGTTCATGTTCACGCAAAAGGAGACCCGCCTCACCGTCGGGAAACTTTACAATGTTTGGCATCCCCACATCACGCTCGACATGCATCAGATGGGCGGCAGCGGCGCGCGCCTGTTCGTGCCGCCCTACCTCGATCCGGTCGAGCCCAATGTCGATCCCGCGCAAGTGGCGCTGGGGAATCTGCTGGGCATGCATGTGCAGGGCGTGTTGACCGCCCAGGGCAAAACCGGCGTGGTGAGCAACGCCATCTTCGATGCCTGGTCGCCGGCACGCGCTTATCCACACTATCACGCCGGGGTGCGCCTGTTGACCGAGGTCGCCAGCGCAGCGCTTGCCAGTCCGGTCACCATCAAGCCCGAGGAGTTGCGCGCCGGCCCGGGCTATGATGCGCGCCAGCGCTCGTGGAATTTCCCCGCGCCCTGGCCCGGCGGCGTGTGGCGGTTGCGCGACATTGTCGAATATGATCTCGCCGCCGCCCGGGCGGCGCTGCAACATGCCGCGCAACATCGCGAGTTTTGGTTGCGCAGCCTTTACGACGTGAAGCGCCGTACCTGCCAGGCAGCGGGCGCCTACGTCATTCCGCGCCAGCAGTTCGATCCCCAGGGCTTGCTGGACTTGCTCGACATTTTGCAGACCGGGATGGTTGAGATCGAGCAGGCGCAGGAGGACTTTCAGGCGGGCGGTGCGACCTTCGCCAAAGGTGATTATCTCGTGGCACTCGGCCAGCCGTTTGGCAATTTCGCCAGGGCCCTGCTCGAGAGGCAGGAGTATCCGCGCATCCCCGGCAGTGATGGCAAACCGCGACCGCCTTACGATGTGACGGCTCATACTCTGCCGCTTTTTCTCGGGGTCGAAGTGTTTGCCGTGGAAAAAATGCCGGACTGCCGGCGCACGGTGGCAGAGGTCAACCGTGGCGTCCACCTGACCGGCGAAACGCAAGCCGGCATTTTTGCGCTGGACCGGCGCAATACCGCCTCCTACCGTGTCGTCAATGCCCTGCTGCGGCAGGGGGTGGCGGTGTCCACGGTGACGGAGGAATTCGTGGCGGGCGGTCGCACCTGGCCGGCCGGCACGTTTCTGGTGGAAAGGGGGAAGGCCACCGGGGACATGCGGCAGGTGTTGCGCAGTATCAGCCCGCTCAACAGTGCACACGGCAATTCGAGCATTGTGGAGCTCCACGGTCTTGTGCGACGACCGGCGCTGCCACACCGGCGCGTGCTTCCCAACCGCATCGGGCTTTATCGAAGCTGGGTGGCCAACATGGATGAAGGATGGACACGCTGGGTTTTGGAAGATTACGGCTTTGCCTACACCACCCTGTCGAATGCCGACCTGCTCGCCCAAGACTTGCGAAATTCATTTGAGGTGATTATCTTGCCCGACCAAAAAGCAAGCACCCTGGAGTCTGGTCACGACCACAGCAACATGCCGGCGGAATATGCCGGTGGCCTCGGTGAATTGGGCATTCGCAAGCTGCGGCAATTTGTCGATGCCGGCGGCACGTTGATCACGTTTGCTTCCGCCTGCGAGCTGGTGTTGCATCACTTCTGGCTGCAGGTGACGGAGGTGACGGCCGGCGTGCAGGAAGGCAGGCTGAACGCGCCCGGCTCGCTGCTGCGGGTCATCGCCGACACCGATCATTTCCTGGGGTATGGCGCGCCACGTGAAAGTGCCGTGCTTTTTCTCAACGGGCCGGCTTTTCGTTGCCAGAAGGGCCGGGCAGTGTTGACCTATCCGCCGCACGGCCTGTTGCTTTCCGGGTGGCTGGAGGGTGAGGAACATCTGCGTGAGCAGGCTGCCCTGGTGGAAGTCCCGCTGGGCAGGGGACGGGTGATTCTTTTCGGATTTCGGCCGCTGTTCCGCGGGCAGATGCGTGCGACTTACCGGTTTCTGTTCAATGCGCTGTTGCGCCATTAGCTTGTTGACTCGCTCTCGATGGGATTTTTGCAGAAATAAGAAACAGGCAATCTTACGCCGCACACCAGGCCGCAAGGCAACGCCGGGAAAACCCCGCAGCTTTTTTTCTTTGCCGTGTCCCGGCGGCTTCGCGCTTTGGTGTGCGCCTTTCCGTTCCGGCGCGTGCAGGTGAAAAGACTGTTGTTTCAAAGCGGGGCGGGCGGACACCCGGGATGTCCTTTTGCCGGGATTCCTGTGAAGAACCGGGCGTGACCTCGCGCTTTTTACCCGCAGGTGTCCGCATGACCGACATGATCTGATTGGTTTGCCGGCACCAGGGGAAATTCGAGGTGATTCACCAGGGGGGATTGCACGCCGTGCCGGGATGGGAACGTTTTGTGCAGAGGGTTTTCATGGCGATGAGCAAGACGCCGCGCGACTATATCGCCAGCGTCAAGAATTGGAAGGTGCGCAACATGATACAGGGCTATTTGCAGGCCTGCCATGCTTATCATGAAATGCGGCGCACCCGTATGAAAAACCGGCGGGCACCGTCTTTCGAAGTGCTCAGGGCGATCAGTGCCACGCTGTCTCAGGTCAAGGAAGATCATCATTTGATCTTTCGGCGCCGGGAAGAGGCGAACACCAAAGGCAGCCGGCACAAGCTGGTGCCGGGCTATGCGGATACCGCTTTCAGCGATCACGTTGGCCTGCTCTTTCACAAGGTGATGGTGGCGTGCGAATTGCGCTACATCCTGACGCATTATGCCCACCAGCCGGAGAGCTGGGAGGCGCATTTTCAAACGCTGCTCGCCAATCTTCAGCAGCTCGATACGATTTTCGAGGAGGGCATCAACCTGGTGCTGGAATTCGTGCGCAGTCACTCGGACAACGTGCTGGTGATCGATTTTGTGCTGGAGCATCAGAAACAGATTGCCGCCTGTGCCAGGCTTGACACCCGCCACGTGCTGCGCAAGCTGCTCACCAAAGTCGATTTGCCCGGCGCCTATTTCATGGCCGCGCAGTATTACTTCGAAAGCGGATGGTTCGATCGTGCCGTCAAAGCCGCGCGCAAGTGCCTGCAGGCAGACGCCCGGCACGCGGCCGGGCAGGCCTTGTTGCAGCAGGCGCGAGCCCGTTTGCAAGCCGGGCACGGCGGTGCGGCAGATCCGGTGACCGGGACGGTGGCGGCGGAAACCACGATTGCAACCTGAAAGGCTGACAAAAATGCCGCCCGTCGCGGAAAAAGGTTTGCGGCGCGCAAGCAGCAAGACAGCGGAGGCGTCGCAGCCGGGCACGCTCGTGCTCAACAGATGTTCTCTGAAAAAATGGGTCAGGGTAGCACAAGGCGCGTTTTGATCACGGGTCTCTTCCCGGGCGCGCCGTGCGCTGCCTCGCACGGCCGGCCGGCCGCGGGAGGCGGAACACCATGTGCCGGGAAGCCGACCCCCATTTTTCATTTCATCAGGAGAGGTTCCCTCATGCGTACTCGCTCGAAGTTCGGAGTGGTGGTACTCGCCGCTGTGCTTCTCACAGGTTTTACTGTGGCACCGCTGCCAGCCCAGCAAAAAACACTCGGCCGCCAATTCGATCCCGTCGTTTTCGACGCCATCAACACCCCGGTATTGTTGGGCCTGACGATTGACTCTCTCACCGCCTACCGCTACAGCCTGTCCGGGGATCAATGGCTTCCGATTCCCTTTCAGATCGACAAAGTCGACAGCAACGGCAGCTTCTTTGGCAATGAGACCGGCCCCATCGATGCCAACGATGAAGTGGTGTTCATGCCGGGCGACGCCGGTGACCGTGCGCCCGCGGACAAGTGGCTCGATGATGCCGGTGCGCGCCGCCATCCGCGCATCGAGCTGGCCCTGGATGATCCGCTTGCTCCCGGCGGGCAGGCGTGGGTCTATTTGTACCGCAATGTCAGCAACCGGCCCAGCGTGACCGGGTATCTGAGCTACGACCGCGGGTCTTCGAACACCGCCGGCACCGACACGGTGTTCGGCCTCACCTACAAAGTCGCCCATGCCGGCAATGGCCTGCCCAATTTCACCGCCATCAAGCGCAGCAGCGGCTTCACCGGCAACTTGATCGATCGCTTGAAAGTGCGCGTCAATGGCTCGGCGACCGTGCCCATCATCGGCCGGCTGCCCTACACCATCGATGAACAAACCAACCTGCAATTCGGCAGCCTGAATTTTGCCAGCGGCCCGGTGCGCGGTTACCGCCTGCTGGCTGACACGCTGGTGATCATCGTCTTCAATGTGCCGTTTCTCAAGCTGCCGTTCTCCTTCGAGATGCAATATTTCCCCTATTCCTCCAGCATCATCTTCAAGAATGCCACGATCGACAGCGCGGATGCCGAGACCTTCGGCATCAGCCACATCCGCCAGTCGCTCGATCTCAATGAAAACAGCGCCGGCTTGACGCGGCAATTCTTTAATGCCCAGAACCCTGGCGGCATTACCATCGACGGCGTGGCGGACAGCGGCATCAACACCGCGGTGGTGGATGAACGGGTGAACTGGCTGCTCGCTTCGCACCGGCCGGCAAGCGGGGATCCCTTCGGCTTGCTGGTGCTGGTCACCGTTCCCAAGATCGGCACGACCCGCAATCTGTATTTCAAGGACAACAGCACGGTTGATGCCACCGACACCGGCGACCAGAAATCCTTCGGCGATTTCGGCGTGCAAGTCGACGGCCAAAAAATCCAGGGCCGGTTCAGCTTTGATTTCAGCACCTATCATCTCGACGCCTTCGGCGAAGCGGTGGCGACCGGCGAGCAATTCAAGAACTGGCAGGAGAATCCCCTGGTGGTGACGGCGACAGCGCAAACCTTTCCGAGCGCGGTGGCGGAGACTGGCGGGGCGCCGGCGTCTTTCAGTTTGCATGACGCCTACCCCAACCCCTTCGCGCCGCAGCGCGAACCCCTCCGCCTGGCCTTCAGCACCGGCACGAATGGCAAACCCGCCCGGTTGACGATCTATAACCTGATGGGCCAGGAAGTCATGCGCTTCACGGCGCTGGAACAACTGCCCGGCAAGGCCGGCCGCCGGGAGATCACCTGGGACGGCAGCGATCGCTTCGGACGGCCGCTGCCCGCGGGCGTTTATTTCTATCGTCTGCAGGCCGGCCAGCAGGTGGCGGTGAAGAAGTTTGTGCTGGTGCGGTAGAATCTCACCGGCAGGAAACGAAAGGCGAAGAGCGGGAGACGACAGCACAGCGTCTCTTGCTGTTCGCCTTTTTGTTTTGCAGCAGGATGGGCGCGCACGCAAGGAGACGAAACTGCAGAGATTTCGCAAAGAGTGACCGTTCCGCCACGGTTTGACTGCGGCTTTATCTTGCGATCCTGTACATGCTCTGTGCCGGAATGCCACGGCCAAGCTGTGGCAGATCAAGGGGGCGGAAGTGTCACTGCGAAGTCGCGAAGAGCGCCATGCCGGCATAGCTTGGCGTTCTTCGTGTCATGGCGGTTGAAAAAATTTTCGCGGTCGGAATTTTCTCGGGTAATTTGCCAGGCGGCGGGGGCGGCACTCAGGATGAAAATGGGCTTTCGTAGTCGTGCCTTCAGGCACCGACCCTGAAGGGTTCACTACAAAAGTACTTTCGTGGCAAAATTCAGGCATCACAACAGTGATTCAACCATCGGCGTCAGGATCAAACAAAAGAGCTCTCCCACGAAAAAAACAATCCCACGGAAAAAGCCATTTCGTGGGGGTGCATTTTCGTGGGAGAAAACCGGAGGCGCTCGCAACATCGCACACAAGCATTTCACCTGCGCAAACAGAACTCCCACGGAAAAGGCCATTTCGTGGGAGTGCATTTTTCTTGGGAGACAACAGGAGCAGGCAGGCGCGTGCCTGGGGAGTAGCACTGGTGCAACGCCTGCGGCCAGGGTCTTGCCATCCGCTGGCCACACCCATCAACACAGAACCCAATTTCCGGCCGGCCGTACAGGCCGGGAGCATGGTTTTATTTAGACCAACGTTGTTCTTCGCTCCACCCGCTCACACCGCACCGTCAGATCATCGACGCGATCGAGATTCACGGTGACGCCCATGCCGGGTTTTTCCAGCGGCACGCTGACCATGCCGTCCACCGACATCGTCCATTCCGGCGTCACAATGTCGCGTTCCCAATAACGGTCGCTGGGCGAGAGATCGCCCGGCAGCACGAAGTTGGGCAGCGAGGCGAGCGCGACATTGTAGGCGCGGCCCACACCGCTTTCCAGCATGCCGCCGCACCACACCGGGACGCCGTTTTTGGCGCAGAAATCGTGGATCGCTAGTGCGGCCGAAAAACCGCCGACGCGGCCGGGTTTGATGTTGATGATCCGCCCGCTGCCGAGCGTGACCATGTCTTCCGCCTGCGCCAGGCCGGTGATCGATTCATCCAGACAAATCGGGGTGCGCAGCCGTTTTTGCAGCGCGGCATGGCGCACAATGTCATCCCACGCCAGCGGCTGTTCGAGCATGATGAGATTGAAGGCATCGAGCTTCACCAGCCGCTCCAGGTCGGCGAGGGAATAGGCATTGTTGGCATCCACCATGAGCGGCGCTTCCGGACCGAGTGCAGCACGCACCGCCGCGACGAACTCCACATCGGCGCCCGGCTTGATTTTGATCTTGATCTTGCGATAGCCGCGCGCGCGGGCGGCATGCGCCAGTTCGACCAGGCGCTCCGGATTTTTTTGAATGCCGAGTGAGACGCCCGCCGGGATGTGGCTGCGCGTGCCGCCGAGCATGCGACTGAGCGGCACGCCCTCGAGCTGCGCTGCCAGCTCCCAGGCACCCATCTCGAAGGCGGCCTTGGCCATCAGGTGGCCGCGGAAGTTTTGTTCGAGCAGCGGAAAAATTTCGCGCGGGTGATTGAACCGGCAGCCGAGCACGCGCGGGGCAATCCACTCGCGCAGTGCAAGCCAGGCGGTTTCCACCGTCTCGGCGGTGTAGTTCGGCTCCTCGCCGGCAACGCATTCGCTCCAGGCGGTGAGCCCGCTGGCGTCACGCAGTTGCAGCAGAAAGATGCGGCGATCCTTGACCGTGCCGGAGGAAATTGCAAAGGGCTCCTTCAGTGGCAGGCGAATCTCGCGCAGGGTGAGGCTGTCGATTTGCAGCATCATGGTCCTCCGGGGAGTCAGTTTGAATTCATTGGTGCGGCTCGCGGGCGTGCATTGGCCCCGCCGGAACAATCAGGCTGCCGTGCCGTGGTGCAGGCCATAGAAGCAACGTCCGGTGCCGGGATCGCGATAGAAGCCGGCGACCCGATAGCCGTGGTGCAGGTAAAAGAGAAAGGCAGCCCGCACCGCCGCCTGCCAGTGTTGCGCCGTTGCGAGGGAATGCTCCTTGAGCGCCTGAATGTCCGCGGGAATTTCGAGGCGAACGCGCTCATGCAACGGCAGAGCACCGCCGGCATGGCCGGTGGTGGCGGCTTGTGCGGCCGGTGCATTGATGATGGCTGCCCGGGCAAAGCGCGTGTGTGTAAGCTGGCAGAGATCAGGCGGCGCCTCGGGCGGCGTGTCGGGGGAAATATGCCATGCCACAACCAGGCGATCGAGCGCCAGGCCGCGATGCAAATCACTCGGCCTCTCGCTGTCATACATGTCGGGGACGTATTCCTCCACGGTCACGCCCAGATGATTAAAGTTAAGATGGGCATTGCGCGCCACCAGCGGATCGAATGTCCAATAGATCGTGCGCACGCCCAGCGCCAGCACCTGCTCGCGCTGGAAGAGCTTCAGACGTTTGCCGATGCCGTGATCGCGCCGTTCCGGCCGCACGGCCAGCATGTCGGACCAATGCACCAGCCGGCCATCCTTGACGCCGGTGAGCCCGAAAACGAAACCGACCAGTGTTTCATTTTCATCGAAGGCGCCGGCCGCCACCCCGCCAATTTTCTGGCTCACCAGCAGGAGTGAGGGCGGCACCATTTCAGTGAAGACCGTGCCCCACGTCTCTTTTTGCAGGGCGACACACGCGCGATATTCCGCGTGTGTGCGCAGGGGACGAATCACAACTTTCATGTTCATGGCTGGCGGGACCGGCAGCCCGGTTGCAGGCTGCCCGGTTGTCTGTTGGGGTTCTCAATAGGCCCGCAGGAGGCGGGTGCCGGTGTAGTAGTGCGCGAGAATGGCTTCATGGCGGCTGCCCGCCAGCGCCATTCGTGCGGCGCCAATCTGACACATGCCGACGCCATGCCCGGCACCTGCGCCGCGCAGGGTGAATTCGAGTGTGCCACCGTTGGCGGCAGGAGTGCGATCGATGACGAACAAGCTGCTCCACAGGGTTTGCGGGGAGAGTGCCTGGCGAATGGCAAGCTCGCGGTTGATGTCGAAGCTTTTTTTTGTGCCGATCACGCGCAGCCGCGTGATCCGGCCGGAGACCCCCCGGCTGAGCGGTTGCAGATCGAGCAGGTCGCCGAAATCCTCGCCGGTTTGTTGGCGGAGATTGTCGCGCAGTTCCGTTGCGCTGAAGGTGAATTGCCAGCGGAAATACTTGCGGCTGTACGCCATGCCCGCGGGCACGGTCACGCCGGTGAGATTGCAGTAAGCCGGCGGATTATCCGCCAGCCAAAGCCGCAAGCTGTCCTCGTTGGCAAGCGAGACGGCGGGGGAGGGTGCACTGCCATCATACACGCCGCGCAGATGGGGCCGCGCGCTGCCCGACCAAATCTGCTCATTGTTTTCGGTGTGGCCGCCGCATACGCTGGCATAAGGCGCATTCACAATCTCCCCCTGCGGCGTGGCCAGTACCAAACCGAAGGTTTCATTCACAGCTCGGTCGGTCGCCGCCGAGCGCCGCCCCTTGCCGGCATAGGCCTGACAGCTTGCCTCGCCGCAAATGTCGTAAAGTGTCCGTGGATCCTTTTGCCGGAGTCTGATCATGACTTCACTGCGCGCTGCAATCGCCTGTGCCTTGAGCGCCTCCAGCGGGAATTGCCCGTTCATCTCCGCCGGCAGAACCCCGGCGAGGTAATGTTCCACCGGCAGCACGTTGACCACGGCAATCCGGTCGCCCGCCAGCCGGCGAAAGCGTAGGCGGCCGTGATATGTTTGCCGTTCGGTATTGGCCAGCGCCAGCGTGATTTCCCGGGCGCGAATTTCAAAGCCGTCCGGCAGCGTATGTTGCTGCGTGCCATCGCGCCGCTGCAGGTTCAAAAGATTTTCGGCCGGTGCGCCGGCGGTGACGATCCAGGCTCCGCTGGTTTGCCGCGGCAGTAATGATTGGCCGGCAGTGTTGTACACGGTGAATTCATGAGCTGCTTCGAACTGCGCTTGTGCGGCCTCCGCAATCACCCCGACACGCACCTCGGGTTGTTGCGAATGCTCCATCGCGGTGTAGGGGCGCAGGCAGGCGCTGAGCAGCAGGGCCGGCAAGACCGGCATGGCGTGCAGCAGTCGCGGTGTGCGTCCGGCCATTTTGAGGTCGTGTCCGGGCCCTGGCGTCGGGAGTATTCCGAGTGTGATTCGCCGGGCAATCGGCACTGGATGCATGGCTGCAGATTGGCTGCTCTTCACGGCGGCTGGCATTGGTGTCCGTCCGAAATCACGAGTGTGTAGTGCAATGTTTCTGCGCGGGCGTGGCCGTGGCATGGGGATCCTCGGGTTTTTTTACAACCCGGCGTTTGAGATTTTTGCGTGCGGTCATTGTCCGCCGAATCACCTGAAGCAGGCAGAGTAAACGCTCCCGCCATCCCCTTCATTGTGGCGACGGGGTCTCGCTGGCAGCAGCAGGCGCCGGCAGCAGCAGGATTTCAATGCGGCGGTTGCGGCTGCGGCCCGCGGCAGTGTCATTGCTGTCGATGGGATGATATTGCGACAACCCCACCGCCTGCAGGCGTTCCGGAGCAATTCCGACACTTTCCTGCAGAAAGCGCACGACATTGGTGGCGCGCGCCGTGGCAAGCTCCCAATTGGTGGGGAAGCGCGCCTGCAGGCGCGCCGCAATCGGCACGTTGTCGGTGTGGCCCTCCACGCGAATGATTTGATCCGGAGCGTGCTTGATGATGTTGCCGACACGCTGCAACACCTGCACCCCCGCGGCGCTGAGATCGGCCTCGCCGGAGGGAAACAGAATTTTGTCCACCAACCGCACCGACAGACGATCCGCCAGCCGGGTGATCTGGATTTCCTTTTGTTCGATTTCGTGTTTCAGCTCGTTGATCAACGCCTCCTGCGTGCCGGACAGGCGGGCGATCTCCTGCTCTTTTTCCTGCGTGATCCGCGCGACCTCCTGCTGCCATTGCAGGGTCTGTGCCGCGGTTTGGTTCGCCAGCGCCTGGACGCGGCTCTCCAGCTCCGCGATGCGCTCACTTTGCCGTGCGAGATCGAGCTGCGCCAGCCGATAGCGATTGAAAAAGTAGCCGGTAGTGGCCGCCAAGCCGGCCAGGAGAACGATCAAAACAGGAACCAGAGGATTCTTCATGCGCAACTCAATGGTCTGGTTTTGCGCCGGCGGCGTTGCCGTTTCGAGCCGGAAAACTCTCGAAGTTGCCGATGCGTTCCAGCCGAACCTGCGCTGCCAGCGCGGTGATCTCAGCAGGGTTGGCATAGCCCGGCAGGGTATGACCGGCATTCACACTCCCCGCCGCGACCGCGAAACGCAGCAACGCTTCCACCGGCAGGTGTTGCAGCCAGCCGTGGAGAAATGCGGCCACGAGGGCATCGCCACTGCCGAGCGGATTGACGCAGGTGATGGCCGGCGGCACGGCTCGATAATATGCGCCTTCCGCCAGAATGTGCACCGGCCGCTCACCGTCGGTGATGAAGACATGGCTTGCGCCTGATGCAGCCAGCAGACGCAGCGCCTGGTGTTGCTGTGCGGCCTCGCGCATGTCCAGACCGAAAGTGGCGAGCAGTTCATCGCGATTCGGCTTCAAGAACTGCGGGCCGGCGGCCAGCCCCAATCGCAGCGGGGCGTGATAACTGTCGAGAAACACCGGCACGTGACGGGCACGCGCGAGCTGAATCAAGTCGGCGTACAGATGGTCGAAGCCGGCGCACGGCATGCTGCCGCAAAGTGCCAGGGCCCGGCACTGCGGCAGCATTTGTTTCACGAAAGTCAGCAGGGCCCTGACTTCCTCCGGCTGCAATTGATGGCCCGGCTCGAACACGGCAGTATGCCGGTGGTTTTCCGTTTCCACCACGGTGAAGCCCGTGCGCGTGGTGGCGGCAATCTCGATGAACGCATGCGGGATTTTTTCAGCGTCCAACAACCGGCGGATGGCCGTGCCGGTATATCCTCCCAGAAATCCCGTGGCCAGCGTGCTTTCCCCCAACTGCAGCAGCGCCCGCGAAACATTGAGCCCCTTGCCCCCGCTGATTTCATGCAGCCGGCTGGCACGATGGGTGTGGCCATATTCCAGGCGCGGGAGCCACAGCATCTTGTCCAGCATGGGATTGGGCGTAATCGTCACAATCATGGGCACTCCCGGCGGCCGCGCAGGGATGGGCGTTACCCGATGCGGTCGTCCTCGTCATCATCACCATCGCTGGAAACGGCCCGGTCGCGCAAAACCTGGTTCGCAAGCAAGGCCCGCGCGGTTTCCACCTGGTCGGCACGCACGTGCAGCTTGACCGATTGCACCATGGGATAGCCGAGATAATGAAAATTTTCCCCCTCGGTATGATAATCCAGGCCTGCATCCTCGAGCAGGGATTTGATGACGATCAAATCGGCGGATTTGAACGTGGCGAGCACGGGCACATAGGGAACGGCTTGCGCCGGCACGGCTTTTTCGGGAAGCCCGGAAACCAATGGCAGATGGCAATCCGCGCAGAGGAAGATGCCCGGGCCATACTCGGCTTCGCAATTGGGACAAAACATGCAGAGCTCCGTTTGAAAACTATTGGCGTCGCGCCGTTCAGCCGCCACGCACAACGCTGCCGGTTGGCGTGACCGCGAAATATGTCACAGCTTTGGCAAAGAGTCAAGTCAGCCGCTGGATTTTTGCTTGCTTTTCAGGACGCGCGTGGTAATTTGAAGGCCGGTTTTGGAAGGCGCATCGAAAAAACATTGCACCCGGGAGGATTTTTGCCGAACCGCTCATCCCCGCAATGCCTGCCTGCTGTGATTCGCGTTGCGGCACGGTGAACGAGTGGCATTGCGGCATGAAGGCTGTTTCATGGAGAAGACTTTGGCGAACGAAGCCCCCAGCGTGCCGGCCTTGCGTCAGTTGCCGGCGGTCGATAAAATTGTGCAGCACGCCAGTCTGCACACGGCGCGCGCGCGCCTGTCGGCGGAATTGTTGACGGCGTGTGCGCGGCGCGCGGTTGCAGATTTGCGGCGCGAATGGCTGCAGGCGGCGCCGGCACAAATGGATGAAGCCCGGGCCCTGGAACTGGCGGTGGAACGCACGGCGGCACAGGTTGCCCTGTTGTTCACACCGCGCTTGCGGCGCGTCGTCAACGCCACCGGCATTATTCTCCACACCGGCTTGGGACGGGCGGTGCTGTCGGCGCCGGCGCTGCAGGCCCTGCCGGAGGTTTTGGCCGGCTACTGCAATCTGGAGATCGATCTCGCCAGTGGCAGGCGCGGCGACCGGCACCAGCATGTGGAGCATCTGCTGTGCGCCCTGACTTCCGCCGAGGCCGCGTGTGTCGTCAACAACAATGCGGCGGCCGTGCTGCTCACGCTCAACACGATTGCGACGCGCAAGCAGGTCCTGCTCTCGCGCGGCCAGATGGTGGAGATCGGCGGCTCGTTTCGCATGCCGGAGGTGGTGAAGAAAAGTGGCGCCCAATTAATCGAAGTTGGCACCACCAACAAGACCAGGCTGCAAGATTATGCCGGGGCGATCTCTCCCAGGACAGCGGCCATCCTGGTGGCGCATCCAAGCAACTATCGCATCCTCGGCTTCACCCATGAGGTCGAGTTGCGTGCGTTGGTGGAACTGGCGCGGCAGCACAATTTGGTGCTCGTGCATGACCTGGGTGGCGGAATTTTGGCGGACTTGCGCACTTGGGGGTTGCCGCATGAACCGGTGGTATCCGACAGCATGCGTGCCGGCGTTCACCTGGCCACCTTCAGTGGCGACAAGATGCTGGGCGGCCCGCAATGCGGCTTGATCGTGGGCGAGCGCAGCCTGGTGGAACGGATCAAAAAGAATCCGCTCATGCGTGCCCTGCGGTGTGACAAGTTGACTCTGACCCTGCTCGAAAGCACTTTGCGCTTGTTTCTCCATCCCGAAAGTCTCCCGCAACGGCACCGGGTCATCGGGATGATGACGGAGGATTTATCCCTGGTCAGGCAACGGGCACAACAACTGCACGACGGCATTCTTGCGGTCTGTGGCGGGCGGTTTACGCTGGAGCTTCGGCAGACCGAGAGCGAGGCCGGCAGTGGTGCGCTGCCCATTGAGAAAATTCCGAGCTATGCCGTGACCATACGCAGCCGGGAGTGGTCGGCGGCGAAACTGGCGAAAGCCTTGCGGCAGGGAGCAACAGCGGTGGTGGGTTACGTGCGGGATGATCGTGTCTGGCTGGATGTCCGCACGATCCAGCCGGATGAACTCGAGATGATCATCAATAATTTCAGGGAGCTGGACCCCGGCGAGCCGGGCGGTGAGGCAATCACGGTATCCTGAATAAAATCCAATGGAAAGACCCCTCGCTCCCCAGAAAAATGGCTTGACTCTTTGGGGGGGATTTCCTATTATTGCCGTCTGTTATCGAAAAGGGAAGCGTTTTTGCGCGTTTCTTTATCACCTGAAAGCACAAAGCGAGGTCCGCAGTGAAGACGTATATGCCGAAGAAGGGTGAAGTCGCACAAAAGTGGCTTTTGGTCGACGCCAAAGGCAAGGTCTTGGGGCGGCTCGCCAGTCAGATTGCGCATCTTCTGCGCGGCAAGCACAAGCCGCAGTATGCGCCGCATGTCGATGTTGGCGACTATGTCGTCGTGATCAACGCCGACCAGGTCATCTTGACGGGTAAGAAGGCGTTGTCCAAGACCTACACGCACTTTACCGGCTATCCCGGCGGTCTCCGGCAGGAGAGTTTCACCAGCTTGCTGAAGCGCCAGCCCACGCGTGTGATCGAGCGGGCAGTGAGGGGGATGCTGCCGCACAACACTCTGGGGCATCAACAATTTCTCAAGATGAAAGTTTACGCCGGCAGCCAGCATCCGCATGCCGCACAAAAACCCGAACCCATCGAGCTCAATTAGATCGGCATTTTATCAGCAGAGGAGTTCATGAAGACCGTAGCATTCACCGCCGTGGGGCGGCGCAAGCATTCACAAGCGCGGGTCCGGTTGCTGCCGGGTTCGGGCAACATCATCGTCAACAAAAAGCCCTTGCTGGACTACTTCAAGCGCGAAACCTTGAAGATGATCATCGAACAGCCGTTGCAAGCCACCGAAACCCTGGGCAAGTTCGATGTTTACGCCAATGTCAACGGCGGCGGCCTCGCAGGCCAGGCGGGCGCTTTGCGCATGGGGATTGCCCGCGCGCTGCTGCAAGCCGGGGATTATCGCAAAATCCTGAAGGTTGCCGGCTTTCTCACCCGTGATTCGCGCATGAAGGAGCGCAAGAAATACGGCCAAAAGGGCGCCCGCAAGCGTTTCCAATTCTCGAAGCGTTAATCTTAACGTGCAGGCCCCGGCGGGGCGTGCCGGTGGCGGTTGACGCCATGCCGCACCTGGTCGGGAGTTCTTCTTCAAATCACACACATCCGTGCCCGGGCTTGAGGGTTTCCCTGCGGGGAAGAGTGAAGCCTGTTGTCGGCCGGATGGCGGACCCGCCAAGCCTGAGGGCGTACGCGGGGCTCGTGAACCTCCCGGCGCGGTCACTGCGCGGGAGGCTTGCGAGCATCAACCCTACAATCTGATGGAGGCTGATCAAATGAATGTCACCTTGCAGGATTTGCTGGTTGCCGGAACGCACTTCGGCCACCTCACCCGCCGTTGGAATCCGAAAATGCGAAAATACATTTTCATGGAGCGCAACGGCATCCACATTATTGACTTGAAGAAAAGCCTGGAATGCCTGCAGCTCGCCATTCAGGCATTGGGACAAATCGTGCGGGGTGGCGACAAGGTTCTGTTCGTCGGCACCAAAAAACAGGCGAAGGACGTCATCAAGGACGCCGCGGAGCGCTGCAACATGTACTATGTCACCGAGCGCTGGCTGGGCGGCATGCTGACCAACTTTAGCACGATCAAAAAAAGCATCAAGCGGCTGAAGAATATCGAAAAAATGAGCACCGACGGCACCTATGACAAAATCACCAAAAAAGAGATTCTGTCGTTGGAGCGCGAGCGTGAAAAACTCGAAAAAGTGCTGGGCGGCATCCGGGAGATGACACGTTTGCCCGGCGCCCTGTTTGTCGTCGATGTGCGCAAGGAGGCGATTGCGGTGGCGGAGGCGAACAAGCTCGGCATTCCGGTGGTCGCAATCGTCGACACCAATTGTGACCCGACGCCGATCACCTACCCCATTCCCGGCAATGACGACGCCTTCAAATCCATCAGTCTGATCGCGCGGGCGGTTTCAGACGCCGTGTTGGAGGCGCAAAGCGGGCTGCAGAAGGAGATGATCAGCGCCGAGGAAGAAAGCGACGAAGAATCTTTCAAAAAACGAATGGATGAGCGCGAGTTTGCCGAGGAAGAAGGCGTGGAAGCCTAGCTCCCGGCGCCGCCGGAGTGTGCCCGCCCGCTCCCGCCGCTTGCGGTCATTATCATTCCGATTGCAATAGATACCAACTGGAGGTTTGCTGCATGGCTGTCTCTGCTGAGGCTGTCAAACAACTACGTGAACAAACCGGCGCCGGCATCATGGACTGCAAGCATGCCCTGGCCGAGAGCGGCGGTGATATTGAAAAGGCCATCGAATGGTTGCGCAAAAAGGGCGCGGCGACCGCCGATACCAAAAAGGGCCGGGCCACCAATGAAGGCGTCATCGAAGCCTATATCCATCCCGGCAGCCGGTTGGGCGTGCTGGTCGAAGTGAATTGCGAAACCGACTTTGTGGCCAAAACCGAGGCGTTCCGCACCCTGGTGCGTGACATTGCCATGCAGATTGCAGCCTCCAACCCCAAGGTGGTGGCCCGTGAGCAAATGCCGGCCGAGCTGATCGAGAAGGAACTGGAAATCTACCGCTCGCAGGCGCAAAATGAAAAAAAGCCAGCCAATGTGGTCGAGCGCATCGCCCAGGGCAAGCTCGAGAAATTCTATCAGGACAATGTCCTGCTCGAGCAAAGCTTCATCAAAGATCCCAACCGGACGATCAGTCAGGTGATCGCCGAAACCATAGGCAAGCTCGGCGAAAACATCACCGTCCGCCGGTTCGTGCGTTTTCAACTCGGCGAATGAGGTGACGAAGTTGACTGCAGGCCCGGCTGACATGACTGTCGGGCCTGAGTTGTCTTTATTCGTCGTGGCGCGGCAAAATGTCTTCAGATGACCGGTGTGAACCCACAGCGACCACCCGCTTGCACTTCGCAACGCTGCCTGCCATCGCTCACCTAACCGCCTGAAGACAGCCCGCAAACAGCGTCGCGCCGATGTCGCCCGGCCGCGCTCAGCACATGAGAAACGGAACAATGAAATCCGAAGAAGCTGTGCGGCCGGCTGCCGGTTCGCCGAGGGCGCCAGGACAGCCGGCCTTCAAACGCGTGCTGTTGAAACTCAGTGGCGAGGCCCTGATGGGCAACCAGGGGCACGGCATCGATTCCCAGGTGATTGAGACGGTTGCCCTGGAGATCAAGGCGGTGCGAGCGCTCGGCGTTGAAATCGCCATCGTGGTAGGCGGCGGCAACATTTTTCGCGGCCTGTCGGTCGCCGCGCACGGCATGGATCGCGTGCAGGCCGACAACATGGGCATGCTTGCCACGGTGATCAACAGCCTGGCGCTGCAGGACTGCCTGGAGCGCATCGGCGTTTTTACCCGCGTGCAGACGGCCATCCGCATGGAGCAGATTGCCGAGCCCTTCATCCGCCGGCGGGCCATTCGCCATCTTGAAAAGGGACGGGTGGTCATCTTCGCCGCCGGCACCGGCAACCCTTACTTCACCACCGACACGGCGGCCTCGCTGCGGGCGATCGAGATCCAAGCCGATGCCATCCTCAAAGGCACCAAAGTCGACGGGGTTTACGACTCGGATCCGGTGCTCAACCGTCAGGCGAGAAAATTCGATCAGCTCAGCTACCTCGAAATTGTCAAACGCGGTTTGAAGGTGATGGACATCACGGCGGTAACGCTGTGCATGGACAATCACCTGCCCATTATCGTTTTCAACCTGACCCAACCCGGCAACCTCAAGCGCGTCATCCTGGGCGAGCCGATTGGAACCACCGTTTCCCCGGACGCCATTTCACCATCCAGTACATAACGCGGCATTCCTGCCGCAACCAAATGTGAACCGCAAGGACGCGAGAGACATCAGGCTGGCGTTGCGTTGTGTTCTTGTTGTCTTCACGGTTCAAGAAATTTCGCGGACGTGCGAGTTTTCTGCGGGGTAAGTATGCAGGTTTCTAAACTTTATTTGCAAGGAAGGATCGGTGACGGTTATGGCACATAAAATCATCAAAGACGCCGAAATACGCATGGACAAGGCGGTGGAGAGTACGCGCAGCGAGCTGGCCAAGATCCGGACCGGCAAGGCCACGCCCGCCCTGCTCGACGGCGTCCGGGTGTCGTACTACGGTTCCTCGGTCCCGCTCAGCAAAGTCGCCAACATCAACACACCGGAGCCGCGCTTGATCACGATTCAGCCGTGGGAAAAAAACATGATCGGCGAAATCGAAAAAGCGATTCAGAAGTCCGATCTGGGCCTGAATCCGCAGAATGACGGCAACCTCATCCGCGTCCCCATTCCCCCGCTCAACGAAGAACGGCGGCAGGATCTCATCCGGCTGTGCCGCAAGCTCGCCGAGGAAGGCCGGGTGGCGGTGCGCAACGTGCGCCGCGATGCCATCGAACATCTTAAAAAAGAGAAAAAGGACGGCCTGATCTCGGAGGACGAGGAGAAGAAACTCGAGAAAGAGGCGCAACGCCTGACCGATGCCCATGCCGCCAAGATTGATGAGATTCTCAAAAAGAAGGAAGCCGAGATCATGGAAGTTTAGGCGGTTTTCAATGCGCCGTTTTTTTCCGTTTCCGTGCCCCTCAACCCGGCTGTGATCCTCCCGTTTTCAGACAATCCGACTTCCAAGAAAGCCTGTTCTCCCTCGCGAACAGGCTTTTGCATTTTAACGGGCGGGTGGGAGCGCTGGTGTCCGAAGGCACGGCCCCGGGGTGAATGCGCTCCTGCAATGGCGTTGGCCGGGATATAAAAAATATTGGCGGCTCCGTGACCCTCGAAGTTTTAGACCCTCGGCTCGGCCGGGGGAGAACCTTCCCGGACACCCACCCGGCTTACTCCCGCACACTCGTTGCGGCGAATTATGATCTGTGAGTTGGGTCTGGCATTTGCACCTTACAGGCTGCCAGGCTGATTTTTCCAGGAGTTACAGCCGCGCTACTCGTTCCAGCCCGAGACATTATTTTCAGCCTGAAACATTTTTGTGACTGGCTCTTGAGCCACCAGGAAGATCAATCCTGCCAGGATTGGCCAGGGCGACAAAAGTCCAACAGTAAAGGGAGAAGCCGATGCAACTGTCTCTGTTGCGCCCTCATTCCGCCCTCGCGATTGCGCGCTTACGCATCTGCCTCGCACTGACTGCCATTGTGCTCTCCACCCTGCCCGCCTTCACGCGTGCGCCGCAAGCGACTCTCGCCGGTGCCACGGTCCCCGCTGCAATTCTGAACGGCTGTAATCCGCAAGCCTGTCCGGAGGAGGCTGTCTTTCCCGTGCCGCAGGGCGGACAGCGCGGTGAGCCAATCATCGCCAAACCCGGCGAAACCGTTTGTGTCGATATTCGCCTGGAGCAGAACCCGCTGATGGTGAATGCTTATGGCTACACCGTGCAATTCGATCCCACCCGCCTGACGTTGCAAAGCACGCAACGCGGGCCGTTGGTGCAATCCTTCATGGCTTCCGACTGCAACCAAACGCAGCCCGGCGTGCTGTCGTGTTCCGGATTCAACGGCGTGGGCATTCCCGCCAACAGCTCGGGCGTGCTGGTCACGCTGTGTTTTGTGGCGAACGGCCCCTCGTCGGCGACTGCGGATACCTCGTTCATCACGGTGAGCAATCTCGTGGATGATCTGGAGGGCATGGCGGGCTGCTGCGCATATTTGATCACGCGCAGTCCACAGCCGGGCGGGTGTGAGGGGCCGGCGCTCGGGTTTGCGGCCCCCGGAGCGGCGCTCCATGCGACCATTCACACCAGGCCGGATGAGATGGTGACGGTCGACGTCCGGCTGCAGGGTTTCACCCGGCCGGTGGATGCTTTTGCCTTCAATGTCAATTATCCGGCGGCGCGGCTCACTTTCGTGCGTGCCGAGCGCGGCGAGCTGTTGAGCGGTTTCTTTGCTGCTGAATGCAAACCCGCCGGGGAGGGCATCCTGGCGTGCAGCGGCAGCAACAACGTCGCGATTCCTGCGCAGCGCGATGGCGTGCTGTTCCGCCTGTACTTCACGGCGGCCTGTGCCATCGGCGACAGCAGCCATCTCACCTTCGATGCGCTCGCTCAGGATGTTGCCGGTGCGAGCGGCTGTCGCAACAGCATTGTCTGCATCGGCTGTGACCTGCTGGATTGCAACGGGCCTGCGCTCTATCTTGCGCCCGGCGGCGGCGTGCCCGGCAACCTGCTGACCGAGCAACACGGTGACACTCTGCTGCTAGAGGTACGCGTGAAGCAGAATGTGACGCCGATTGCGGCGTTTGGCCACCGCCTGCACTATAATCCCGCGCATCTCAAATTCGTGGATGCCCGTCCCGGCAACCTGGCTGCCGCCTTTGTGGCGGCGACCGCGCGCCCGTTGCAGCCCGGTACGCTGATTTGCGCCGGCTTTGGCACGACCGCTGTCCCGGCCAACAGCGAAGGCGCCCTGCTTGCGCTGCGCTTTGCAGTCACCGCCAGTGCCGATGATTCCAGCGCACTCAAAATCACGGATTTGACCGACGATCTGGCCGGCCTCAACGTTTGTTGCAGCTATTTTATCGGTGCGCCCTGTGAGCATGACGGCGACGTGAACAGCAACAAACGGCTCACTGCCGGTGATGCCTTTTGCGCCTTTGAAACCTATTTGAACGGCGGCATTCTGCCGGCCAGTTGCGATCTGCCGGAATTTCAGTGTGAATTGATCGCGGCCGATGTGAATTGCGACAATACCATCACGGCGCGCGACGCACTCGCGATCTTCAACCGCAGCCTGCAGGCGTTGCCGCCCACCGAGTGTTTTGGCCGCGGCGCCCTCGGAAAATCAGCCGGCGCGCCGTTCCTGCGCCTGACGCAGGCGCCGGCCGCTGAGGGACAACTGCGCTTGCGCCTGGAGTTGACCGCGGCGCAACCACTCGCAGCCTTCGGTTTGTTGCTGCAATATCCCGCGCGCGAGCTGCAGTTGTTGGGCGTGGAACGCAGCGCCGCCACTGCCGAGTGGACCGGGCTCGACGGCCGCCAGTATTTGCCGGGCATGGTCGTGATCGGCGGTTTTCACGTCACCCCGCTGGCAGCCACTGCACCCGTTGCCCTTCTCGACGTGCTGTTTCGCTGCAACGGTGCCGTGATCGACAACAACACTTTTGCCGTCTCACATCTCACGGACGATTTGCAGGGTGCACAAGTCAGTTTCGCTCTCGATGCAAGCAAAACCGCGGCAGCGCCGCGCCAATTCCGGCTTTATCAAAACTACCCCAATCCTGTGCCGCAGCACAGCCTGAAACAGGGCACGATCATTCGCTATGATTTGCCCGGCCGTCCGGATTCCGGCAACGAAGCCGTGCCGGTGGAGGTGACGATTTTCAATCTGCAGGGGCAGGTGGTGCGCCGCTTGTTTGGCGGCCGGCAGGCGCCCGGAATGCACCGCGTAGTCTGGGACGGCAGAAGTGATGCCGGCGTGCTGGTGCCCACCGGAACCTATCAATATCGTCTCCAGGCCGGCGGATTCACCGACAGCAAGCGGCTGGTGGTGGTCAAATAACACCGCCGATTGCGCTGCGTTTGCCACGCGGGCGAATTCTCACAGGCGGAGGTCTGATGCAAAAAGCCACTTGTTCGGCTGTTGGGAACAAGTGGCTTTTTGCGTGAGGCACACGCCGGGTTCAAACAACCGACGGGCGGGCGTCCTCTGCCACAATGCCACCGGCGGGAATCTGCCGACCCGGCCGGCGCAAGCTTGAGCGCGCGGCAGCTTGCTGCGCCGATTGCATTACTGTGCTGCTTTCGCCCGCGCGCGGCAAAATGACAGCACATCATCCGTGAGAGAACTGCCGGCAGCGAGCGTGATTTTCACAGAAAGGCTGCAGTGCGGCGCAAGCCTGACGGCAAGATGATCCGGCTTGTGCTCATCCCGCTCCGTCAACCAGACAAAAGGATGCTCGAAACGGCGGGGATCCCTCGCCACCGGCAGCCTCCCGGCGTCACGCCGCAGGGCTTCTGTCATTCGCATGCCTCCGGTCGTGATTCTGCACCAGTGTGAGCCCCGTGCGCCGGGGTGTGCTTGCAAGCCGTGGTTTTGCCATGTCTGTGCCTGCAACAACGCTGTGGTGTGCTTGCACGCCAGCGGCAGAACAATGATTGCAAAGATCACTGCGATCTTTTCATGACCAGCCTTCCTGACGGAACCATCCCGCTCAGTGTTTTACAATCTTCAACTCATGCAGCGCGGTGGTGCCGCCGGGCAGGGCGGTCAGACGGGCGCCCACATAATAGGTTCCCTCCAACAACGCACCGGAGTTGGCCCTGCCTTCCCAAACCGTGCGGTACTGCAACTTCTCACCGGGCGCCAGCACAACTTCCTCCACGAGGGCGATGAAGGCCTTGTCTGCAGCCCAATTCCACACCGGCGCGGCGCGCTGCGGCCACGACGGCGACACGGGATTGAGCGCCGCCACCGGATAGGCAAAGAAGTCGTATTTCTGACCGCCGGTCTGCAGACGCAGGGGGTGAGATGTTTGATTGGAGGCAGTCAGCGTGAGCCTCACGCTTTCGCCATGCCGCAACTCAGTGCGGTCCATCGCCAGCTCGAGCGTCAGCGCGTTGGCGGCGAGCTCGCGCAGCAATTCCGACAGCCGGGCGATGATCGCCTGTAAACCGGCCGGCGCCGCCAGATTGTCGGTGACGATGCGTTTGCGGTGGCCGGCATAGTTGAACAAAATCTCGTAAACGAACGCATCGGCGGCATCGTTCTGCAGGTATCGATCGCCGAGATGGAGAAAATCGGACTGCAGAAAGAGGGCAATCAGCTCACCGTATTGTTCAGGGTCGAGCCGGCCGGTGATTTCGCTCTGCCCGTTTTGCACATCGACATGGCGGATATGACCGTTGGCATAAATGAAGAGCTGCTGCTGGACGCCGGCAAAGCCACCGGTGAGGTGCAGCGCAATGGTGGCCTCGCCCTCAGCCCGCGGCACCGCCTCGGCATTCTGATTGTCATTGGCCTCGAACAGGTTGGCGCGCTTGCAGCTCAACAGCGCCAGCGCCGCCAGCAGCAGCGTAAATTGAGTGATGCGGTTGCTCATAATGATTTTGCCTTGCGGAGTTGTTGGATCGAGTGTGACGAAATCTGCAGTCGCCGTCGCACTGCATGTGCACGGGTGACCGATTGCAACTGCGATGCCATCGGCAAACTGCAGGGTTGCAGTGCGAAGAATCAGGGAATTAGGGTGAGGCGGGCGGGAAACTGGGGCGACGACTCTCAGAAAGTTGAGGCCGGCGCCGGAATTTTGAGGGCATCAAAAACGCAGCTCAAAACCGGCAAACAGAACCGTTTTGCGATAAAACACGCCGCGCACTGGCGATTCATTGTCATGATGGGCCAGGCGGACGAGCAGTGCCAGCTCAGCGGAGAGATCACGCGAGAGATCGAAAATGAGGTTGTTGCTTTGTTCGCGCTCGGCATCGAATTCCGGCGGCACGATGGGCGGCATGGGGTCGCCATAACTTTTTCTTTGCACGAGTGCGGAGGCGCGCAGCAGCCATCGTCCAGCCGGACTCCAGGCAGCGAGCAGATGCAAACGCAGGCGGTCGTAGTCATACCCCAGGCTGTTGGAAGGGTTGAATTGGGCCTCCAGGCTGGCGCGCAACAACCACTTCCGGCTGATGGTGAAAGTGAGGCGCAGGGCCTTGTAATCATCGTTTTGCAGACGGCGGCTGCGCTGAACCCCGGCTGTGCCGACGTGGAGGTAAGCCGGGCGCAAATAGGCAAACGTGCGCGTGTGCGCGGAGAGTTCAATTGTTGTTCGCTGCGTGAGGCGCTGGCGCAGTGTGAGAAACGCGCCGGTGAAAGTGTAATCGAACAGCGAATCCGAGGCGGCATGGTCGAGCTGGCCGGTTTCTGCGCCGGCTTCCCATGCCAGCCGGTCGCTCAGCGTCAGGGCGGCGCTCAGGGTGCCGGCGGCGGTGGCGTAATCGGAGGCGGCATGGAGATAATTTTTGAGCATGATTTCGCCCCGGGCGTTGAAACGCAGCCAGTCTGCCGTCCGCACGCTCATGCCGGCCTTGAAATCATTGAGCAGCTTGTGCTCGTCGTGGTGATCATGATAGAGCAGCAGCGCGCCGGAGTGATCGAGCGCCAGTCTGAAGTTTTCGCTCACGCGCTCCGCCCTGCCATGCAACAGCGCACGCCCCACCGTCGCGGCATTTGCCGTGGCGCTCGCTTCATAGATGTTGCTGTCATGTTCGAAGCCGGCCTGCAGACGATAGGCAAGCTGCCAGGGCTTTTGGGCAAGGACGGAAAGGGGCAGGATCAAACAACCGGCAAGAGACAAAAGACAACGGCGCAAAAGTGGGAGCGGGTGAAACAGCCGAGATTGCTGGTTCCAACCGCCGCGGGCTCTGTTTGGGGGATTCACTCGCTGTGTTCGGGTTTGAGATTGATGAAGGATGCAAACTGCCGCGGCTGATTTGCCTGTCATGTCCGCCGGTCGCCGCCGGCCTCAGCGGGCGCGGACACGGCCGAGTTTTTCCACTTCGTCGGCGCGTTTCTTCAAGCTGTCGGCCTGCCATCTGCGCTGCTGCAACAGGCGGTGCAGGCGCTCCTGCCACCGCTGCAAGTCCTGACTGGAGAGCTCGGCGATGTTTGCCGGCAAGCTGAAGGCGGCGACGGTGCCGGGGGACAGCGACTGCAGAAGAAGCTCGCCCGCCCGGCCCGGATGGTCAACGCCAACCGGCCCGGTTCCCTCCCGGTTGATGCCGGAGGTGCTGCGCAAGCCCTCATTCAGGGGTTCAAGCAGGGCGATGTCGGCCGCAAATTCATTCATGCGTTGACGCATCTCCTCCTCGGCGCGAATCTCGCTGAGTTTTTGCTCCAAACGTCTGGCATCCCGCTCCAACCGGTCAGCCTGATCGCGCAGAAAATCGGCTTTGCGCTTGAGGGTGATTTCATCATCACCGGGTTCGGCGCGAACTTCATAGATGACGATGGCGGGTGGCGGCTCTGCCAGTATCTGTTGACAGAATGCCTGCCATTGCCGGCAGGTTCGGATTTCGCGGGCAACATGCTCCTGCAGCGTGCGGTTGCCGGACTTTTTTGCTTCCTTGCCGCTTTCAACCAGCCGCACCAGCTCATCGTGCAGATTTTTGAGCAGGAGTTCAGCTTTTTGCCGCAGCATGCGATCCAAGCCCTGTTCGCGACGTTGCAAGGCCTGCAGCGAGTCTGCCATGATTTGTGAGCGTGCCAGCGCCGTCTCCAGGGTGCGTGTTTCAAAAGGCGAGAGGGGGCGCTGCTTGAGCTTGCTGATGACGCGCGCCAGACTGTCGGCCTGGCGGGACATAACTTTCTGCCTGGCCTGCACTTCAAACAGGCGTTGCACCAGCGAATCCAGTTCCACCTTTTGGCCGCGCAGTTTCTCATTTTGTGCCAGCAGGGCATTGGCACTCAAGGCCACAGCCAGAAAGATGAGGCGAGTGCATTTGATTTTGGGCATGGTTGCTCTCGAAGTAAGACGGCCGTCCGTTCCTGGCATCATTGCTTTTGCAAGGTTTATTCCAGCCGGCTTGCGTGCCGGCGGGTGGCGTCCGCAACCACTTGAAAGGTGGGTATATGCAGCTATTAAAGCAAGGGTTCGATCCCATTGTGCGAGCGGCTTATCAGTCTGATCGAGGAATACGTGAAACTGCAAGTAGCTGACAAAAACATCACGGCTATGCCAGTGGACAAAGACCAAGAGCTCGAAGCCCTCCTGCAATCGCACCAGACCCGCATCCGCGTGGTTGGCTGCGGTGGTGGCGGCAACAACACGGTGACCCGTTTGATGGAAGTGGGGGTGCAGGGTGTGGAAACGCTTGCGATCAACACCGATGCCCAGGATCTGTTGAGCGCCAAAGCGCATGACAAGATTTTGATCGGCCGGGTGTTGACCAAAGGGCTGGGCGGCGGCAGCAATCCCCAGATCGGGGAAGAATCCGCACGCGAAAGCAAGAAGGAAATCGAAGAAGCCCTGCAGGGCTCGGACATGGTCTTCGTCACCTGCGGCTTGGGCGGCGGCACCGGCACCGGCTCGGCACCCATCGTCGCAGAAACCGCCAGGCGGCTCGGCGCCCTCACCATCGCCGTCGTGACACTGCCGTTTTGGGAAGAAGGCGTGATGCGCTGGGAGAACGCCCGCCTCGGTCTGGAGAAGCTGCGCACCAATGCCGATACCATCATCATCATTCAGAACGACAAGCTGTATGATCTCGTGCCGGATCTTCCCATCGGCCAGGCCTTCAAAGTGGCCGATGAAATCCTGGTCAACGCGGTGCGCGGCATCATCGAACTGGTGACGCTGAAGGGCATGGTGAATCTGGATTTTGCCGACATTCGCACGATCATGCAAAACGGCGGCCCGGCCATGATCGGGCTGGGTGAAAGTGACGGCCCCGAGCGTGCGCAACGCGCGATCGAGATGGCGCTGCAAAACCCGCTGCTCGACGTGGACATTGCCGGTGCACGCAATGCGCTGATCAACATCACCGGCGGCGCGGAGATGACGCTCAAGGACACGCGCACGATCATGAAGATCGTCGCCGAGAAACTCGATCCCTCCGCCAAAATCATATGGGGCGCGCGCATCGATCCGGAAATGGGCAACACCATTCGCGCCCTGGTGATCGTCACCAATTTCCAGGAGGGCAGGAACGTGCACTTCGGTGCCGATCGGCGACTGCGTTTGGTCAAAGAAGCATCCGGCACGGCCACAGCCCAACCGCGCCCTGCTGCCGAGACGCCGGCCAGCGTGGAAACGCCAGCCCCTGCCGCCTTGCCACCGGTGAATTCAGCCACGCCGGTGGTCGAAACCCCGGCGTCTGAATCTTCACGGCCGGCGAAAAAACATGCCGCACGCGCGCAAAAAACGCCGCCGCCGCGCCCAGCCGCCAGGCCCGTGGCCGCGGCTGCGCCGGTGACACCACCGCCGGTTGCAACCGCACCCACACCGGTCGAAATCACCCCGCCTTCGCCGGCGTCACCTGCCGCGCTGGTGCCGGAGCCGGAAAAAGCAGCGCCTGCCGCACCGTCTGCCGCGTCACCCGAAGCAACCCGGGAAGCGAAAAGCCAATGGGAGTTCGTGCCGCCTTCAAGGCCGATAGAACCGGCACAACCCGCGGCCGCTCCAACGCCGACTTCTGCATCCGCCCGGCGGCCACTCGCACCCCCCTCGAAGTTGAAAGCTTTCAAGGAAAAGAACCACGTTCACTTGCAGGCACTGCAGGAAGCCGTTGTGTTCCTGCGTGCAAACGCCAACGATGAGGAGACCTGGCAAAGCATTCGCATGGCGATGAGCTCGATCAATGAAACCGCGCAAGCATTGGATTTTCCGGCGATCGCAGCGTATGCCGGCACCCTGGAGGAAATTGCCGAGCGGGTGTTGCGCGGTTTGTTCAAAGTCACGCCGGAAGTGGTGGCCGTGTTCACGCGTGTGGCACCGGTGCTGGCCGGCATGATGCACGATGATCCGCCCGCGCTGCAGGAGGCCCGGCAGCAACAAGAGCGGCTGCAACGTCTGGCAGACGAATACCGGCAGTCGCGCACTTCACAAAATAATGCGCCCCTGCCGGGCGGCCCGGTAGCCCCACCCCCGGTGCGACCTTCGCCACAAAACCAGGCCAATGCCCAGCCCAAACCGGCGAATTCCGCCCCCGCACCGCAGCTTCCCGGCCGCCGCGTGCAAGCCGATGAAGAAGTGATGGCCTATCTCAAAGGCCGCTTTGCGGTGCACAAGAAGAACTGAGTGCCAACCCGAGCCGCTGCTCTGCCAATGGGATGTTTGCGGCAACAGGCCGGGCTCCGGCATGCCAGAGCGCCGCATGGCCCTCCCGCACAGGGTCAGGCACACTTCCACCGGAGCGGAAATACTTTCAGAAGCGTACGCCTCCGGCAATAAAAAATGCCCCTGATCGCGAGAGCGTGATCAGGGGCATTTTGCTTGCATGCCATCAAAAAATGCCGGCAGGCCCAAACAACGGCTCACGAGCGATTCGAATATTTGTTCACGAGCTGCTGCAAGGAAGCGGCGAAGTTTTCCTCCTCACGGGCGCTGGCCCGGGACGGACGCGCTTTGTGCTCCGGCCGCTGCGGCCTCTTGCTTTCGGCCTGGTTATCCTTGCCCTCGACTTGCGCCGGTTTCTCCGGCCGGCCGTGCCGGCGATCACGCTGCAGTTTGCCGGTGCCGCGCTCATGCGGTTTGTGCCCGCCGCCGGCTTTCGCCTGCGGTTTGTGCCGCTCCGGTGGCCGCCGGTCGCCGTCGAGCAGCATGCTCAGACCAATGCGGCCCCTTTCCAGATCAACCCGCAGCACGCGCACATCGATCACATCGCCCACCGCCACCACCTCCAGCGGGCTTTTGATGTACTTGTGCGACATGGCGGAGAGATGCACCAGGCCGTCCTGCTTCACGCCGATGTCGACGAAGGCACCGAAGTCCACCACATTGCGCACCGTGCCTTTGAGAATCATGCCCTCCTTGAGATCCTCCATTTTTAAAACATCCTGGCGGAAGATGGGTTTGGGGGCCTCGTCGCGCGGATCGCGATCGGGTTTTTCCATTGCGGCAATAATGTCCTGCAGCGTGGGCAGGCCGATCTGGCATTCCGCGGCGATTTCGGCGAGCGGCCGGCGCAGCGCCTTGATTTTCTCATTGAAAAGCTGACGCTGCGTGCGAACCATCTCGGGCGTAAGCTCCAAAATCGTCAAAAAGCGCTCGGCTGCTTCATAAGACTCGGGATGGACGGCGGTGGAGTCAAAAAACGTGTCGGCATTGGGAATGCGCAGGAAGCCGGCGCATTGCGTGAAAGCCTTGGGCCCCAGGCCCTTGACCTCGAGCAGTTGTTTGCGGGAGGTGAAACGCCCTTTCTCATTGCGGTAGGCAACGAGATTCTCCGCGACGCTGCGGGTGATGCCGGCGACGTAACGCAGCAGCGCGGCCGAGGCCGTGTTCAAATCCACGCCCACGGCATTCACACATGACTCCACCACACGGTCGAGCGATTCCGCCAGCCGCGTCTGGTTGACATCGTGTTGATACAAGCCCACGCCGATGGATTTGGGATCGATTTTGACCAGCTCGGAGAGCGGATCGAGCAGGCGCCGCGCAATGGAAACATTGCCGCGTTGCGCCGCCTCGAGATCCGGCAGCTCCTGTCGCGCCAGTTCGGAGGCGGAATACACCGAGGCGCCGGCTTCACTCACGATGGTGTAGCGCACGTCGAGGGGGGGGTCACCGGCGGCGGCCTCCTTGATCACCTCTGCCACCAGTTGTTCCGTCTCGCGGCTGGCGGTGCCGTTGCCGATGGCAATCAGGCTCACCTGATACTTGCGCACCATTCCCAGGAGTTGCTGTTTGGAATAATCCCAGCGTTTCTGCGGCTCATGGGGATAAATCGTGTCCCCGTCCAGGTATTTGCCTGTCTGGTCGATGACGGCGACCTTGCAGCCGGTGCGATAACCCGGGTCGATGCCCATGATGATGTGGCCGTGGGTGGGCGGCTGCATCAGCAGGTTGCGCAGGTTGGTGGCGAAGATGTTGATGGCGTGTTCATCCGCGACTTCGGAGAGACGGTTGCGCAGCTCACGCTCGATGGCGGGCGCCACCAGTCGTTCATAAGAGTCCTTGATGGCCGCGCGATTGTAGTCGGTGAAGATGCAGGCCGGGTTGGTGAGAAAACGTTTTTCCAGATCCGCCAGGATTTGCGGCACCGGCGCCTCGATCACCACCTTCAAAAAGCCTTCGCGCTCGCCGCGGTTGATGGCGAGCGTGCGGTGCGGCACGACTTTTTTGAGCGGATCGCGATAGTCCTTGTACATTTCATAGACATCGAGGTTTTCAGGATCGCGCGCTTCCGCGTGCAGGCTGCCGTGCTCCCAGGTGAGCTCGCGGGTGAGCTGGCGCACATCGGCATCGTCGCTCACCCATTCTGCAATAATGTCACAGGCGCCCGCCAGTGCCTCCTGCGCACTGTTGACGCCCTTTTCCTCGCTGACGAAGGCCAGTGCGATTTGCCCGGGGTCACCGCTGGTATCCTGCTGCTGCCACATGCGCTGCGCCAGCGGTTCCAGGCCTTTTTCCCTGGCAACGGTGGCGCGCGTGCGCTTCTTGGGTTTGTAGGGCAGATACAGGTCTTCGACTTCCTGCAGTTTCAGGGCGGCCGAGATCCTGGCGGCCAGTTCGTCGGTGAGCTTGCCCTGCTCCCCGATTGATTTGAGTACGGTCTGTTTGCGCTCTTCCAGCAGGCGCAGGTAACGCATGCGATCCTGGATGGCGATGATTTTGGTTTCGTCCAGTCCCCCGGTCACCTCCTTGCGGTAGCGGGCGATAAAGGGAACGGTGTTTTCATCGTCGAGCAGGGCCACCGTGGCCTGCACTTGTTCGGCACGAATATGCTGCTCTTCGGCGATGATGCGAAAAAAATCCTGCTCAGTCACGGCCAAACCTCGAAAATGTTACAGTGGGAATTGCGGGGTGCGCGTCTTCCGCTGCCTGCGCGCGAAGCGGCCATCGCCTCGCGGCAGCAGAAGCCCGGCACCGGCAGCGCCGCGTGCAACCCATTGCAGCCAGTTTGCCAAAAGATGATGGAGCTGGAATTTAGTAGCAGCGGCGAAAAATACAAGAGGGAAGATGATTGGCAACACCTTGCTGCAGGAAATGCAAATTTGCCGGTTCGCGCGAATCTGTTGCATTCGAAAAGCCGCCCGGGCGGTGAATTGCTTCAAGAGGTCAACCCTGGACGCCAATGCGTGCCGGTTGCACCAGCCGCGCCTGACTCCGGGAGGGAGCATGGTTCTTCCGGATCCAGGATTGCAGTCGGCCCCGGCTCCGCTATGGCAGATTGCCGGCGGTTTTCATGTGGCAACGTTCCGTCACGCCTCCCTCGCGGTTTTGCGCTCTTTTAAAAAGGGCTCAAAAGAGGCTCTAAGTGGGTTGATGTGGGTAATGCATGGCAAGACGTTGACCGCGGGGTTTTGCCCAAGAGCGTTTCTCCAGACCAGCATTTGCCTTGTCATCGCATGCCGCAAGAACGCCGCAGCCCAGGTCGCCAGCCTGCAGGCAGACAAGAGGTCTGCGCGACATTTCCATCCCGATGAGTGCCCATGCGGCATGGCAAATTATTACGAAAATGCTTTTGTCGTAGACCCTTCAGGGTCGGTGCCTGAAGGCACGACTACGAAAGCTCATCTTCATTCTAAGAGGTACCGCGCGCGGCTGCAGCAACCGCGCTGTGCCTGGTGAAGAAGTGGCCGGCCAAGCTGGCACCGCCCTCTCCGTGGCCAGCAGGAGGTCACCGGCAAAGCGCACGGGCATCAATGAACCCGCTGAACGTACTCGGCGTAGACGAAGCGCGGCGACATCTCTGCCGTGTGGCAGCGCACACAGGTTGCCGGCGTGGGGGCGGCGAAATTGACCGCACGGCCGCGTGTGCGCACATGAAAACCGCCACGGCCGTGGCACGACTCGCAGCCGACATCAGCGAGATGCGCGGTGGCGGCCGTGGCGGAATACCCCGATTCTTCGCGATACCCCACAGTGTGGCAGCTCAGGCAGCGCGTGTTGTGCTGCTCGTTTTTGGCAACGAGCGTGGCAAACGCGCGGGCATGGGCTGATTCCCGCCATCTGCCAAAAATATCCTCATGGCATTCCTGACAGGCCTGGCTGCCCACGAAAGGGTTTAGAGAAGCCGCGCCTCCTCCACCCGGCGGGGTCGGTTTGGCGGGGGCGGGGGCTTGCTGCGCAGCCTGACCTGCGGCACGATAGCGTTCCAGCAGGGGCGCGGCCTTCGGCGAATCCGCGATGCGGTCATTCAAGATGAGTTGTTGAAAGCTCGCCGCGCTGCGTTCGCCGTTCTTCCGCTTCTCCACCTTGATGAAACCCACTTCGCGGCCGCGATCACCGCCGCTCACCACCAGCGCATCCCCCAAATTCTCGATGAGCCGGATCGGCTGATGCCGGCCCTGGGTCAACAGCCAGACATCGACCTCCGGATGTTTTCTGCCGATCGCCAATACTTCCTCTTCCGGGCCGAGAAAGACCACGGCCGTGAAGTCGACCTTTTGGGCGGCCAGGGTCTTGAGCTGCTCATTGAGAAAGGCCTCGACATTGTATGCCGGAGGGCTGTCGCTGGCTGCGCGGTTGAAGCCCGTCGATACCAGGCTGAGCACACCGAGTTTGTAACCCGGCCGTGTGATGATCTTCACTGGTGGCAGCGTCATCCCGGTCTTGCCGGGCACGATGCTGCTGAACAACAAGTCTTGCGCCTGCGCCTGTTTGGCCGCCTCCGGCAATCCGGCGGTGAGATCGTTCTGTCCCAGACAGACGGCATCATAGCCGAGTTGCTTGAGCAGCTTGAGCTGTTCGCCGGCCTTCCAGGCGGAAGGTCCGCTCACCGCTTCCCCGAAGTTGCCGCCATCGATCACGATCAAATCGCGATGTTTGGCACGCAAACTGTCCAGTAATGTGATTCGCTTGGCCAGACCGCCACGCCTGCTGCCGCTTCACCCACAGGGATCCACATAGCCGATGGTGTTGCTGGTGTAGGCGAGATGCAACGTCAGAATTTCAGCTTCCTGCGCTTCGGCAGCCGGCAAGGCCAGCCAGGCCAAACCGGCCAGCAGAAAACGGAAAGCCGTCGCTTTTTTCATGACAACCTCGAGTTGGTAAACCGGATGAGTGAATGCGCCCGCCCGTGCCTGCGGCTGCCGCGGGCGGTTGACAAAACGCAAAACAATTTAAAATTTTTCAATCAGCGCCTGCAGGGGATTTCCCGCTTGCTTCTTGGCGGCTCTTCTTCTATATTCGGTCGCGTCTGTGAGGTTGAGCTGCAAGCAGACGAACGCCGAGGCGCAGCTCATCATGCAAACCTTTGCTGCTGCACTCATGCGCATGTCCCGTCGTCACAAAAAACCGGCCGAAAGTACCCGACCCCGCTTCCGCAGGCCAAGTATCGACCATTGCGAACGATTGAAGAAAGCATTTTGCCATGGATTTTCTTCGGCGCTGTCTCCTTCTGATGCTCCTGCTCGCACTGGCAGCTTGCTCTGACGACCCTTACGAGGAAGCCAGTCAACTTTACCGCCAAGCACGCCACTTTGATCCGTCCATTGCCGCGGAATTCGCCGACCCGCTCGGCCGTGCCATCACGCTGCTGGAGGGTTTTCTGTCGCGCAACCCCGATGATCCGCGCGCCACGCTGCTGTTGTGGCGCTGCTACTCCCGCACCGGTAACCCGCGCGCACCCGCCATGCGCGCCAGCATGCTGGCCATGCCGGAGGCGATGTGTGAAGTTCTGCCCGGCGAAATTCGCGCTGAGCGCGATGATTACATGCGCGCGCAAATGGTGGGATTGCTCGGCGAGCTCAATGCCATGGTCGATACGGAATTTCTGGTGGAACTCATCGAGCACGATCCCGCCCCCGGCGTGCAGCAGGCCGGCATCAAAGTTCTGGCGCAACTGGCAGACGGTGCAGCCCTGCCCCCGCTGTTGAGAAAACTGCACGACGGTGAGGAGATAGTGCGCGCGGTTGCGGCACGTGCGTTGACAGCCTTCCCCCGGGAAGAAGTGGTGGAGGCGCTGCTCGGCCGGCTGGCTGACAATCGTGAAGTCCCGGAGGTGCGCGCCCAGGCGGCCCTGTCGCTGGCGGAGATTGGTGGCGTCAACCGCGGCCTGTGGCATCAAATCATGCCGCAGCTTCGACAGATGCTCACGGAGCCATCCAAGTCGCTGTCTACGCGCCTGCTTGCCGGCATGGTGCTGGCACGCCGTGGCAACGCCGAGGGTCGTGAGCTTGCCCTGCAACATGCCAATATTGAAGACCCTTTCACCCGCGGCCTGGCCATCAGCACACTCGGTTTGACCGGCGAGGAACAGGCCCTGCCCTTTATCGTTGCAGCCAGCCGTGACGACAACTGGAGGCTGCGCTTGCAAGCCGTGGAAGCCCTGGGCCAGCTCAAAGACCCGCGCGGCCTGCCTGCGCTCTACAAAGCCAAGGACGATGCCAATGAACTGGTGCGCGAAGCGGCGCGCGCGGCCATCGAAAGAATCAAAAGTTCGACGGCGGGCGGCAAGGCAACCCCGTCGCGCAGCGTGCGCCAATAATAAGCCTCCTGCCGCCGAGATGCAAACAAATTTCCGCACATGCCCCCCGCTTTTCATTTTGCCAGGGACTTCGGCATGCAACATTTCCTCCTCCCCAGCCTGACCGCCCTGCTGCTGTGGGGCCATGCCGCGGAGTTGATTGCCCAGCAATTTTCCGGGCCACCACGGCAATTGGTGCGCCTGAATCTGCACACCCTGCCGCCCGCGAAGCTGCAACAAGTGCTGGCCGGCGGTTATGATGTGGCAGAAGTCGATCCCGCCCGCGGCACCTGCGAGCTGATTGCCACCCCCACGGAACTGGTGGAGCTCGCGCGCCTCGGCATCGCTTATGAAGTCAAAATTGTCGATCTCGAAGCCCATGCCCGGGCCCTGCGCGCCACCGGCTACCTCGAGCATTTTTTCGACTACGAGCGCACCCTGGTCGAATTACAGCTCGTGCAGGCCAGCCACCCCGACCTGGTGCAGGTGCTCGACATCGGCGACAGTTGGGAGAAAACACAAAACCTCGCCGACCGCGACCTGTGGGCGGTGAAAATCTCCGACAACGTCCAACGCGACGAAGACGAGCCGGAAGTGTTGATCATGGGGCTGCATCACGCCCGCGAAATCATCACCCCCGCCATCGTGCTCGATTACCTCAACCTGCTGCTCTCAGGCTACGGCCGTGATCCCTACCTCACCTACCTGGTGAACAACCGCCAAATCTGGCTGATCCCGATCGTCAACCCCGACGGTTTGGAATACGTGTTCCATGAAGATCTCTGGTGGCGCAAGAACCGCCGCCGCAATGACGACGGCAGCTTTGGCATCGATTTGAACCGCAATTACGGTTACAACTGGGGTTACGACAACATCGGCTCGAGCCCCAATCCCCGCAGCAACACCTATCGCGGCACCGCCCCCTTTTCCGAGCCGGAGACCGCCGCCATTCGGGACTTCGTGCTGACGCGCCGATTTCGTCTCTCCTTCTCCTATCACTCCTATGGCCGCTTCATGATTTATCCCTGGGGCTATACCGCGGTGAAAACGCCGGATCACAGCACCTTTGTCGCACTCGCGGACAGCCTGGTCGCCTACAATTCCTATTTGCCCGGTCTCGGCATCGAAACCGTCGGCTATTTTGTGAATGGCGACTCGGATGACTGGCTCTATGGCGAGCAGTCCCTCAAAACCAAAATTTTAGCCTTCACTCCGGAGGTGGGCACCCAGTTTCACCCGGACACAAGCGAGATTGAACAGCTCATTCGGGAAAATCGCGGCCCCAATCTTTTCATCACCTATGCCGCAGGGGAAGAGCCGGTGATCGAGCACACCCCCCTGCCTGACCCGGCCACGGGTCCGGGACCCTTCGAGATCATCGCGCGCGTGCTGCCCCCGATCGTGCTCACCCATCCCGTGGCACTCGCGGAAAACTCGTTTCAGGTGCATTACAACACTACCGGCGTACCACCCTTTACAAGCCTGCCATTGACTCCGACCGGCAATGACAACGAGTATCATGCCTTCCTGCCGGCGGTGGGCAGTGACCTGACGGTCTATTACTACCTTTCCGCCGCGGATGACAGCGGCCGCGTTGGCCATGCCCCGCGCGCCGCCAGTGCCGGAGAGTATTTCAGCTTCCATGTCGGCCGCGCCACCGGCATTGTTCACGCCGTACCGGATCTGCCGGCAACTTTTCTGTTGGAGCAAAACGATCCCAACCCCGTGCGGCAGGAGACCGCGATTGCGTTTGCCCTGCCCGCCGGTTTTGGGGGCAACATGCAACTGGCGGTCTACAATATTCTCGGCCAGCAGGTGAAACTGCTGGCGAGTGGCGCACGTTCGGCCGGTCGCCATCTGGTGCGCTGGGATGGCCGTGATCAAACCGGCCGGCGGCTGTCCCCCGGCATCTATTTTTACCGCCTGCAGGCCGGCACATTCGTGCAGGTCAAGAAGCTCTTGCTGCTGCACTGATGCCGGCTTCCTCTGAGAATGCCATGGCGCAGATTTCGAGCTTGCGTTGCAGACCGGTTCTCTGGGCTGCATTTTTTCCGCCACGGGTGGGCAAACGTACCTGGCAATTACTTCGATCGGTTTTGGCTGTGAACCGGCACGGCCTGGTGGTGCCCCGCATGCGTTGTTTCGACGCGGTGCAGCATTCCTCCCGGGAAGCCGTGGTTTGGCTGGGAGGATCACTTGCCCTCGCCAGCCTCGACCCAAATGACAATGGCCCAGTTTCTGCCTTTTTCATCATTTGGGAATCACCGCCTGCCCGGGATGCGGCCTGGGGCAGGCGATGGCTCTCTTCCTGCATGGTGATTGGCGCAGCGCGCTGGCGGTTCATCCGCTCGGCCCGGCGGCGGTGGTGATCCTGCTCGGCCGCGTGTGGCGTGTGCTGCGCGATTTTTTTCGGTTCTCACGATGGCGCGCCAACTCATGAGTGATACCCGTTCAGGGTTGTTTTTTGAGTTGGCGTGCCGGGCTCGAGCTTGGCGCTCTGAAATTCAAATTGCAACCCTCAACGAGTGTAAAGTTCGCCTGTTTGCCGACGCAGTCAGTTTTTTTCTCCCTCGAAAACACCCCCGCGAAATGCTTTTTCCGTGGGAGTTCGCTTTCGCGGAAGGATTTTTTGTGCTTGATCTGAAGCTTGGCGCTCCGAAACCTGCCTTCATCCCCAAACAAGTATAAGAACCGGAGGAGGAAGATGGCCAGTGTCATGCAGTTGCTGCCCAAGCTTGATGGTGAGGAAATGGTGTATGTGCAGGGCCTGTTGAAGGATTGGGAAGAAAATCCGGCCCGGCAATTTGCCGCCATGTATCGCGCCCGCCGCAAGGATCCCCAGCTCATTTTGCTCACCACCTTGCTCGGATTTATGGGCATTACCGGTGTCCAGCGCTTCATTCTCGGGCATATCGGCATGAGCTTGCTGTATTTGTTCACCGCCGGGCTGTGTTTCCTCGGCACCATCGTTGATCTGGTGAATTTCAAAAGCTTGAGCTTCACTCATAATCCACAGATCGCGCGCCAGCTCGATGCTTTGATCAAGGCATCCCATTGAGGCGCCCGGCACTCCTTCCGCCACCATGAATCAAAGCGCCAACTCTCCCCAGCCCGCTGTCGCGGCGCCGCATCATACGGAGCGCTTTCGCGTCCGGGAGTTCGTGCGCTGGGGCGACATCGATCAGGCTGGCATCATCTGTTATGGCGCCTATGTCCGCTTTTTCGAGATTGCCGAGACCGAGTTCTTTCGGGCGATCGGCCTGCCCTATGCCATCCTGTTTGACCGCTTTGATTTCTGGCTACCGCGCGTGCAACTCCACTTCGATTTTCACCGCCCGGCCCTGCTTGACGACTTGCTTGAAGTCGAAATCTGGGCCGGGCGGGTTGGCCGCACTTCTCTGCGCTTCGAATTCTGCGTCCACAAAGTCGGTGGCGCCATCACCGCGGAAGGTTATGAAATCGTGGTGGCCGTCAACCGCCGGAGTTTTCACCCGATCGGCTTGCCGGAGGAACTGCTGACGGCGCTGGCGCCTTATCGCGCTGACCTGAGGGCGTCGCCCGTATCGTGAGTTTTTGCAGAAAATGTTCCGCCGCGACCTGGCCGTTGCATCCACTATGACCGGTTGCCTTGGGGCCGGCAATTTTAAAAAAGATTTCTGCCGGCGACTGCAGTTGCAGCGTAAGCCACGGCGTCTTCATCCGGCATGCCAGGCTTGGCGAGCCCGTGTTCAGGCGAGGGTGGATCATTTTCATTCCAGCGCCCAACCTTTGCCCTCTCTCCCCAACCCCGGCACAACTGCTCCCATCCTTAACTCTCCCCAAGCGGCAGCCTTTGTGGCTCTGCGCTGGGACGCTCCCAACTTCCCCAGATGTTGACCGCGAGCTTTCGAAAATATTCGGACTGAGTTCAGGGTTTGATGGAACATTTGTTTCCCCCGCGACCCGTCACAACCCCACTGTGGAAATTTTCTTTGACATTCGCGCGGTTTGTAGTTATCTTTGCCGCTGTTAAAAGGAATTTATGGAGAGCTGGATGTCCCGCAAGCCTGTCGCCATCGTTCCCCAGGATTTGGTGCTGGTGCACATCGATCACAAGCCGGCATTCTTTGCACGGGTGGAAGACATCAATCCTGACAGCAAACGCAACTGGTGGCAGGTGAAGCTGTTCATCCTGGCATTGCCCATGAAAGTCGTCACCTGGACGATTGACGACGATCAGATACGGGGAGCTGAATTCACCATGGGTGGCACGCCCGTGCGCCTTGAAAAAGTCACACCGCCGCCGACTGCCGTCACAGCCGAGGAAATCCAACCGGAGGCGAGGGCAGCGCAGCCTGACCGTGGACGCCCCAGCGAACAGAAGCAGGCGCGCATCCTGGCTTTCAAGAAAGTGGTGGAATAGCTCCACGTCATCCCCCGGGACCTGTTCATGAATTCCTTACGGTGCATGAGGGAGAGATGAGAGCTTCTGGTGTTGCGCTGGCGACGCTCGTCACGCTGACCTCGGCGGCGCTGGTTTACCACCGCGCCAACACGGCGGTCGAGAGGCAACGCGTCTCGTACAAGAGCGGGGCGGACACCGTGCAGGCGGTGCTGTCCCTGCCGGAAGGCCAGGGACCCTTTCCCGCAGTGATTGTCATTCACGAATGGTGGGGGCTGAATGAGTGGGTGGAGGCCAATGCCAGAAAACTATCGCAGCAGGGTTATCTGACGCTGGCGATAGACCTCTACCGCGGCGCGGTCGCAGAAAATGCGGAGACGGCGCACGAACTGAGCCGTGGCCTGCCTGAAGATCGCGCCCTGCGTGACCTGCAGGCCGCCTTCGACTATCTATCCACCCGCCCGGATGTTGAACGAACCCGCATTGCCACCCTGGGCTGGTGCATGGGTGGCAGCTATTCCCTCCAAGCCGCAGCCCGCATTCCCGACCTTGCCGCCTGCGTGGTCTTCTATGGCCGGTTGATTACCGATGAAGAACTGATCGCGCGGATCAATGCGCCCGTGCTCGGTATTTTCGGCGGCATAGACAAGGGTATTCCCGTCAAAACTGTGCGTGCTTTCGAGAAAGAATGCCACCGGCTCGGCAGGGACGTGAGCATACATGTCTATCCCCAAGCAGGCCACGCATTCATGAATGAGAACAACAAGAGCAATTACCGCGAAAAAGACGCGGCGGATGCATGGGAAAAAACCCTCGCCTTCCTGGCCGATCATTTGAAAAAGTAAGCGCCCCTGCTTGACAACCTTGGCCTGCCGGCCTGCGCTATCCCGTGTGCCGGCCCGCAGAAACACCCGCCTGCCCCGGGCGGGTTTGTTGCTTTTGTCGGAAAGACCTCATGGAAATTGCGCGCAACTCCTCCCGCCTCCCGTAAGTTCACGCCCGTGCGAGGGGTCTTTTCAACGGCATTTCCCCAATTGATTATTTGCCCCGCAGCGGTTGATTGCCTGCAACCGCGCGCGGCGGGGGCTGTTTGTCAGGGTGCAGGTCTGGAACTGCAGGCCGCATGAGCGGAGAGGATGAAACAGCTTGAGACACACAATCGCCAGCTCCCCATCAATGCCAGCCACGGGTCAAACACCGGGGCACCCGTGCTCCGGTCGGCACCTCCCGACGCTCGCAGATAACACATGTTGTGATAAATCCCGAGTCCATGTGAACCGCAAAGCCGTTGTGCCGCCGCCGCACGCTGCTCTCTGCCGCTGCAGCCAGCCCGGCTTTGTCAGATGCCAGCAAGGAGGATCGTGATTTGAAGATCGGAATTCCCAAAGAAATTCATGATGGCGAGACCCGCGTGGCGCTGATCCCCGCCCTGATCGGAACCTTGAAGAAGAGGCAACATGAGGTGCTTGTCGAAAGCGGTGCCGGTGTTGCCGCCTCGTTTTCGGATGAGCAGTACCAGGCTGCCGGCGCGACGCTGATGGCGGGCGCGGAGGAATTGTACCGCAACAGCCAGGTGATTCTCAAGGTGCAGCCGCCGCAACCGAATCCACTGGCCGGCCGGCATGAGGTTGAACTGATGACCCCGGGGGCGGTGGTGATCGCATTTTTGGACCCTCTCAACCATCCGCAGACCATTGCGTTGCTCGCCGCGCGCGGAGTCACGAGTTTTGCGATGGAATATATCCCGCGCATCACCCGGGCCCAGAGCATGGATGCGCTGAGCTCGATGGCCACGGTGGCGGGCTACAAGGCCGTGCTGATTGCGGCCAACCAGCTCGGCAAATTCTTTCCGTTGTTGATGACGGCAGCGGGCACCATCCCGCCGGCAACGGTTTTGATCCTGGGGGCGGGGGTGGCGGGTCTGCAGGCAATTGCCACGGCGCGGCGCCTGGGTGCCAAAGTCGAAGCCTTCGATCCGCGGCCGGCAGTGAAGGAACAGGTCATGAGCTTGGGCGCCCATTTTGTTGAAATGGAAATATCCGAGGATGTCGAAACCGCGGGCGGCTATGCCAGGGAGCAATCGGAGGAGTTTTTGCGCCGGGAACGCGAAGCGATTGCGGCCCGGCTGCCCAAAGTCGATGCGGTTATTACCACGGCGCAGGTGTTCGGCAAGCGGGCGCCGTTGCTGATCACGGACGAAATGGTCCGGCTCATGCGCCCGGGCAGTGTGATCGTTGATCTCGCCGCCGCCCAGGGCGGCAATTGCACGCTCACCCGGCCGCGGGAAACGGTGGTGCATGAGGGGGTGACCATTTTCGGCACCGTCAATCTCGCCGCCACGCTGCCGGTGCATGCCAGTCAGATGTATGCCAAGAACATCACCAACCTCTTCCTGCATCTTTATCCAACAGCCGATGGCACGTTCAATTTCCAGGATGAGATTACCCGGGGCGCCTGTCTCACCCACCAGGGTGCCATCGTCAACGAACAGGTGAAACAGGTGGTGACCAGCGGAGGAAACGCGCGATGAGTGAAACTCTGATTGTCTCAATCTATGTTTTCGTGCTCGCCACGTTTGTGGGAGTGGAAGTGATCAGCAAAGTGCCGCCGCTGCTGCACACGCCGCTGATGTCGGGCTCCAATGCCATTTCCGGCATCACGCTGGTGGGCTCGTTGATCGCGGCCGGCGAAGGCCACGGCGGAATGAGCGTCTTTCTGGGGATGTTGGCCGTGATCATGGCGACCATCAATGTCGTCGGCGGTTTTCTCGTGACCGACCGCATGCTGAAGATGTTCAAAAAAGACAAAAAGCAGCGCGCAGACTAAGGTGAGGGCGAGGACAACATGAATGTGATCGTCAAGCTCAGCTATTTGGCGGCCTCGATTCTGTTCATTTGGGGCTTGAAACTGCTCAGCTCGCCCAAGACCGCGCGCCGCGGCAACCTGTATGGCGCGCTCGGCATGTTGCTCGCGATTGTGGTGACGTTGACGGCTCAGAAGATCATCGACTTCACCTATATTCTCGCCGGCTTGTTGGCCGGCACCGCCCTCGGCCTGTGGCTCGCGCTGCGCGTGCAAATGACCGCCATGCCGCAAATGGTGGGGGTGTTGAACGGCTTTGGCGGCGGCGCTTCGACGCTGGTGGCTTATGCCGAATACTTGCGCCTGGGTGAAGCAGTGACGGCCGCCAGCTACGACGTGCGGATCACCACCGTGCTCGGCCTGCTGATCGGCACCCTGACCTTCGTGGGCAGCATGGTGGCGGCCGCCAAACTGCAGGGCCTCATGCGCAGTGCGCCGATTCTGTATCCGATGCAAAAACAGATCAATGCCGCCATGCTGTTGACCATCGGGGCGCTCGGTGCATTTTTCGGGATCGACCCCTCGCGCCACCAGGCCCTGCTGGCCATCATCGTCATCTCCGCCGTGCTGGGGGTGACCAGTGTCATTCCCATCGGCGGCGCCGACATGCCGGTGGTGATCTCGCTGATGAATTCCTACTCCGGCCTGGCTGGTGCCATGACCGGCTTCATTCTCTCCAATGAGGTGTTGATCATCAGCGGCACGCTGGTGGGCACCTCCGGCATCATTCTGACCGACATCATGTGCAAAGCCATGAACCGTTCGCTGGGCAACGTCCTGTTTGCCGGCGTCGGGGCGGATTATCAGGCTGCCACCGCCCGGACGGAGAAACGCACCGTGGTGCGTTATACTGCGGAGGATGCGGCCATGATTTTCGACAGCGCGCAATCGGTCATCATAGTGCCGGGCTACGGCCTGGCCGTGGCGCAGGCGCAGCATGTTCTGCATGAGGTGGCCAAAGTCCTGATGGAGCGCGGTCTCACCGTGCGCTACGCCATCCACCCGGTGGCCGGCCGCATGCCGGGCCATATGAACGTGCTGCTGGCGGAGGCCAACGTGCCATATGATCTGCTGTTCGAAATGGAGCAGATCAACGATGACTTTCAAAACACCGACGTCGCCCTGGTAATCGGGGCCAATGACGTCATCAATCCGGCAGCGCGCACCAAAAAAGACAGCCCGCTCTACGGCATGCCGATCCTCAACGTCGATCAGGCCCGCACCGTGATGATCGTCAAGCGCAGTTTGGGATCCGGCTTCGCCGGGGAAGACAACGAGTTGTTTTACGACCAGAAGACCATGATGCTGTTCGGTGATGCCAAGCAAGTGGTAACCGAGCTGTTGCGGGTGCTGAAGGCATGAGGCTGGCGGGCAGGCAGCGGCTTCGTTTCAGGTACCTTCTTGCCGTATCCGAAGCCAGGGCCCGGCCCTCCGCAGCAGGTCTCCCGCAGGGAATGGCGGTCCGAAAATGTGGCAACCTCGGCTGCGGCGGGGTTGTCAGGCTGCAAGCAGCGCGGACATTCCAGAATGTTGCGGCAGCGGCCGGGCCGTTGCCGCAACACCAGCGTCACGTCTGCACAATCGAGGCTGGCAAAACCCAACCGGCTAGCTGTTCTGCGGTTGGGTTTTGCCATTCACATACAGCCCGGCGATCAAGCAACAAGCGGTCAAAACCCGGCTGCCAGCGCCACGCCGATCCTCTCGAACCACACATACAACACCGCGACATGGAAGCGGTGATGCTCATGGGCAAGCAGGAGATGGGGACGCCGGCCGTCATACATCGGCCGCAGCGTGAAATGGAACGGCAGCATGACACTGCCGCCCGCTGGAAAAGTGAGCGCCCTGTCCCACTCCGAATACGTCACACTCGCATAAAGGGCAAGTGGTGTGCGCGGAAGATGTTTGGCGGCGGTGAGATAGTAGCTCTGCCGGCCCGCCGGCGAGCCGATACGATCCGAACTTGTGCCGACGAAGAGCGCCGGCCGGCGGTGCGTTTCAGTGAGCCAGTACCAGGTCAGCAACGGTGCCAGCTCCTGCGCTGCCGGATTCACTTCGATGCCGATTTGCAGATTGCGCCCCACGCGGCAGTTGCCGGTGAACCGCCAGCGTGGCCGCGCCAGTTCGGTGTCAATGTAGCGCACCGAAAACGTCCACTTGCTTTGCAGGCCGCTCCCACGGAGCGGTGCGCCCTCCCCGGGTCAGCCGCTTCAGGCGGGCGCCTGTGCCACCGCCGAGGGACGCCGTGGTTTGCCCGCCTGGGCCTGGGCCGAAACCGCGATGGCCCACAACAGCACCAGGCAGAGCCATAGACGAAGCATGAGCATGAATTCACCTCCCGGGCGGGAATATCCGGTCACGCGCGCTCTTTTACAAGTGGAATCCTGCCGATGAGCAGGTGCCCTCCCCGCAGTTGCCGGGAAAATGTGCTTTCCTTTTTGTGTTAAGATGAATATCATGTTGCCCTCTTGAGCCATCCGCATCAGCTTAACAACTCACTGAGGAGAATCCCATGACTGCTCCCGACCCCTATCGCAGCGTGCATGGTCTGGAAATGCACGGCATTCATCATGCGAATCACGAGTATTGGAATTTGACAACCGCCGCGTTGTACGAGGAGGCCATTTTACGGCGCGAGGGCGTGGTCGCTCATCTCGGGCCCTTCGTCGTGCGCACCGGCCATCACACCGGCCGCTCCCCGAATGACAAGTACATCGTGAAGGAGCCCTCGAGTGAGAAAGACATCTGGTGGGGCAAGGTCAACCGTCCTTTTGACCCGGAGCGGTTCGACGGCCTCTACCGGCGCCTGTGCACCTATTTGCAGGGCAAGGATCTTTTTATTCAGGATTGTTTTGGCGGTGCGGATCCCCACTATCGCCTGCCCATTCGCATCATCACCGAAACGGCGTGGCACAGCCTGTTTGCGCGCAACTTGTTCGTGCGCGCGCGGCAGGAGGAGCTGGCAACCCACAAGCCGGAGTTCACCGTTATCGATACCCCGCGCTTTCATGCCATTCCGGAGGTGGATGGCACCAACTCCGAGGTGTTCATCATCGTGAATTTTGCCCGGCGGATGGTGATCATCGGCGGCACCAGCTATGCGGGTGAAATCAAGAAATCGATCTTCACGATTCTCAACTATATTTTGCCGCTGAAGGAAGTGCTCTCCATGCACTGTTCCGCCAACCTCGGTCGCGACGGTGACACCGCGCTGTTCTTCGGACTCTCCGGCACCGGCAAGACCACGCTGTCAGCCGATCCCAACCGCCGGCTGATCGGTGATGATGAACACGGCTGGAGCCACACGGGCATTTTCAATTTTGAGGGCGGCTGCTATGCCAAAGTCATCCGTCTGTCGGAGGAAGCCGAGCCGGAAATCTACGCCACCACGCGGCGCTTCGGCACGATCCTCGAGAATGTCACCTTCGATCCCCACACCCGCCGTCTGGATTTGAACGACGCCGCGTTGACCGAGAACACGCGCGGTGCCTATCCCCTGGGCTACATTCCCAATCATGAACCCAGCGGCATGGGCGGCCATCCGCGCAACCTCATCATGCTGACCGCCGATGCCTTCGGCGTCATGCCGCCCATTGCGAAGTTGACGCCGGAACAGGCCATGTATCACTTCCTTTCCGGCTACACCGCCAAAGTGGCGGGCACCGAAAAAGGCCTTGGCAAGGAACCGCAGGCGACGTTCAGCACCTGCTTCGGCGCACCTTTCATGGCGCTGCACCCGACGGTCTATGCCAAAATGCTGGGTGAGAAAATCGCACAACATCGGGTCAACTGCTGGCTGGTGAACACCGGCTGGACCGGCGGGCCGTTTGGCATCGGCACGCGCATGAAGATTGCCTACACCCGTGCCATGGTCTCCGCCGCGCTCGATGGCCGCCTCGCGCAAGTGCCCACACAGCCCGATCCGATTTTTGGTTTGCACATTCCCACCTTCTGTCCCGAAGTGCCCAGCGAGGTGTTGCAGCCGCGCGATACCTGGGCAGACGGCAATGCCTATGATGAAAAAGCGCGTCAGCTTGCCGGACTTTTTCACAAAAACTTTGAACAGTTCGCCGCCGAGGTCTCGCCGCTGATTGCCGCCGCCGGCCCGCTGGCAGGCAGGTAGCCCGCCTCCGACTGCGAGGGCGGCGGTGCCGCGGAAATGTTTCTGCAACCGCCGCGCTGTTGCCTCGCAAGTCCGCGAGATTGAAGCGGACCCCGAGCCCTGGCACCCCGCCTGGGCCGGTGGTGGACCATTGGGGAGCGGTTTGCTGGCTTTGCCCTGCTGCCCACTCCTTGTTGCTTTTTTAGCGGCGCGTCGATCGCCGTGACTCGACGCGCCCGTACAGAGCCCCGCCACTCACCCGGCTCCTGCCAGCGCAGCAATGGTGGCCAAATCCCCCACGAAAATCCTCTTGACTGGCGGGCAAAAAAATTGTATCATCGCTCACAATGAAATCGCAGAAAAAGCCTCGTCCAATCTCTCAATCGTTATCCTTGCCAACGCCTGAGGTGATCGGAGAGGCTTTTTTTATGCCTACAGCAAACGTCTGAGCTTTGCCGACCAAAACGACGCTTGCCTATGCCCGCGACTGCACCGCACATCAAAATCAAAGGCGAAATCATGGACGCCGCCGGGTTGAATCGTACGCTTTCCCGTCTGGCCCATGAGATACTCGAGTCCAACCGCGGTGTTGACAACCTGGTGGTGGTCGGCATTCGTACGCGCGGGGTGCAACTGGCCGAGCGCCTGATCGAAAAGATCGAAAGTTTCGAAGGCCGCAAGTTGCCGCTCGGCTCGCTCGACATCACGCTGTATCGCGATGATCTGGCTTACCGGCAGCGGGCATTGCTCAGCCGGAGCAAGCAGCCGCGCATTCAGGCCACCGACATTCCCTTCGATCTTGAGGGCAAAGTCGTGATTCTGGTGGATGACGTGATTTACACCGGCCGCACCATTCGCGCGGCGATGGATGCGCTGATGGATTTCGGCCGGCCGGCGAAAATCCGCCTGGCGGTGATGATCGACCGCGGCCATCGCGAGCTGCCCATCCGGCCGGATTTTGTCGGCAAGGAGGTCGTCACCACCCCGGGAGAGGAAGTCAGAGTGCAACTGGCAAACGTGGATGGAGTCGATGGTGTACTTTTGGTCGAGGTTACACAGGCACAAACCTGATCTCAACAGCATGGCGCGCAGCTCACCTCGGCGGCGATCAGGAAGCCATTTTGCAGGGAGGGTGCTGCCATGATTGTTTCCAAGCATTTACTGGGGCTGGCCGGGGTTCGGCGCGAAGAAATATCCATTATTCTACAAACCGCGCAATTCTTCAAAGAAGTCCTCAATCGTCCCATTCCCAAAGTTCCCACCCTTCGCGGCAAAACCATCGTCAATCTCTTCTTCGAAAATTCCACTCGCACCCGCATTTCCTTCGAGCTTGCGGAAAAGCGTCTCTCCGCCGACTCGGTCAGTTTCAGCACCACCGGTTCCTCGGTGGCCAAGGGCGAAACGCTGCTCGACACCGTGCGCAATCTGGAAGCGATGAAGATCGACATGGTCGTGATTCGCCACTCGGCCTCGGGCGCGCCCCATTTTCTCGCCACCCTCATCGATGCTGGCGTCATCAATGCCGGTGACGGCCGCCACGAGCATCCCACGCAGGCGCTGCTCGATATGATGACCCTGCTCGACAAATTCGGCACATTGGAGGGGCTGAAAGTCGCGATTGTCGGCGACATCGCCCACAGCCGGGTGGCGCGCAGCAACATTCACGGTCTGCGCACCATGGGTGCCAAGGTGGCGCTGTGCGGTCCCGCCACGCTGCTGCCGCGCGAGCCGCGCGAAGCCTTCGGCAATGACATTGAAATCTTCACCAACGTCGATGACGCCATCCGCTGGGCCGATGCACTCAACGTGCTGCGCCTGCAACTGGAACGCCAGGCCGGCGGCTTGCTGCCTTCGATTCGTGAGTACGCCAATTACTTTGGCATCACCCGCCGGCGTCTGGAAGCGGCCAAACGCGACCTGGTCATCATGCACCCCGGTCCAATCAATCGGGGTGTGGAATTGGAAAGCGAGCTCGCCGACAGCGAATTCTCGGTCATTCTCGACCAGGTCACCAACGGCGTGGCGGTGCGCATGGCGGTGTTGTATCTCAAAAGCGGCGGCGATCTCGAAGTCGCCAACGGTGCGGGGTGAAACGCTGCAAGGGCAACAGCCGTGCCGCCATGGTCATGATCAAATCATCATTTTGCATGAGTCCTGTCTTATGTCCCGATCGCTCATTACACAGCCCTGCCCCCACCTGCTGGTGCGCGGCGCGCGTGTCGTTGACCCCGGCCTGGGAATCGACCAGACGCTCGATGTGCTGATTGAAAACGGTGTGATCAAACAGGTCGCGCCGCACATTCAGGCACCCTACCATTTCGAAATGATCCCGGCCGCCGAATTGGTGCTCACGCCCGGCTGGTTCGACATGCACGTCCATTTCCGCGAACCGGGTCGCGAGGATGAAGAAACCGTGCTGACCGGCTGTGCCGCCGCGCTGGCCGGCGGCTTCACCGGTGTCTGCCCGATGCCCAACACCTCCCCCGCAACCGACAAGGCCGAGATCGTCAAGGCGATCATCGCACAAGGCCGGCAAACCATGGTGGACGTGCATCCGATCGCGGCCGCGACCAAAGGCCGGGAGGGCAAGGAGCCCACTGAAATCGCCGAGCTGGTTGATGCCGGTGCCGTGGCGTTCTCGGACGATGGCTGCTCGGTGCGCACCGCGGAACTGGTGCGTCGCGTGATGGAATATGCCGGCATGTATCAGAAGCCGCTCATCGAACACGCCGAGGATGAAAGCCTCAGCCTCAAGGGTGCGATGAACGAGGGCGTGATTGCCACGCGCCTCGGCCTGCCCGGCATGCCCGCCATCGCGGAGGACATCATCGTCGCGCGCGATCTGCTGGTGGCGGAATACACCGGCGGCCGGCTGCACATTGCACATCTTTCTTCGCGGCGCGCGGTGGAACTGGTGCGCTGGGGCAAGAGCCGCGGCATTGCCGTCACCGCGGAAGTCACCCCGCATCACTTCACGCTCAATCATGAGGCGGTCATCGGCTTCGCCACCAACACCAAAATGAACCCGCCACTGCGCAGCCCCGAGGATGTGGAAGCGGTGATCGCCGGCCTGCAGGACAATACCATCGACGTCATCGCCACCGACCACGCCCCGCATTCCGCCGAGGAAAAAAATGTCGAATATGCCGCGGCGCCCTTCGGCATCATCGGCCTGGAAACCGCCATGGGCTTGATCATCAGCCGCCTGGTGTTGACCAAAAAACTCTCGCTCTCCCAGGCAGTCGAAAAAGTCACGGTGGCACCCCGCCGTATTCTCAACCTGCCACAGGCGGAAATCAAGGTGGGCCAGCCCGCCAATCTCACACTGTTTTCTTTGGAAAAAAAATGGCTGGTGGACAAGTCGAAATTCTACTCCAAATCGCGCAACACCCCCTTCGACGGCTGGCAGTTGGCGGGGAAAGTATTCGGTGTCTATCACAAGGGCCAATGGTGGGCCAACCCGGATTTTTGATGCCAAACTGCTTGCGATTCAGCGCCGAATGTTTTACTCTTGCGGCGCATTTGTGTCAACCGAAATCGCCGAGCAGGAGTTTCGCCTGTGTCTTGCGCCCGCCCGCAATCTTCGCCCGCCCGCTACATTCTGCACGTGGACATGGATGCCTTCTATGCCGCGATCGAGGAGCTGGATCATCCGCAGTATCGCGGCCAGCCGCTGGTGGTGGGCGCCGATCCCAGGGGTGGCAGAGGGCGCGGCGTGGTGTCCACCGCCAATTATGTCGCGCGCACCTACGGCATCCGCTCCGCCATGCCGATTTCCACCGCCTGGCGTCTGTGTCCTCATGCCATCTACCTTCCCGGCCGGCCGCAGCGCTACGCCGAAGTCTCCCGCCTCGTGATGGCCATCCTTGCCGACTATTCGCCACAGGTGTTGCAGATCAGCATCGATGAAGCCTTTCTCGACGTCACGCATACTCATCATGCCTACGGCAGCGCGCAAGCGCTCGCCGGGCATCTCAAGCAGCGCATCAAGCAGGAAACCGGGTTGACCGCTTCCGTGGGCCTGGCGGGCAACATGTTCGTTGCCAAAGTCGCCTCGGATTTGCAGAAGCCCGACGGCTTGACGATTTGCCCGCCGGGCCGGGAGAGGGAATTCCTCGCGCCCCTGCCGGTGGCCAAGCTTTGGGGCGTGGGGCCGAAAACCGAGAAGCGGCTGCGTGATTACGGCTTCACAACCATTGGCGAAGTGGCGCAGGCGCCGCAGGAAAAGCTCGCGAAAATTTTCGGACAGTGGGGCGCGCAATTGTGGAAACTGGCGAACGGCATCGATCCCCGGCCGGTGGAGGACTGGGGCCCGCGCAAGTCGATCAGCCAGGAATTCACTTTCGACGAAGATGAGGCCGACATGCAGGTGGTGGAGAAAAGGTTGTGGAAGATTGCGGATGATTTGAGTGCCGACATGCGGCGCGAGCAACTGAAAGGCCGGGTGCTCACGCTCAAAATCCGGCTGGAGGGCTTTCTCACTTTTACCCGGCGCCAGACACTGGGACACTACACCAACGATGCCGCCGAGATGCGTGATCTCGCGCTCGGGTTGTTGCACCGCTTCGACCGCCAGGGCAGGAAGATCCGGCTGATCGGCCTGGGCATGGCAGAGCTCAACAACATGGGCGGCGAGCAATTGCAGTTGTTCGATGACACCACCTCACCGCTGCACGCCAAAGTGGCGGGTGTACTCGATGAATTGCGGCGCAAATTCGGTGAGCAGGCCGCGGCGCGCGCCAGTCTGCTCGGCGAGCGCTCACACCGCTTTCTCGGCCGTGAAGAGCTGCCCGATCGCACCGCCAAGCCGCAGGAGCCGGCCTGACGTCCCGCCGTTGTCAACGCCCTGCCTCCCTGATGACCCGCCCTCTGGGATCACAATTTTTTGACCTGCATTTCGCATCCGGATTGATCTCCCCCGCGAGAAACGCCGATTTGATCGCGACGGCCCCCCAAGGGGTGGTGTATAAAAAATTTTGCAGGCAATCGAGCTGTCAACGCCGGTAGGAGTGAACTGTTTTTAGTAAAGCTGCATATCGCGTTTCCCGAAACCCCGCCAGGAGTGACCTGTTCGGTTCTTTCGGTTCTCATCAAAAAAAACCGCGCCAGATCATGGGAAATTGCCATGCCCGTGTGGGCATTCATTAGATGAAAATGAACTCTCGTAGTAGTTCCTTCAGGCACCGACCCTGAAGGGTCTACAACATAAAGTGGTAAATTCGACAGGCCACTCCTTTGGAGTTTACATTTTGGGAGCTGGCCACAGCTATAAACAGTTCGCTCTGCCGGAACTGTTTTCTGGCACGGCCTCGCGATGGGAGGGAGGATAACCGGCAGTTCCGCCCGGGATGCCCTGTTCATGGCAGGGCAGAGATTCACTCATCGATGTCAAGATCAAAACCAACAATCCGCCCACGAAAGCAGAAATCCCACGAAAAAAGCCATTTCGTGGGAGAGAAACCGTGACGCCTTCGGCAAACGGGCGCATTGTGCAGTCCGCGCCGCTGCACATTCGAAAAAAGGTTTTGTTTGACTTCAAACGGAATAACTGTCGGAGTTTTGTGAACACGCCATTTATGTTCTGGGCAGCAGCAAGCCGGCATGCAAAGTTCAGGTTTTATGACAAGCTGTTCCTCGCGGACTGGTCGGCAGCGCGGTGAAAACAGGGATTTGTCTTTGCAAAAAATGGCAGCATTAGACCTCCCGTCTGCAGGCGGGAGCGACGATGGTCAATTCGCCCTTTCTGGCAGCTTCTCATAGAATTCCACCAGTGCCTGCGCGAACCCCTCCCAACTGTTTTGATGCCGGCGCTGCGCAATCGCCTGCGCCATGCGCAGCTGCATGTTCCCTTCAAAATAAGCCCGAATCTTTTGCGCGAGGGCCTGCGGGTCGTGGGCGCGCAGGATCAAACCAGTCTCATTGTCCTGCACCATTTCGGCCAGCCCGCCGACGTCGGTGACGATCACCGGGAGGTTGAAATGGAAGGCGATTTGCACGATGCCGCTCTGCGTGGCGGATTTGTAGGGCAGGACGCAAACGTTGGCAGCGGAGAAAAACAGCGGCACTTCGGCATCGGCGATGTAGCGCACGAACAGTCTGATCTTGCCGGCGGCCCCGCTGGCATCGATCAGGCGTTGATAGCGGTCGAAAGCGCCGTACATCTCGCCGGCGATCACCACACAATAGTCGTCGGGGAGCAGGGCGGTGGCGCGGATGAGCTGATCCAGGCCTTTGTAGTCGCGAATGAAGCCGAAGAAGAGAATGACGGGTTGCGTGGCCGGCAGACCGAGTCGTGCACGCGCCTGATCGCTGGCGAGCGGCGGCCCGAAATGATCATAGTGGGGATGCGCCTTGAGCAAATACCGGGCGCCGGGTTTGAGGTGCAGGAGTTCCTGCTCCACCACTTTGCTCATCACCACGAAGCCGTCACAGCGATTGAGGAAGTAGCGAATAAGCTGCAGATCACCGGGGCGGCGTTCGTGCGGCAGGAGATTGTCGAGGATGGCAATGGCTTTTGCGCCCTGCCGGCGCACGTATTGCGCCACGGTGCCCAGGCTGGGGGCAAAAAACGGCATCCAAAATTTGGTGAGCAGGAGATCGGGCCGGCAAACGCGGATGAGGGCGGCGGTTTTGAAATAAGAGAGCGGGTTGATGCTGTCCAGCACGGGTTGTGCCGGCACGGGATCCGCCTGATCATCCGCGGTGACATACTGGGTGGTGCCCGGAAAGAACAGACCGGGGTATTGCCGGGTGAAAGTGAAGGCCTGCACCTCGTGCGTTTTCTCCAGCGCGCGATAGAGCGCGGCATTGAATTGCGCGATGCCGCCGCGCAGCGGATAGAAAGTGGAGAGAAAGGCGATTCTCATGGTGTGTGCCGGCTGCGCTCGACGATCGCCTGGAAAACGGTGGCGACCGGCAAATCCTGCATGCAAGGTCGCGCCCGGCGGCAGGTGTTGCCGAAGTAGCAATCGCAACCCGATTCCGGCTGGAGCAGCACGCCCAGGCCGTAGAGCTCGAATTCGTGGGGATTGAAGATGTTGTTGAACAGCACCAGCGGCTTGCGCAGGCCGAGCGCGATGTGCATCATCATGGTCACGGCGGTGACGATGACGTGACACTGGGCGGCAAGGGAAATGAATTGCGGCAGGGGAAAGGTGCCGGGGTAGGGTGCCCCGCTGCGCGTTTGCAGCCGGCGGTTTTGCTCCTCCTCTTCCGGGCCACCGAGCAGCACGGGAAAATAGCCGGCCGTTTTCAGCTCGGCAACCAATGCCACCCAGTGGTCTTCCGGCCACAACCGGGTGAGCCAGCGCTTGCCGCAGCCGGTGTTGAGGCCGATAATCTTGCGGCCCTGCGCCTGCTCATGCAGGCTCTGCCATTGGCCGTCATAGCGCCGGTCGACCTCCAAAACATAGGGCTCGCCGCGGAAGTCGAAGCCGCAAATTTCGAAGATCTCCTGCAGATAGCTTTTGCGGTTTTGCCGGGAAACGCTGTCAAACGCGCCGGTGAGCAGCTTGGCCTGGGCCGCCTGATTCAGGCCGGTGATCCGGCCGTCGGCCAGGGCGAAACCGAACTTGCGGCCGGCAGGCACCGCGGTGAGCAGCGCGCAGGCTTCGAGATCCTTGTCGAGATTCACCGCGATGTCGAATGGGAGATGCGCGAGCGTATGGAGTGATTTGAAATCGAAGCGGTAGATTTTGTCGATGGCCGCGGCCGGCAGGATTTCGGGGGTGTGCGTCAGCCAGGAGATGTGCGCCCCGGGATATTCTTCGTGAAAACGCTGCAGCAGCGGCGTGGTGCGGATGACATCGCCGATTGCACCCAGCTTGATGAGCAGGATGCGGGTGCGAATGGGATCGTATTGCTCACACGTCGGGCACAACGCACCATGCTGTTTGTTGGGCTGGCAGGGAATGTCGCCGCGAAAATGGCGGCAGTCGAATTTGATGTCGGAGAATTGCATGGGCCTCAGATTTTACGGATGATGATCGAACCCCAGATATCCGGCAGCTCGATGATCTTTTCCGGTTTGTCCTGCAGGAATTCGTTGACCGCGCGCGCCACCGCATGATTCGATTCCGGCGAGTTGTAATCGTGTGCAAAGAGATAGCCGCCGGGAACCAGGCGGGGATAAAAGAACTCCAGCCCGGCGCGGGTGGGCGGGTAGAGATCGAGATCGAGCATGACGAAGGCGAAGTGTTCATGCTCCAGGCCGCGGGCGGTCTCGGGAAAATAGCCCTGCCGGAAGATGACATGGGTGGTGTCACCGAGCGCAGCTTTCACGATTTCCACGCTGGTGTCGCGAAAGCGCTGATCGGCGCCGGACAAATCCTGTTCCGGAAAGCCGGCGAAGGTGTCGAACAAATACAGATCCCGTTCCGGGGCCAGCATGTGCAGCAGGGCGCTCAACTCGCCGCGATAGACGCCGATTTCCGCCATACTGCCGGGAATATGCTGCCGTTCGAGGGTTTGGATGGCATAAGCCACCGCGGCGTAGCGGATGGGATCATCCGCACCGGCGATGTATTGTGCCGCCGCCTGCCCATAGGTGGGAAATTTCGGCAGCAGGCTGCGCCAGCCTTGCAGGCGGCGCACCAGTTTGCGGGCAGGGCGATCACAATGCCACCGCCGCAGCAGGGTTTTGAGTTTTTCTTGCTGAGAGCTGAAAATCATGACACCGGCGATGCGCGGCAATGTATGTGGGGCTGTGGTTCCCGGCTTCTGCGGGGCACCGGCGGCCCGTTTTAAAAACTCGGCCACGCCAGATTGGGCACGCGCTCATCATGTGCGCTGGCGATTTGAAACGCCATTTCCATGCTCTGTGAATAATTCAGGCGCGGGTCGCAATAGGTCCGGTAATTCGTGACCAGATCCTCCTCCGCGATTTGTTCGGCGCCGCCCAGGCATTCGGTGACGGCCTCGCCGGTCAGCTCGAAATGGACCCCGCCGAGCAGGCTGCCACAGCGTTGATGAATTGCAAAACACTGTGCCAGCTCCTGCAAAATGTCGCGAAAATCGCGGGTCTTCAAGCCGCCCGCGGTCACCCGGGTGTTGCCGTGCATGGGATCGCAGCACCACAGGACGCGGCAATGATGGCGTTGCACCGCGCGGATCAGCGGCGGCAGCAGTTCGCAGATGCGATCCTTCCCCAACCGGGTGATCAGGGTCAGGCGGCCCCATTCGTTTTTGGGATTGAGCATGCGGATCAGTTCGATCAGCTCATCGGGCGTGCAGCTCGGCCCGATCTTCACCCCGATGGGATTGGCCAGGCCGCGGAAATATTCGACGTGTGCGCCGTGCACCTGGCGGGTGCGGTCGCCGATCCACAAGGTGTGCGCCCCGAGGTTGTAGAAGCATTTGCGTTCTTTCACGTAATGCGTCAGGGCTTCCTCATAGGGCAGCAACAGGCCCTCGTGGGAGGTGAAAAAGTCGACGCGGCCCAACACTTCCGCCCTGACGCCGCCAAGCGCCTCCATGAATTGCACGCCGTCGAGGATGCGCCTGACCAGACGGCGGTAGTCGCGACGGCGTTCGCTCTTGGCAATGAATTCGAGATCCCAGTGATCGGGGTGATGCAAATCCGCAAAGCCGCCTTCGATCAGGGCGCGGATGTAGTTGACGGTGATGGCGGAATGATAATAGCATTGCAGCAGGCGCTCGGGGTCGGGGATGCGCGTGCGGGCATCCGGTTCGAAGGAGTTGATGCTGTCGCCGCGAAAGACCGGCAGCTTTTGGCCGGCGACGATTTCATATTCTGCCGAGCGCGGCTTGGCATATTGCCCGGCAATGCGGCCGATCCGCACCACCGGCTTGCGCAGGCCGTAAATCAGCACCAGACTCATCTGCAACAGGATTTTCAGTTGGTTGGCGATGGCCTGGCTGCTGAAATCCTGAAAGCGCTCGGCACAGTCACCGCCCTGCAGCAAAAAGCGTTTGCCTTGTGCCGCCTCGCGCAGCAGGCGCTTGAGGTGCTCGACTTCACCGGGAAAAACCAGCGAGGGATACGAGCGTAGCCGGGTGAGCACGCGCTCCAGATGCGCGGGATCGGGATAGGCGGGTTGCTGGGTGATGGGTTTGTTGCGCCAGCTCCTGGGTGTCCACGTCATCATGGCCGGATGATTATTCCTGTCTGGGCAATTCGCAAAGGATTGACATGAATGTCGTGCATAATAATCATGGCGGAGGGAGAATGTCAAGCAGGTTTCTTGCCGGGGAAGCGAACCCGCTCGCGGCAACGCCGGCCGGCGCGCGGGGAGGGGCAGAGGCTGGCACCCGGGACGGGCGTCACGCGCACCACGGCTTCACTCGAACAACAACTTGCCGTCCTGCATGATGGTGCGGTTGTCGATCGAGACGGTGGGCTCGAAAATGAGGCCGCGCGCCACGATCTCCGTAATCTTTGCAGGACCGAGGCGCCGGCCGAACCCGAGATGAATGGTGCCGAGGATTTTTTCGTCTTCCAGCTCGGATTGCCCGGGCCGCGCGTGTTCATTCATGCCAAAGCCGATTTCGAGCACGGTGCGGGCCGTGCCGGTTTTGATCTTGGCACCACCAGCCTCCAGCAATTCAGCGCCACTGAGCCGCAAGCGGCGGCGCAAGGCCGCCGCCTCCCGGCCGCCGCGAATCAGCGTGATTTTGCCGTCCACGACTTTCATCGTGATGCCGGCGGTGCTGGTGGGGCGCTCGCCGGCCACGCCGTTGAGCACGATTTCGCCGTTGACGCTGTTCGGCACCGGCATGATGTAGGCGCGACCGGTGGGCATGCTGGTGCAGGGCAAATCCCCGTTGAGCGGGGCCGCCTCCAGCGCGCCGCGATGCTGATGAATCGACATGTCGAGCGCGGTGCCGGTCTTGCTGGTGAGGGTGATGGTCTTGCCGATGGTGAGAATGTCCGCGATTTTGCGGCAGCGCTCGCGCAGGCGGCGCAAATCGGTGCGGGCGCAGCGCTGCACCGCCTCTTCTTCCATGGGCGGGCAGATCAACACCCGGCTGCGCGTTTGCTGCCGCAGCCAGTTGAGGCTGGGGGTGTCCAAATCGGGGATGAGCACCACCACCTGGTCGGCCGTGTTGATGAGATTGCGCACGAGCGGCGAGTGCAGCGTGCGCCGCCCGGAGTTGCCGGGCATCTCCAGCAGGAAAACCTCGACCCGGGCTCTTTCTGCGACCTTGCGAAAAATACCGGCGACGGTCGCCTGCTCGCGGCGGGCGACCAACAACAGCGAATGCTTGGGCGCCAGCTCGAAATAATCGAACAACGCGAGCTGCGCGGTTTTCTCCAGGCGATTCATCTACACCAGTAGTTTGCCGGCGTCCATGATCATGCGGCCGTCGACATACACCGTCGGCTGCAGCACCAGGCCGTCGAGATGGCTCGACACGCCCACCGTGCCGCCCATCGATTTGTTGTCACCGAGCGCGAAATGGACGGTGCCCATCACCTTCTCATCTTCCAGGATCAGGCCGGTGATTTGTGCCCGGTCGTTGGTGCCGATGCCGAGTTCGGCGAGATTGCGGCCGGCCGGCCCGACCGCATCGACCAGTTGATTGAGCTTGTCGGCCTCCGGCCCGCCGGTGATTTCCACCGCGTTGCCGTTGCGCACCAGAATATGAATGGGCTGTTGCAGCTTGCCGATGCCGGCGACCGCCGCTTCGAAAACGATCTTGCCCTCGGCGGTGCCCTCCAGGGGCGCAAAGAAGGTCTCACCGGCTGGCAGGTTGCCGGAGGCGCCGGGTTGATGATACAGGCCGGTGTCCGGTTTGGGATAGCGGTCGCCGCGCCGCAGGGTAATGTCCGTGCCCGCCGGGCTGGTGACGCGGATCAGGTCACCGCGTTGCAACGCCTCGGAGAGTTTCTGGCTGCGCGCCGCAATCGTTTGATAGTCTGCGCTCAGGCAGCGGATCATCATGTCTTCGGTGATGCCGGGCAGGGTGGCAATGCGCGCGCCGCGTTCACAGGCCTGGCGTCGTGCTTCGGTATGGGTGACGGATTTGGTGGTCGGGCACAGCACCACGCTGCTGGCCGCCATCAGCGCGGCAATGGGTGCTGGCGGCTCCTCGCCGTTGCGCGAGCGTGGCAGCATCTCGATCAGCATGGCCTCCGCACCCGCTTCCCTGGCTGCCAGCCACAGGGCCTGACCGATGTTGCGTTTGTTTTCATCGGTGATGACGCTGACCGTCTCACCGGGCTGCACATTCATGCACACTTTGATGGCGGTGCGCGCGGCTGCCAGCAGTTGTTCATCGGGCGCTGCCGGGGCTGGGAGCGCGACCGACCGGGCTGCCGCTTTTCCGGGAGCAGCCTTGCTCGCGGCTTTCTTCACGGTTTTTTTGGCGGCCCGCTTGCGGGCGGCGGGGGCCGTTTTTTTTGCAGTCTTGCGTGTCGGCATGATATCCTTACCTTTCGCTACTCAAATCATCATTTGTCTGTCGCCGGGTCGGCGGGGCGGGAAGTTGGCTTGCAGGGAACGCCGACGGGCGCGGTAACGGTGTGAGGAGGGCTCATCGTTGCAGGAAAATATGCGCAAACACTTTCGCATCGTCAAGCAGGTTTTCCAGCAGGCAGTATTCATCCGGGCTGTGGGCGGTGTCATCCATCGTCGCCCACACCGCGGCCGGAATGCCGGCGCGCCGGAAGAAGCCCGCCACCGTGCCGCCGCCGATGCCCATGGGCTTGGGCCGCAGGTGGCGCAGCTCGCGCACCGCCGCCGTGATGGCCTTCACCACCGGCGCATCAACGGGGGTGGGGGGCGCGGCCTGCTCGCCCTGCTGTGAGCTGAGGTTGATCCTGACGTGAAACTTCCTTTCCGTTTCCCGGAGGAGGGCGCGCACCACCGCCATCACCTCGGACACTTTGTATTCCGGCAGCAGGCGGCAATCGAAATACATCACATCCTCGCCGGGGATGGTGTTGATGTTGGGCACATTGGCTTCGCGCTTGGTCGGTTCGAAGGTGGAATAGGGTGGCGCGAACATGGCGTTGCGTTTGCGGAACCGGCGATAGAGCGAGTCCAGCCGGCATGCCAGATAGCTGGCAGCCTTGTGGGCATTGCGGCCCTTTTCCGGCTCCGAACCGTGGCATTGCCTGCCGAGCGTTTGAAAACGCAGCCAGAGAATGCTTTTCTCCGCCACTTCAATCATGGCGCCGCGCGCGTCACCGGCATCGGGAATGATCATGAGATCGTGCGTTTGAAACAGACGGCGGTGATGCTGCAGCAGATATTGCGCGCCATGGACGCTGCCGGTTTCCTCGTCAGCAACGAACAGCAGGGCCACGTCATGAACCGGCAGCAGGGACAAATCGTGCAGCGCTTTCATGGCGAGCACCGCGGAAACCAGACCCTGTTGGTTGTCTTCCGTGCCGCGGCCGATCAATTTGCGCCGGCCCCTGCCGTCAGCCTCCACGCGCAGCGTCCAGGGGTCGCCCGTCCATTTCGACAGATCACCGGGCGGCACGACATCAAGATGCGTCATGATCCAGATCGTGCGGCTGGCGGAGGCGCCCTTGAAACGGGCGAGCAGGTTGGGGCGATAGCCGCACGGCACCCGCGCATCCGGGGCGTTGAACCATTGCATCTCATCCGGCGGCATGGTCTGCCTCAGCCAGTCATAAAGAAAATCGGCCTTGGCCTTTTCACCTTCCCCGCCATTTTCCGGCGCGAGCGCTGGAATACGGGTAAGTTGCCGCTGCAAGGCGATCGCTTCCTCGTGAAATTGTTCGAGGCGTTCGAGTGCGTGTGTCAGAGGAGTATTCAGCTTGGGATTCATGAGATGTGAGAGGCGTCGGGTTGAATTCAAAGGACCGCACGCAGCGGAGTGGATTGCTGACTGATTTTGTCAAGTGGGTGGGCGCCGTGAGAAGCCGCAAGCCGGGTGATGACTTCCGCCGGCCCGCTGGCTTCGCCGCATCGGGGGTCTCCTCCAGACTCCGGGGCGGCATTTGCCGCATCAAACGGCCATCAAAATATTCTCGAGGGTCTACAAAGTCAAGCGAAAAATCCGGGTGCGATCATGCTCGTTGTGGGTGCAGCGCAAGACGACGTCAGCCGCAACCAAATTTTCAACAAGCTGACGGCCGGAGAGTCACGCTGATTTTTATCTGCGGTGATCTGTACAAATCTGTGTGTAGTGCCTCACCAGTTATGGGTGGGACGTGGCGCAGATATTTCGTCTGCAGACAGGGATACCCAGTGTCACTGCCTGAATCTTGCATGCTGGCTTGCTGCTGCCCGGCAGAAATGGCGTGGTCACAAAGCTCCGCCGGGGGCCTGTAATTTTATTGCTCATGATTTGGTGCGATTTTTTGAGAGGAACCAAACAGGTCATACTCCTGCCGGAGTTGACGGCACATTGGCCTGCAAAATTTCTATGCCCCACCCCTGGATGGTCGCGCGCCGCGATCAAATCGGCATTCCCCGCTGATGGGATCCATCTGAGTGAAAAATTCAGGGGCCAAGAATGTTTTTGATGAAAACCCGTCCGCTTATTTTGGCCGCTCATTATTTCCATCATTGCCTTTGAATTGCCCGGAATTGGCTTGCCTTTCCGCTAAGTTGGCAGCATTGAGCGGGATGCCTGCGCGATTCCACACGTTACTGAGGATACCACAGTTCAGAGTTTTCTGTTGGCATTTCAGCAAAATGTTGCTATATTCGCGCCAACACCAAGCGGTTTATGAGTTTATGGCAGAATATTACCCTCGGTAGATACATCCCGGCAGACTCGATCGTTCACCGGCTTGATCCACGCGCCAAGCTGCTCGCAAGCGTTGTTATCATGTTCACGATCATGCGGGCGGAATCCTGGCCGGCACTGCTGCTGTGGACGGCTCTGCTCCTGGCGGCCATAAGCGGCACACGCATCCCGTTGCGCATTTTTTTGAGCAACCTGCGGGCTTTCCTCTGGCTGTTTGGGATTACCATTCTCCTGCACGCGTTGACCAGTGCCACTGCCCCAGAGGCGGAGGGGGGCGTCGTTTTTTCGTGGCACGGTGTGGCGCGGGGGATGCAATACGCCCTGCGACTTGGGCTGCTGGTGATTGTGGCAGCGCTCTTGTCGAACACCACGATTCCCACGGATTTGACCGATGGCTTGGAGCGACTGCTGCGGCCCATGCAGCGGCTGCGGTTTCCCGTGCACGAACTGGCGCTGATGACCACCATGGCGTTGCGCTTTGTGCCGACGATTGTGGAAGAGGCACAGCGCATTCAGCGGGCGCAGCTTGCGCGCGGCGCCCGTTTTGCGGGCAGCCTGCGGCAGCGTGTGCAGGCGCTCGTGCCCATGCTGGTGCCGCTGTTTGTCGCCACCTTCAGCCGTGCCGATGAGCTGGCAGTGGCAATGGAGGCGCGTTGCTATCAAGGCGGCGAGGGCCGGGTGAGTTATCGTGAGTTGGCGTGGCGGAAACGCGACTGGGCCGCCCTCGCGGTGACGGCGGGTCTCAGTCTGCTGGCTTTCCATCTTTCCTGATGCTGGCATGCCGAATATCAAACTGATTGTGGAATACGACGGCAGTAATTTTTGCGGCTGGCAAACCCAGCCCCATCGGCGCACGGTGCAAAGCGAATTGCAGCGCGCCCTCAAAATTTTGTTGAAAGAAGAGGTCGGGCTGCATGTCGCCGGCCGCACCGATGCCGGGGTGCATGCGCTTAACCAGGTCGTCAACTTTCACACTTCCGCGATGGTGGAGCCGGAGCGTCTGCCCCGCAAGCTCAACGGCATTCTGCCGCACGATGTCGTGGTCAAGCAGGCGGAGTTTGTGCCGGAGGCGTTCCACGCCCGCTATGATGCGGTGAGCCGCCAGTATCTCTACGTGCTCAGCCGTCATCCGGTGGCGGTCGGCCGCGGCTATGCCTATTTTTGCAAGTTTCCCCTCGCGCTGGAGGCGATGCAGGCCGCGGCGCAACACCTGCTGGGCGAGCACAATTTTCGCGCCTTTTGTGCCAGCGACACCGACGATCCGCATTACCTCAGCCGTGTCGAGATGGTGCAATGGGAGGACAGCGACGGGAAAATTCTCGTGCGGCTGCGCGCCAACCGTTTCCTGCGCAGCATGGTGCGCATCATCATCGGCACGCTGATCGAAGTCGGCCGTGGCGCCCTGCCCGTCGACGAGGTGGCTGCCATCCTGGCCAATCAAAAGCGCGTCCATGCCGGCGCCACTGCGCCACCGCATGGCTTGTTCCTGGAACGGGTTTTCTATCCCGCCGCCGCCACGGTTCTGCCCGCGGAAGAGGCGACAGCGCTGGAACGCCTGCGCATGGATTCCCGACCAGCGATGTTGGCCGAAGACTTGAACTGAACGACTGCTCCTGCCGCCAACTTCACAAGGTCAATTGATCGTTGGCCTGCGCGCAAGCGCGCCCGGTCTCGAAGTCCGTGCCGCACGGTGCCGCAGCAACCATTTTTCAACCACTACTTTGGAGTTTGACATGAAGCTTTTTCTCGACACCGCTAATCTGGCCGAAATCAAAAAAATCGCAGCCATGGGCCTGCTCGATGGCGTCACCACCAATCCCACGCTGATCTCAAAAGAAAAGGGGGAATTCAAGCAGATCCTGCTCAACATTTGTGAGGTGGTGCCGGGGCCGGTGAATGCAGAGGTCGTGTCCCTGGAGGCTGACGGCATGGTTAGGGAAGGCCGCGAACTGGCCAAAATCCACAAGAACATCGTGGTCAAAATCCCGATGACGCGCGAGGGTTTGGTGGCGGTGCGGCGGTTGTCGAGTGAGAAGATTCCCACCAACGTCACGCTGATTTTCAGCCCGAATCAGGCCCTGCTCGCCGCCAAGGCCGGCGCCTCCTATGTCAGCCCGTTCCTGGGCCGGCTCGATGACATCTCGCACGTCGGCATGGATCTGGTGCGCACCATCGTCGAAATCTACGACAATTATGAATTCGAGACCGAGGTGCTGGCGGCGAGTCTGCGTCATCCGGTGCATGTGGTGGAGGCGGCGCTGGCGGGCGCGGATATCGCCACGCTGCCGGCGAAGGTCTTTGACCAGCTTTTCGAACATCCGCTCACCGATATTGGTCTGAAGCGGTTCCTGCAGGATTGGGAAAAGGTCAAGCAGGCGCAGATTTGATCGAGTTTGATTCGCCGCGGCAGAGGGTTTGCACAGCCACCCGCCGCGCCAGCCAGGCACGCTGATGATCGCACGCTATACCTTGCCCGAAATGGGCCGGATTTGGAGCGAGGACAACAAGCTCGCCATTTGGCTGCAGGTCGAAATTCTCGCTTGCGAGGCGCAAGCCGAACTGGGTGTGGTGCCGCGCGCCGCGCTGGCCACCATCAAAGCCAAAGCCGCCTATTCGCCCAGCCGCGTGTTGGAGATCGAAAACACCGTCAAGCACGATGTGATCGCCTTTCTCACCAACGTCGCGGAGAACGTGGGGCCGGAGGGCCGCTACCTGCACCTGGGCATGACCTCCTCCGATCTGCTCGACACCGCGCTGGCCGTGCAACTCAAGCAGGCCGGGGAGCTGCTGCTGCGCCGCCTGCAGGACCTGCGGGCAGCCATTGGCGCGCAGGCGGTGGCGCACAAATACACCGTCTGCATTGGCCGTTCGCACGGCGTGCACGCCGAGCCGACCACCTTCGGCTTGAAGCTGGCGGGGTGGTATGACGAAGTTGGCCGGCAGCAGCAGCGCCTGCAGCAGGCGGTGCAAGCCGTGGCGGTGGGCAAGATCTCCGGCGCGGTCGGCACCTATGCGCATCTCGATCCACGCGTCGAGGCCCATGTGTGCGACCGGCTCGGGTTGCGGCCGGCGGCGATCTCGACACAAATCGTGTCGCGCGACCTCCATGCGGAATTTCTCAATACCCTGGCGTTGATCGGCGCTTCCCTGGAAAAATTCGCCACGGAAATTCGCAACCTGCAGCGCACCGAAATCCTGGAGGCCGAAGAGCCGTTTGCCAGCGGTCAAAAGGGCTCATCGGCCATGCCGCACAAGCGCAATCCGATTACCTGCGAACGCATCACAGGCCTGGCGCGGCTGCTGCGCAGCCACGCGCTCGCCGGCATGGAGAACGTTGCCCTGTGGCATGAACGCGACATTTCGCACAGCTCGGTGGAGCGCGTGGTGCTGCCGGACAGCACGATCGTGCTGGATTACATGCTGGCGCAATTCACCAAAGTCGTCGCCGGCCTGCACGTTTACCCGGAAAACATGCGGCGCAACCTCGCGCGCACCCGGGGCCTGATTCATTCCCAGCAGGTTTTGCTCGCGCTCACGCGCAAGGGCATGGCCCGCGAAGAGGCCTACCGGCTGGTGCAGCAGCATGCCATGGCCATTTGGAATGCCGCCTTGACCGCCACCGCGCCCGCAGCGGACTTCCAGGCGCGCCTGCTGGCTGATGAACAGGTGCGTCGCCACCTTTCGGAGCAGGAAGTCGCACAGTGTTTCGAGTTGGATCACAATTTCCGGCATCTCGAGGCGATCTTTGCCCGCCTCGGGCTGTCGTGAGCGTACCGTCATTAGCTGAGGAGTGTGGATGAGTAACGCGAAAAAGAAAAAGAAGCTGTTCGAGGGCAAAACCAAGGCGTTGTTTGAAACCGACAACCCCGAGCAACTGATCCTGGCTTTCAAAGACGAGGTGGGGGAGGGCACAGGCGTGGTGGAGCACAAGGGTGAAATCAACAACCAAATTTCCACGCTGCTGTTTCGCTACCTGGAAAGCCACCACATTGCCACCCACTTTCTGGCGGAGGCCGGCAGGGATGCGATGTTGGTGCGCCAGCTCAACATGATCGCGCTGTCGATCGTGATTCATTGCGTGGCGACCGGGGCCACGGCCCGCCGTCTGGGCGTGAAGGACAACACGGTGCTGCAACCGCCGCTGGTGGAATATTACTTGAAAGACGAAAGCACCAAAAAGACCCCGCTGGAGCGCAAGGATTTGCTGTCACTCGGTCTGCTCACGCAGGAAGAGTTGCAGCAGCTCGTGCGTCTGACCGCCAAAGCCGTGGTGCTGCTCGGCAGTTTCTTCGAGCGTCGCGGCCTGGTGCTGGTCGCCTGCCGGTTGGAGTTTGGCCGTCACAAGAACCGCCTGGTGTTGGGCGATGAATTGTCGCTGGCCTCCTGCCATCTGCGCGACCGCGCCACCGGCGAGAGTTATGATTTGTTGGAAGGGCGGCAGGAGCCGGCGACGCTGCGCAAAATCTACGCCCAGCTCAGTCAACGCATTTTGAACAAACGCGAATAAACGGCGGTGTCACGTGCATCGAGAAGGTTTGACCATCGTCCTGGCTTTGGCAATAACAGCCTTGCTTCTGACTATCATTTATCGTACACTCGGCGGCGGTCTCCTCGTGCGCAGCCTGAGTGTGCTGTGCTGGGCGGCGACGGCGATGACGGTCTTTTTTTTCCGCGACCCTGAACGGGTGATTCCGAACGGCATGGGCAAGGTGGTTTCCCCCGCCGATGGCACGGTCATCGGCATCGACGAAGTGGATGAGCCGCTTTTTCTGCAGGGGCGGGCACGGCGCATCAGCATCTTCCTGTCGGTGTTCAATGTCCATGTCAACCGGGTGCCGGTGGAGGGCACGGTGAAGCTGGTGCAGTATCACCGCGGCCGTTTTCATGTCGCCTCCCTGCCGCAAGCCTCCAGCGAGAATGAGCAGTCGGTGATCGGCATCGAGTCCCCCTGGGGCAGGGTGTTGTTCAAGCAGATTGCCGGGCTGATCGCGCGGCGCATCGTGTTCGACTTGCGCGAGGGTTTGCCGGTGCGGCGCGGCGAGCGTTTCGGCATCATCAAATTCGGTTCACGGATGGAAGTTTATCTCCCTCTCAACACAGAGATCAAGGTCCGCCTCCGTGAAAAAGTGCGGGCCGGGGAGAGCATTATCGGAGAATTCAAAAATGCTGCGTAAACAAGCCTTGGCGCCGAACCTCATGACCCTGACCAACCTGCTGCTCGGTTTTCTCGCCATCGTGTTTGCCGCCAACGGCAAATACGTCACCAGCGGGTGGCTCACCGTCATCGCCGCGGTCTGCGATGTGCTGGACGGCAAGATTGCCCGCGCCCTGCACACCTCCTCGGATTTTGGCATCGAATTCGACTCCCTGGCCGACGTCGTTTCCTTCGGGGTGGCACCTGCATTCCTGATTTACCGCGCACAGCTCGGCGAGCTTGGCTTGCCGGGGGTCATGGTCTCCTTTCTGCCGCTGGCTGCCGGGGCCATCCGCCTGGCGCGCTTCAACACCACGGCAACTCTGCTGGACAAGCATCATTTCGTGGGCATGCCGATTCCCGTGGGCGCCAGCTTGATCAGCTCGTACCTCATCTTCTGCCACCAGTTTTGGGGCGCGGTGCAATTTCCCGGCCTCACCATCACCCTGCTGTTGATCGGCTCCACCTTGATGGTCTCCACCATCGAATTCGACACGCTGCCCAAATTTTCCCTGCGCCGCGGCCGGCAAAACACCTGCAAACTCCTGCTGCTGCTCCTGGCGGTGTCGGCATTTCTGTTCTTCCCCGCGCAAACCCTGTTTCCCCTGGCCCTCGCATACATTCTGATGCAGGTCGGACGCGCCCTGCGCAACAGCTTCCGCGACGAGGAGGAGGAAGCCTTGCCGGATGTCTCCATCAGCAAACGCTGAACCAGCTTGCAGAAAGCGTCACCGTGAAAGCTCTGATTCACATCACCCTCAAAGAGGGCATTCTCGACCCCCAGGGCCAAACCATTCATCATGCCCTGCAGACGCTGGGATTCACCGCGATGACGGCGGTGCGCACCGGCAAATTGATCGAAATCTCGCTGGCCGGCCTTGAACGCGGCCGCGCCGCCGAGCTGGTGGAGGAGGCCTGCCGGAAACTGCTGGCCAATCCCGTCATGGAAGATTACAGCTATACGATTGTCGAGTGATGGTTCATGCGTTTTGGTGTCGTTGTTTTCCCGGGCTCGAATTGCGATCATGACTGCTACCATGTCTTGAAACATGTGCTGCACCAGGAAACCCGCTTCCTCTGGCACAAGGAGCGGGATCTCGCCGGTGTGGAGGCGGTGATTCTGCCGGGCGGCTTCTCTTATGGCGACTACCTGCGCACCGGTGCCATCGCGCGTTTCTCGCCGGTGATGGAGGAGGTGATCGCCTTTGCCCGCGACGGCGGGATCGTGATCGGCATTTGCAACGGGTTTCAAATCCTCTGCGAAGCCGGGCTGTTGCCGGGCGTTCTGCTGCGCAACGCGCATGTGCGCTTCGTTTCCAGAAACGTTCATGTGCGCACGGAAAATGCAGCCACGCGTTTCACCGGCCCGCCCGTCCCGGCGGTGTTGAAAATGCCGGTGGCGCATGGCGAGGGCAATTATTTCGCGGATCCGCAAACCCTGGCGCGCCTGGAACAGCGCCGTCAGATTCTGTTTCGCTATTGCAGCGCGGCCGGCGAGGTCACGCCGGAAGCCAATCCCAACGGCTCCGCCGCGGGCATTGCCGGCCTCATGAACGAAGCCGGCAACGTCATGGGCCTGATGCCGCATCCCGAGCGTGCCGCGGAAGCGGTGCTGGGTTCGACCGACGGCGCCACCATTTTCGCGGCGCTGATTGCCGCGCATACTGCCTGAGCACACCGCGCAGGTGAGAGAGAATCTTTTACACAAAAGAGGAGTGCTTGTGCCCACACGTCGCAAAGCTGGCTTCATCGTTTTCATGGTGTTGCTGGGGGGCGCAATCGGCACCCTGTTGGGAAAATTGATCGGGCTCCTGATGCCGGCCGGCGTCGCCCGCGAATTTTTTCTGGCCAACGGCACCTGGGCGGTGGGGCCGCTCACCCTCGATGCCGCCGTGGTAAAATTGACCCTCGGCCTCAGTTTCGACATCAATGTCATCGGGCTGATTGGAATCGGGGTGGCGGTTTATCTGCTGCGCTGGGTGTTCAATTGAGCGGCAGCCATCCGCCAGCCCGCCGGGAGTATGCTTATGTTTGGCCAAATCGGAATGAGTGAATTGCTCGTCATTCTCGTTGTCGTACTGCTGGTGTTCGGCCCGAAGAGGTTGCCGGAATTGGCACGCGGCCTCAGCCGGGGGATGGCTGAGTTTCGCCGCGCCGCTGATGAAGTCAAACAAGAGCTCAATCTCAACCTCGAAAACGAGACGCGCTATCCGCGCGACAACGAGCGCAAATCGCCACCAAGGCAGCCGTGATCACGAAAGTCACCGGTATTGTTGACCTGTTAGGAGGTGTGCCATGCCTGGCCCGCAAGAGTTAATTGTCATTTTGATCATTGTTCTGGTGCTGTTTGGCGCGAAAAAGCTGCCGGAGCTGGCGCGCGGCCTCGGCCAGGGTATCCGGGAATTCAAAAAGGCGGCAAGTGCTTCCGACGAACCGGAAAAAATCGAGCCGCCCAAGCAGCAAGCGCAAGCCAACCAACCCAATTGATTGCGCCCCGTGCAGGAGCCCCTCTCTGAGCGTGGGAGCATACCAACCGGGCCATCCCTGTCCGGGCCTGCGGCTTTTCCCCTTTTTTGTTGCGCTGACCGTTCACCATGACCCCAATCTCGAGTCTGCGATTGCTGCAGGAAAAACTGCGCGGCGGGGAACAAACCTGCGCGGCGCTGGTGGAAGAACATCTTGCCCGCATCGAGGCGGCAGCCGCGCTCAACGCTTTCATCACCATCCTGCAAGAGCGGGCGCGCCGCCGCGCACAGGAGATTGATGCCCGCTTGCGCCTGGGCACTGCCGGCAAACTGGCCGGTTGCCTGATGGCAGTCAAGGATATCCTCGCCATGAAGGGCGAGCGCCTGACCTGCGGTTCGCGCATGCTGGCCAATTTCGTTTCGCCCTACGATGCCACCGTCATCGCACGCCTGGAACAGGCCGACGCCATCATCCTCGGCAAGACCAACATGGACGAGTTCGCCATGGGCAGCTCGAATGAGAACTCTGCCTTCGGACCGGTCAAAAATCCGGTCAATCCGGCGCATGTGCCCGGCGGCTCTTCCGGCGGCTCGGCGGCAGCGGTGGCGGCAGGTCTGGTGCATGCCGCGCTCGGCTCCGATACCGGTGGTTCCATTCGCCAGCCGGCTGCCTTCACCGGGGTGGTGGGTTTGAAGCCGACTTACGGCCGCGTTTCCCGCTGGGGATTGGTGGCTTTCGCTTCCTCGCTCGACCAAGCTGGGCCGATCACCACCTGCGTCGAAGATACAGCCCGGCTGCTCGAAGTCATTGCCGGCGTTGATGAGCGGGACTCCACTTCAGCGCCGGTGCCGGTGCCGGAATACAGCGCCCAGCTCACCGGCCCGATTCGCGGCACAACCATCGGGCTGCCGGTCGAATATCTCAGCGAGGGCGTGCAACCGGAAATCACTGCTGCCGTTGCGCGCGCCCGGCAAATACTGGCGGAGGGCGGGGCCGTGCTCAAGGAAGTTTCCCTGCCACACACAAAGTACGCGATTGCCACGTACTATGTCATTTGCACCGCGGAGGCCTCTTCCAACCTCAGCCGTTACGACGGCGCCCGCTACGGCTATCGGGCGCCGGAGGCGGCTTCGCTGGAGGAACTTTATGTCAACAGCCGCAGCCAGGGCTTTGGCACGGAAGTGAAGCGCCGCATCATGCTCGGCACCTACGTGCTGTCCGCGGGTTACTACGAGGCCTACTATCGCCGCGCCATGAAAGTGCGCACTCTCATCCGCCGGGATTTTGAAAAGGCCTTTCAGGAATGCGACGCGCTGCTCATGCCCACCACGCCCACCACCGCTTTCCGGTTCGGGGAGAAGACGGCTGATCCCCTCACCATGTATCTCTCCGACATTTTCACAGTTTCCATGAACCTCGCCGGCGTGCCGGGCATTTCGATTCCGGCCGGCAGGGACGCCGCCGGTTTGCCCATCGGTTTGCAACTGGTCGCGCCCGCCTTCGAGGAAGCCAGATTACTGCGATTGGCATATTATCTCGAAGGCAGCGGAATCAACGAGTCTGTTTGATGCGCGAGATCATCCCCGACTTGCTGCGCTGGCACCGCCAGGGCATTCCGGCTGCCATTGCGACCGTCATCAAAACCTGGGGTTCGGCCCCGCGGCCGGCCGGCAGCCGCATGGCGATCGCCGCCAACCAGGCTTTCACCGGTTCCGTGAGCGGTGGCTGCGTCGAAGCGGCGGTTGTTGCTGAAGCGCAAAACGTGATCCAAACCGGCAGGCCGAAACGCCTGGAGTTCGGCGTTTCCGACGACACCGCCTGGAGCGTTGGCCTCACCTGTGGCGGCAAACTCGAAGTTTTCATCGAGCCGTTTGATGACAGGGCGTTGCTCGAAACCTGCCAGCACCGTCTCGCGGCCGGCGAAGTGCTGGTGCTCGCCACGGTCACGCGCGGTGAGCCGGCGCTGCCCGGACGACATTTGCTTCTCACGCGTGACGGAGCCTGTCAGGGTTCGCTCACGGATGCCGGGCTCATTGCCTTTGTGCGGCAGGCGGCGCCGCCATTTTTTCAGCGGGAAAATTGCGCGCTGCTGCCCTTTCGCGATGGCGAGCTTTTTTTGGAAACCTGCCTGCCACCACCGAAACTGATCATCGTCGGCGCGGTGCACCTCGCGGTGCCGTTGGCGCACCTCGCCCGCACGCTGGATTTTCGGGTGATTTTGCTCGATCCGCGCAGCCAGTTTGCCACGGCAGAACGGTTTCCCCACGTCGATCAAATCGTGCGCGGCTGGCCCGAGCAGGCGCTGGCGGAAATTGGCATCGATGCCGGCACCTGTGTCGTGGTTTTGACCCACGATCCCAAGCTCGATGATCCTGCCATCATCACCGCGCTGCGCCACCACCCCGCCTATCTCGGCGTGTTGGGCAGCCGCAAGACCCATGAGAAGCGCGTGCGCCGGCTGCGGGAAGCCGGTGTGCCGGAGGAACAGCTCCAGCGCATTCATGCCCCCATCGGTTTGAACCTCGGCGCGCTCACCCCCGCCGAAATTGCGGTCAGCATCATGGCGGAGATCATTGCGCAACGCCGTCTCACCCCGGCGGCGGGAATGATGCGGCCATGAATGTTTCCGCCCTGGTGCTGGCTGCCGGTATATCCCTGCGCATGTCAGGCAGCAACAAGCTGCTGCTGCCGCTCGGCGGCAAGGCCCTGGTCGCGCACACAGTCGATCATTTGCTGGCTGCCGCGGTTGACGAGGTGCTGGTGGTGATCGGCTATCAGGCGGAGCAGGTGCAAACTGCATTGTCCGGCCGCGGGGTGAAATTCGTTTTCAATGCGGATTATGCCGGCGGCTTGTCGACCTCGATCGTTGCCGGCGTGCGTGCGGTGGCAGCCACGACACAAGCTTTTCTGATTTCACTGGGTGACGTGCCGCTGGTCACGGCAGCCGAGATCGATCTCGTGCTGCAGGCATTTGTACGGCGCCGCGCCTGTTCCATCGCCGTGCCGGTTCATGGCGGCCGTCGCGGCCATCCCGTGGTGTTCGATCGCGTGCACGAATCTGAATTGCTGGCGCTCAGCGGTGATGCGGGTGGCAAAACAATTCTCGCACGCCACCCCCATGCCGTGCTGGAAGTTGCCATGCCGGCGGATCACATCCTGTGTGATGTCGACACCCCGGCAGCTTATGAACGGCTGTGCCGGCGCTGGGAAGAAAGCGGGCGAAGATGAGATCGGCGGGTTGGGAGAATGACCCCCAAAATTATGGATCATCCGAATGTTGTGTACATTTTGCGACAACAAGATGAAAAGAATCGCAAAATCAGTTCCGTGCCTTCTCTGCTGAGAGCCACTTGCCCTAACGTGATAGCGAACGGCCCAACCCCGCCAGGGGTGAAATGTTTAGAGTAATTGTCAACACCTCCACCTTCAAACTCCTTGAGGAGTGACATGTAACGGCGTTTGCCTTCAATTCAAGAGGAGATCAATGAGGAGGCACGATACACATGTCACCCCGCTGGGGTTTCATTTCGGCGAACGGCACTTGGCGGTAAACACCTCACTCCTGTCGGAGTTCATCAGATGCCAAGAACAGTCATGTGGTCATGTACGCTTGAGCCGGATGCTCTAAAAGTATCCCGCCCGCAAAGTTTTTGGGGCCGCGCGCACGCCCACAGCGCCGGGAAATACCAACCCGCCGTGCTTCGTATCTTCCCGGCTCAAATTTGATTGCGGCATGATGCCGTGTTGCAAAACCACGTCCCGGGAATCTTCAGGAAAGGAACGGCAATGGAAACCAAGGTTGCCAAGACGCGCCAATACCGCGCGGAGATGAACGACAAGATCCTGAACAGCGGCTTCAGCGACTACAAAAAATTTTTTGCGCTCGACCACAAGGCCTATCTCGCCGGCGCGCTCTCCGCCAAGCACAAGGAGATGATGGGGCTGGTGGCCAGCATGGTGTTGCGCTGCAACGATTGCATCTTCTACCATCTCGACCGCTGTGTAAGCGAAGGCGCCACGCGGGAAGAGTTGTACGAGGCCATGAACATCGCACTGATCGTGGGCGGCTCGATCGTCATTCCCCATTTGCGCCATGCCTTTGAGATGCTGGAGCAGCTCTATCAGGAGGCGGAGACGAAATAGTGTCCCTCCGAAATCACCGGTGGCACGGTGCGTTCCGGCTGCCTTTGCGCTTGCTTGCTTCATGATTCGACCACCAGACTTGCAGGAGTGTGGGCATGTCATCTGCGAATGCCGTGGTCATCTCCGTCAATGATCTGCACAAATCCTTCCATCACCATCCGGTGTTGAAGGGTGTGGATTTGCAGGTGGAGGCCCGCGAGCTGACCGTGCTCATCGGGCCCTCCGGCTGCGGCAAATCGACCTTTCTGCGCTGCTTGAACGGCCTGGAGGTGATGGACAAAGGCCGCATCACCATCGGCGGCATCACCCTCGAGCGCCAGCACAAGTCGCAGGCGTTGAGCAGGGATTTTCACACTCGGACACGCACGCTGCGCACCCATGTTGGCATGGTGTTTCAGAGCTTCAATCTTTTTCCCCATCTCACCACGCTGGAAAATGTCATGCGGCCGCCGATGGTGGTCAAGGGGCTGGCAGAGGCGGCTGCCAAAGCCCGCGCCCTGGATTTGCTCGGCAAAGTCGGTCTGGCCTCGCATGCGAACCATTATCCCTCCCAGCTTTCCGGCGGACAACAGCAGCGTGCGGCCATCGCCCGGGCCCTGGCGATGGAGCCGCAAGTGATGCTCTACGACGAGCCGACCTCCGCGCTCGATCCCGGGCTGGTCGAGGAGGTGTTGAGTGTGATGAAGCAACTCGACGAGGAGGGCATGACGCAGATCGTGGTCACCCACGAAATGCGCTTCGCCCGCGATGTGGCGGACAAGGTGGTTTACTTTGAAGACGGCAACATCGTCGAAAGCGGGCCGCCCAGCCGGATTTTCTCCTCGCCCAGCGACGAACGCACACGCAAGTTTTTGCGAAAATATTTGTGAGCACCGCCCGTTGCTGCCGTTCTGAACCGGTTTTGCCTGCCGCGTTTGGGGTTTGCCGGAAGAAGAGTCATGGCCCGCGCGCTCATGCCGCCGACCCCTTCCCCGGTGCGGCCGCAAGCCGCCAATGGCAATGACATTCAGTATCCGGAAAATGCTTGCAGAGTGCCAGGCCACGCCGCTCCCGTTCTCCGCCCGGAAAATGCGGCAGTGTCCGGCCGGCTGAACCGGGGCCTCTCAAGCTTCACCGGTTGTGATCACGCAGCGAATTTCGAGACCACGGCTCAACCGTTGCCGGAACATTTTTCAAACAGTTCGTGATGCCAGACAGACACGGCTGTGGTTGCCCGGATTTCTCGAACCAAAGCCTTGTGTCCGCCAACGTCAACAACTCCGACGCATGAGCAAGACACCGTTTTTTCTACTCAATTTACTCTGCCTGCTCAGCCTGGCCGTGCCGCGATCCTTGCCGGCTCAAAACCCGGCGCGGCCGCCGCTGCGCTGGGGCGCGGATGCAGAAGGCGGGGCGCCATTCATCTTCCCCGACCGCGATGATCCCAGCCGCATGCTGGGATTCGAGGTGGATTTGGTCGCCGCGCTCGCCGCCCGCCTGCAGCGCGAACCGGTGTTCGTACAAAATCAATGGGACGGCCTGGTACCCGGCCTGCGCATCGACAACTATGACATCATTGTCAACGGCCTGGAGATCACGCCTGACCGCGAGCAGGAGATCAACTTCTCGATTCCATATTACATCACCTTCGAGCAGTTGACGGTGCGCAAGGACACCTACGACATCAACAGCCTGCAGGATTGCCGCGGCAGGATCGTCGGCACCCTGAAGGCCTCGCTCGCCGAGCGCATCCTGCAAACCCACCCCGACATCGAGAGCCGCGCTTACGACGGCCAGATTACGGCTTATGAAGATCTCGCCCTCGGCCGGCTCGATGCCGTGCTGATGGATCACCCCATTGCGCTGTATTACGGCGCCACCAATCCCAAGCTCAAACTCGTCGGCGATCCCATCGGCGAGATGCAATACGGCATCGGTCTGCGCAAGGAAGACACCGCCCTGCTGCAGGACATCAATCGCGCGCTGGAGCAACTGACCGCCGACGGCACCCTGCGCACCATCTATCAGCGCTGGAATCTGTGGACGCCGCGACTGGCCGCTTTCTTCAATGACCGGCAACCTTCCAATGTGCCGCCCGATGCCTGGCACGCCTTCCTGCGCACCAACCGCCTGGAGCGCACCTGGCAGGACAAGCTGGAGCAGTATCGTGTGAAATACCTGCCTCTGCTGCTCAGAGCCGCGATGGTCACCCTTGGACTTTCACTCTCGGCCATGATTCTGGCGATCCTGTTCGGCCTGGTGCTCTCGTTGTTGCGCCTCTATGCGGTGCCGCCGTTTTCCCATCTCGCGACCTTCTACATTGAAGCGGTGCGCGGCACGCCGCTGCTGGTGCAGTTGCTGTTCATCTACTACGCCCTGCCCCAGCTCATCGGCGTCAAGCTCTCGCCCGTGGTGGCGGCGGTCGCCGGCCTGGCGTTGAATTATGCCGCCTACGAAGCCGAAAATTACCGCGCCGGCATCCTCGCGATTCCGCGCAGCCAGATGGAGGCCGCGCTCGCCCTGGGCATGACGCGCTGGCAGGCATTGCGTCACGTCATCATTCCCCAGGCCCTGCGGCTGGTGATTCCGCCGGTCACCAATGATTTCATTTCGTTGATCAAAGACTCTTCCGTGGTCTCGGTCATTGCCATGGTGGAACTGACGCGCGAATACCAGCGTCTGGCCGGCATCGACTTCGACTATCTCGGCCTGGGCGTGGTGGTGGCGCTGATGTATTTTCTCATCGGCCTGCCGTTCGTGCGTTTGGCGGGCTGGGCCGAACGCAAATTCTCACTGGACAAGCGCGCCACGGCACCGGTGACCAATCCCTGACAACCTTCGCATCGCCACATTCCCTCACGGCCCTCTGCCATGACGAAACCCGCTTTGCTGTGCGCTGCTTTTCTCGCCGGCTGTGCCCTCCCGCTTGGGGCGCAACCGGTTTGGGAATACCGGCTGCGGCTGGAAGAGCCCCAGGCGCATTTGCTGCAGGTCGAACTGACCGTGCCGGCAGCAAGACCGCATCAGGATTTCAGCCTGCCAGCCTGGGCGCCGGGATCCTATCAAATCGCGAACTACGCCAAATTCGTGCAGGATTTTGCCGCGCTTGATGCCGCCGGCCGGTCGTTGCCTGTCATCAAGATCGACAAACAGACCTGGCGCGTCACCACTGCCGGCGGCAACGGCAATCTCACGATTCGCTATCGCGTCCTTGCCAACCTCCTCAGCGACACGGAAAGCGAATTCAACGAGGAACATGCGCAGGTGTTCGGCCCGCAAGTTTTCATGTATGCCGTCAATCAGCCGGCGCGGCCGGTGCGCCTGCGCGTCATGCACTTGCGCGGCTGGCGCATCGCCACCGGTCTGACGGCGGTGGATGACTCCACCTTTCAAGCGCGCGATTATGACGAGTTCATCGACGCGCCTCTGGAAATCGGGAATTTTTTGGAGGTGCGCTTCCCTGTGGCGGGCAGGCTCTGCCGCCTGGTGATGCATGGCGAGCAGGACAGCGCAAGGGTTCGCAACCTCGCGCAGCAATTGCACAAAATCGTGGCGGAGCAAATCCAAATGATGGGCGGGCCGCCCTTTCCAGAATACGTCTTCATCTGGCACGTCGATCCCCGCGCGCCGTATTACGGCCTGGAACATCTCAACTCCACCAGCATCGGCATGCCGCATCGTCCGGGTGATATGCGCGACGCGGCCGGGGTGTCCTTCAGCTATTCCGGCTTGCAGCGGCAGGACATCGATCTTGAATACGCCGCGCATGAATTTTTTCACTTGTGGAATGTCAAGCGCATCCGGCCGCGCGAGCTCGGGCCGTTCGATTACACCCGCGAAGTCCACACGGCCGGCCTGTGGATCGCCGAAGGCTGGACGGATTATTACGGCTATCTCACGCTGCTGCGCACGGGGCTCTGGCCGCGTTGGAAATGGCTGCGGCTTTATGCCAATTTGCTGACGGAATATCGTCGCAGCAGCGGCTGGCGCTTCCGCAGCCCGCAGCAGGCCAGTATCGACACCTGGCTGTGGGCCTATGGCAGCGGCGAGCAGGGCAACCTGGCACAGACATATTTCTCCTACTATCCCCACGGCAATTTGCTGGCCTTGTGCATGGACTTGCGCATTCGCAGCGAAAGCCGGGGCCGCTGCAGCCTCGATGACGTCATGCGCGCCCTGCTGGCACGCTTTGGCCTTCCCCGGCCGGGTTTTACCACGGAACAGTTCTGGCAGTGCCTCAGCGAGGTGACGGCAATGGATTGGCGTGCTTTCCGGCGCGATTATGTCGAAGGCACGCTCGAGCTGCCGGTGGATGATTATTTGAAACTGGCGGGAATCAAAATCGACACGCTGTCGCATCCCGATGCGTCTTATTTGGGCGTGAGCGTGCGCGAACAGGACCAGCAAGCCATCGTGGCGGCGGTGGCCTGGCGCTCCAGCGCGGCGCAAGCCGGCCTGGAAGTGGGCGATCGCTGGCTGGCGCTGGATGGGCAGGCCGTCACCCCGGAAAACTGGCAAAGCCTGCTCGCGCGCAAGGCGGTGGGGTCGCAAATCGAATTGTTGATCGCCCGGCATGGCCGCATTCGCCGGCTGCATGCCGTGTTGCAACCACAGCCACCGGTGTCCTATGATCTCCGCATTGTTGAAGAGGAAGATCCGGAAGTGACTGCTCTGCGGCAAGCCTGGTGGCGGCCTTACGTTGCAGTGGAAGATTGAGGGCATCTGCGCTGTCCCGCCATATGCTGATGAAAAAAAGCCCCCTCTTCCGCACTGCGCGTCGGTGACGCGCACGGAAGCGCAGGAGAGGGGGCAAGCCTGTGAAGCGCGGTTGCGGTGCGACCTGCCGGTGGTCGTCACGGCAAGAGTAACATGGTCCTGGCTGTGACAACCTCACCGGCTTTCAAACGATAGATGTAAACGCCGCTGGCGGCGCGCCTGCCGCGATCATCCCTGCCATCCCAACGCACTGCATGTGTGCCTGCCGACAGAGCCGCGGAAACCAGCGTCCGGATTTTTTCACCCGTCAGATTGTAAATCACCAGTTCCGTGAACGCCGGCCGGGCGATGCGAAAGGAAATCGTGGTTTCCGGGTTGAAGGGATTGGGAAAGTTTTGTGCCAGCGCAAACCCCGCCGGCGGGTTGCTGTTGCCGGTGTTTTCCGCCACTGCGGTGGTCAGCGAGGCCAGGCGGCTGAAGGAGGAGGCCTTGGTGAAATTGGGATTGGTTTCGCCATCCTGGCTGCTGGCTTGTGCAACGAAGAAATTGTCACGCGAGATCCAAGAGTAGTCGATGTGGATCGTGGTATCGGCGAGGAACAGCGTGCCGCCGATGTAAGTCAGACTGATGGTCTGCGAGTTTGCACGAACGCGCAGGCAGTCAAAGTCTCCGATCGGCAGCCGCACCCGGCCCCAGGCATCAACCGTATTGCTGGCGGTCGATCGGATGACGGTTCCGAAGGTCGCCAGATCGCCGATGGTGTCGGCTCTCGCGGTGTTCCACGTGGCGCCAAACTGGAGAGGCAGCGGGGCGAAATCACTGCCGCCCTCGAAATCGGCAATCGCCGTATCAGGCGTAATGAAGCCGGCGCCCAGACTGCGTACATTCGTCGTGGTCACCTGCAAATACAAGTAATACTCGACACCCGGCTCCGCGGGGAACGTGGTTTTTTGCACCAGGTTGGCAAGGGGATAGCGGCCGGCAAATGGTGTTGTCTGGGGCGACAGGAACTGATTGATGGCCCGGTCAGCCTGCAGAGTGACAGCGCGGAAGTCCCACGTCTGATTGGCGCCGGCAGCACCGAGATTGATGATCAGACTGCCGGTGGTGTCAGATTCGATCGTCTGCGACTTGCCAATCAGCCCCAATAAATCGCTTGCCGTGATGGTTGTTTGCGCTCCGGCCAGCACGGCGGTGAGCAGAACTGCCGACCACGCGAGCCATGTCCCTCGTAATACTGTCTTCATCCTGTTCTCCGTTTGATAAGGGTGAAAATGGAATAAGTGCCGCCCTCTGGCGCTGTAACTGCCGTCTCAAACGCCAGTCTGCGGGGAAAAGTTGGGGCTTCGGGGTGAATATTTTGTTGCGATAAAAAGAGCGTTGCGTCCCGCAGCAATGATGCCGGCAGCCGGTACCTTGTTGTACGGGACGTGTCGAGCAGCCGCGTTATGCGCAAAGCCGGTGAATTTCCGGGCAACGGCCCGCCCCTTGCGGAGCCTTGTCCGCCGTGTTGTCGCACAACCATGTCGCGAAAGAAACTGCGCCGCTTCGCCGAACTGGCAACTTTCCCCAATGTTTATTATCATCCGGTTGACCTGAAGGGTCGCTGGCATGAGCGCTGCTTCAAAAACGATCATGCCATCACGCTCGAGCTGGCCTGCGGCAAGGGCGAATACACCATTGCGCTGGCCCGCCGCTTCCCGCAGGGAAATTTCATCGGCGTCGATGCCAAAGGCGCGCGCTTGTGGACCGGCGCCAAAATCGCGCTGCAGGAAAATCTGGCGAACGCCGCCTTTCTGCGCGGACAGATCGAGAACCTGGCGCAGTTCTTCGCGCCGCAGGAAGTGAGCGAAATTTGGATTACCTTTCCCGATCCCTTCAGCGAAAACAGCAAGGCCAAAAAGCGCCTGACTGCGCCGCGCTTCCTGCAAATGTACCGCCTGCTGTTGCCGCCGCAGGGCCGGATTCATCTCAAAACCGATGATCCCGGCCTGTTTGTCTTCACGCTGGAAAGTGTGAGGGCGGAGGGTGGCACGATTCTCACGGCGATTCCCGACATCCATCAGCACGCCGGTGCGGATGAGTTGCTGCGCATTCAAACAACCTATGAGCGCCGCCATCTCGCTGCCGGCAAGAGCATCAAGTACGTGTGTTTTCACCTGCCACCTTTGCAACCTGTAACGGATTGAAATGGACTGCTGCACGCTCGCCGGTACCAACAAATTTTTCAATCTCCAGGCCGGTTTCATGCTGTGGCGATTCAAGCGGCACGGCCTGCGGCCGGAGCAACGCCTGCTGGTCGAGGGCATTCGCCGCAGCGGCCTGTCGCACGCCGGGATTTTGGAAATCGGTTGTGGCGTGGGCGCGCTGCATCTGACTCTGCTGCAAAACGGCGCCGCCACTGCGGTCGGCATCGACATTTCAGAGAAAATGATTGCCACCGCACGCCGGCTCGCCGCGGAGATGGCGCTGCAGCCACGCACCAGCTATCAGCAGGGCGATTTCCTCGACCTGCATGACAAGCTGGCCGCGGCGGATGTCACGATTCTCGACAAGGTGATTTGTTGTTATCCCGATGCGCAGCGGCTGATTGCCGGTGCGGCCGCCAGGACACGCCAGACGCTCGCCGTGAGCTATCCCCGCCACAGCCATTTCGCGCGGCTGGCCTTTCGACTGGTCATTGCCGGCTTGCGACTGCTGCGTTTCGGATTCCATCCCTATTATCATCCCCCTGCGCAAATTGAAGCCTGGATCCATACGCAGGGTTTCGAAAAGGCATTCGAGGCACACACCCCGATTTGGGCGGTGCAGGTTTATCAGCGCCGTGCCTGACCCCCACAGCTCGCGCGGAAAATTCGCCGGGAATATCCAGGCCGTTTGAAAGGATCATTCATGAAAGCCATCCGCATTCATCAACTGGGCGGCGCGGAAGTGCTGCAACTCGAAGAGATCCCCGTGCCTGAACCGGGCGACACCGAAGTCCTGATTCAGGTGGCAGTCTGTGGGGTCAACTTCATCGACGTGTATTACCGCACCGGTCTCTACAAAGTTCCGCTGCCCTTCACGCCGGGGAGCGAAGCTGCCGGCGTGGTGGCGGGCGTCGGTGACAAGGTGACGGAGGTGCAGCCCGGTCAGCGCGTGGCTTTTGCCATGACGCCGGGCGGCTATGCCGAATATGTGGTCGTGCCCGCCTGGCGCGTCGTGGCTTTGCCGGACGCCCTGCCCTTTGATTTGGGCGCGGCGGTCTTGTTGCAGGGCATGACCGCGCATTACTTGACGCAATCGGTATATCCGCTCAAAAGCGGCGAGACCTGCCTCGTGCATGCGGCGGCAGGCGGCATCGGGTTGATGCTGGTGCAAATGGCCGCGCAGCGCGGCGCGCGCGTCATCGGCACCGTTTCAACGGAAGCGAAGGCCGTACTGGCGCGCGCGGCCGGTGCCGCGGAAGTCATTCTTTACACGCAGCAGGATTTTGAAAAGGAGGTGAAGCGCCTGACGGCGGGCAGGGGGGTGGAGGTGGTGTATGATGCGGTGGGCAAAACCACCTGGGAGAAGAGCATGAATTGTCTGCGGCCGCGCGGCTATCTCGTGCTCTTCGGGCAGGCCAGCGGTCCGGTGCCACCGATCGACCCGCTGGCGCTGAGCACCAAAGGCTCGCTGTTCATGACCCGCGCCACGCTCACGCACTACACCGCCACCCGTGAAGAATTATTGTGGCGGGCGAATGATGTTTTTAGTTCTGTCATGCAGGGCCGGCTGAACGTGCGCATTCACCGCATCCTGCCGCTCGCCGAGGCGCGCCGGGCACACGAGTTGTTGGAGAGCCGCCAAACCACCGGCAAGCTGCTGCTGCGGCCATGAGGGCCCCAGCGCGCCGGGGGCGGGCAGCATTTGCTTCAAAAGAGGCCGGACCAGGCCACCGCCGCACCCGTGGCCAGCAGCAGGGTGCCGCCGATCAGCCAGCCGGTCCAATGCTTTTGTTCGCCAGCGACCTGCCAGCGTTCCGCCAGCGGCACCCGGCCCAACCAGGCATGCAGCCGTTCTTGCACCACCGCCAAAGGAACGCCTTCGCCGGGCGCCGGACCGCGTGTCAACGCGATACCGACGACCCGGCCGTCAGCATCGATGAGTGGTCCGCCCGACTGGCCTGCAGGCACGACGATGTTCAGCACCAGCCGGTTTTCTGCACTGCGCACGATGCGGCCGCGATTTTGTGAGATGAACGGCGTTTGCGGGAATCCCAGCACGCTGACGTGGTCGCCCGGCGCCAGTTTTGCCGCCGGATGAAACAACAGCGTCGGCGCGAGGGGAAGCGTCCGGGCGCGCACCGCCAGCAAAGCCAGCTCCGGGGTGCGCCACTTTTCGAGAATCACTCGCGCTGTAATCGTCTCCGGGCGGTTGTCGAGTTGAATCGCAAGCGTATTTTCGAGGCCGGCAATGATTTCATTGGCGGTGAGAATGAGAGCCAGGCCCTTTTGCGTTTTGCCCACCACCAGGCCACTGCCATGGCGCTGGCCGTTGCCGGCTATGATTTTCACCACGGCCGGTTGCGCCCGGCGATAAATGGGTTCGGGGATTTTGGCGATGGTGGATTCGAGCAGTTGTGCCCGGCCGGTGGCGCTGCCGGCCAGCACACTCACCAGCAGCAAGCGGCAGACAAACCGTTGCGGCCGGAGGCGCACCGGCAAAGGGTGCCCGTGAAAAGAGCAACGATTCATGGGGCATTCCAACGCATCGATGGTGCAGAATCGCAAGGGTTGCCTCCAAAAGACTGGGATGGGTGGCGCAATATGTCATGACCTGCCGCGAATGTCAAGCGCATTTTCCTGCTATGAGGACAAGGGAGCACAACCATGAGGAGATGGCTGTTTTTGATGCTGGCTGTGGCAATGACTGCGTCTGCCTGTCTGCGGCCGCTGCCCAAGGGAGACCACACGACCTCACCGGCCGGTGCGCGCAGTGGCACCGCGGAAGAGAACATTGCCCCTGAACCAATTGGCGGCTTGGCGGGACTGCAGGCTGCCGTGCATCAACCGGAAGAGGTGTGGAAGGAAAATCGCTCGGGAATGGCGGTGGTGGCGGCGACCATCAGCAGCAGTGGCCGCGTGCTGGAAACGCACATCGTCAAAAGCTCGGGCTCTGCCGCGCTGGATGCAGAGGCGATGCTGGCCGTGGCGCGCGCCGCCTGGAAGCCCGGCCGCCGCAACGGGGTGCCGGTCACCGCCACGGTTGAAGTTCAGCTCCATTTTGGCCAGGGATATTGATCCCGGCGGTCAACGCATCACCTTGCCGCCATCGATCACGATCGTCTGGCCGGTGATGAAGCCCGCCAGTTCCGAGGCCAGAAAGAGAATCGTGCCGGCCACTTCCTCCGGCTTGCCCCAGCGGCCCATGGGGGCCTCCTGCGCCAGGATTGCCCGTTGCGCCGGGCTGAGTCTTTCATACCAGCCGCTGGCGATGTTGCCGGGAGCGATGGCATTGGCGCGAATGCCGTATTTGCCATACTCCAGCGCCAGGTCGTGCATCAACCCCAGCAGAGCGGCTTTGGCTTCGGTGTAGGGCGTGCCGCGATAGCCCACCAGGGCCGGCGTGGAGCTGACAAAGATCAACACGCCGCGGCGCTGCGCCACCATCAGTTTGAGGGCCTCCCGGCTGCAGTAGCGCGCGCCGTCCAGATCCACCGCCCGCACCCGTTGAAACCATTGCTGGCTTTCCTGTTCGCCCATTTCATGCAGCGGCGTCTGCCAAAATTCTTCGAGCAGAGGATAGCCGGCATTGCACACCAGCACCTCCAGCCGGCCGTGACTCCAGCGCTGCAGGTGCGCGAACATCTCGCGCACCGCCTGCACCTCGGCAACATCGGCGGGCAGGGCCAGGGTTGCGACACCGTGGTGCGCCGCCAGCTCACGGGCGACTGCCTGCGTTTCGGCGGGCGAGCGGCCGTTGATTGCCACGCGGGCGCCACATTGCGCGAACAGGCTGGCGGTCAGACGGCCGGTGCCGCGCGTGCCGCCTGTGATCAGGACCACAGCGTCACGCAACCCCGGCAGCATCAAATGCTCGAAGGGTGAAACAACCGCGTTCATGGCACCCTCGGTTTGGCAAAGCCGCAGAAGCAAGAGGTGCCAGGGCAGCGACCGGCTCAGAGCAACCGGTGGATCGCCGCCATGGCCCGGTCATAGTCGGGATGTTGCCCGATCTCGGGAACGTATTCGACATACTGCACGATGCCATCCCGGTCAATCACGAAAATGGCGCGTGACAGCACGCGAATCTCTTTGACCAGTGTGCCGTAGGCCAGGCCGAAGCTGGTGTGGAGATGATCCGCGTAGGTTTGGACATTCTGCACGCCGGCGTGGCCACACCAGATCGCCTGCGCGCACGGCAAATCCGTGCTGATGGTGAGAAACTGCGCCTTGTCGCCCAACTTGCCCGCCTCCTGGTTGAACCGCCGGATCTCCGCATCGCACACGCCGGTGTTGACCGACAGAATGGAGGAAAGCAGCGTCGGCTTGCCGCCCAGATTCTCAAAACGAACCGTCTGCCACTTGTTGTCCATCACTGTGAAAGCCGGTGCGCGGTCGCCCACTTTGATTTCCGCACCCACCAGGGTGAGAGGCTTGCCGCCGAGCGTCACCGCACCTTTGCGTTCCAACGCCATGGCTGCTCCTTGTAAAATTGAAAGGCTGCTTGGGGTGAAAAAGAGGAACGGCGGCAATATAGAATTCCAGGCGGGCGAAAGCAAGGCTTGCCTGTGCTTGCAAAAGGCTCAGGGGCGCGGTTTGTCGAGAGTCCGCCAGTCGAGAAACTGGCGTCGGGCCGGCGGCTGACAGGTGGGGCAGAAGAAGGCGTCATGTCCCAGCACGCCGGCACGCCGGATTTTGCTGCCGCATTTGGGGCAGGGCTGATCTTTGCGATTGCGCACCTGCAGATGATCGCGCACCTTCACCTCCAGCGCGGGCTGGGCGGCTGCCACCGCGTCGAGGCCCCACTGCATGACGGCACGGATGCTGTGATACAGCCGCGTGATCTCTTCCTCCTGCAACTGCTGGCAGAAGGTTTTGGGATGAAGGCCGGCGTGAAACAAAATCTCATCCGCATAGGCGTTGCCGATGCAGCTCACCACCGCTTGATCCATGAGCAGCACACGCACCTGTTTGCGGCTGCGCCGGAGCTGCTGCTGGAAATACTCCAGTGAAAAGGCGGCGGAAAGCAGATCCGGCCCCTGATCGCAAAAGCGCGGGATGTTTCCGTAAGCCCCCGCCTTCGTCAGGTAAATCTTGCCCATCCTTTTGTCATCGAGGTAATGCAGCCGTCCCGCGCCCGGTTCGCAGGTCAGAGTCAACGCGCAGCTCGCCGCGGGTTGGCCGGCGTCGTTGCGCCATTGCAGCCGGCCGGCGAGCATGGGGTGCAGGATCAGTTCCTTTTCTCCGGAAAGGCTGAAGACCAGAAACGGACCGTGCCGTCGCACGGCTGTGCAGGTGAGGCCCGTGAGCGTTTGGGCGAAATCGCCCGGCAGCAGCATGCGCACCACCACCGGCTCATAAACTTCGACAGCCGTGAACTGCCGGCCAACCAGCAGGGGCTGCAGACGCTTTTCCAAATAGACGAGATCAGGCAACTCGGGCATGAGGTTCCTCCGCGGTCGGGCCGGCGGGGTGAAACGGCGATTGCATAATTCCGGTTTTCTGCTATCTTCCTGCTGCAAAGAAAGCGCAAAACCCTTCGGCAACGCAGCGCATGCTTTTCGCTGCTGCCGTCGGTGTCCGGAGGTTTCTGGCCGCGCGCACGACAGGGGCAATATAGTGTGAAGCTGCCCGGGGTGCAAGCACGAATTCTTCACTGCGATCCTGCGGGAGGGAATATGGCAAAAGTCGGCAGGGCAATCGGCTTGCTGGCCGGTCTGTGCAGCATACTCACCAGCATGGCGCTGGCGCAAAGCGATAGCACTGCCCTGCAGCCGACCACGGACAACGGCGAATGGTTCATTCTCAAAAAGGAAGACCTCGCGGGCGGCACGCATCACACCCGGCATGCCGAAATTTTCGGCAAGTATGTCACCGGCTGCAACGTCTGGGCGTTGCGGGCGATCGACAAAGTGCAGGCCACGGCAAGGGATGGCGGCGGCTATTTCACCGGTATCAATGCCGTGCCCACTGAATCGCCCGTGGGGTATGCGCTCGCCCTGTTCGGCAAACCGCTGCTGTCGCCGCCGCGCACCACGAGCTATTGCAGCGGCGCAACCTATGCCGCCTTCATCGAGCAGTTGAATCTGATGCTGCCGCACGCCGCGCACCGCCTTTCACCGGAACGGCTGGAAGCCCTGCGCATGCAGGAACCCGATGGCAGCCGCCGCGAAGACACGGTCAAGTTCTGGGGCAAGTGGAACGACGATGGCTTCGGCAGCCATTATGCCCTGGTGCAATACGCGCAGATGGGCAGCGAAATCAAACCGCGCAACGCCCGGCCGGGCGATTTCATGAACGTCTCCTGGAAGAATGGCCTCGGCCACTCGGTGATTTTCCTGGGTTATTATCGCGACGAAAACGGCGGCAAGAACGTCGTCTATTGGTCGAGCCAGACGCGCACCAACGGTTTCGGCGACGAAGTCGTGCCGCTCGAGCGCATCAAAGAAGTGAAGATCGTCCGCCTCACGGCGCCGCAAAATCTCTTCAGCTTCGATATCGACACGCCGGTGAAACGCGACATTCCAGGCGATGTGATCGATTGGTGAGGCCGGCACCGCAGAAGGACCGCCGGGAAAACGCCCTGCGCCGCCCGCTTGCGCAAACCTGCAAACCTGGGTGTCCTCCTCATCGCCGGAATGCTGCTGCAAGCTTGGTCATTTTCAGAATGGAGCATGATGATCTCCTTTGCGCCTGTGTTCGTGCTGCTGAGCGGCTGGCTTCCCGCCGATAATTTCCCGGTCGCCCTGCCGCATCCACCGGCTGTTCCAGAAATCGCTTCCTACGATCTGGCGGCAAAGTCACCGACGATCATCAAGCTGCCCGGGGAGCTGCGCGAGATTTCGGGTCTGGCTTTTACCGATGACGGCCGGCTGTTGTGTCACAACGACGAAACCGGCATCGTGTTCGAAGTGGATTATCGCTCTGGCCGCCTGGTGAAGCGGTTCTATCCCGGCCGCCTGCTGCTGCGCGGTGATTTCGAAGGCATTGCGACGCGTCGCGATACCGTGTTCCTGGTCGATTCCGGCGGCACCATCCATCGCTTCCGCAACCTGCCGGCTGGCCAGTATGCCGAATATCAACCCCTCAGGACGCCGCTGCACCTGCGCAATGATGTGGAAGGGTTGACTTATGATCCGGAAAGCGACTGTCTGCTGCTGGCCTGCAAAGGCGAACCGGGCAGCGGCTTGCGCAACACCAGCAAGGCGATCTACGCCTTTTCACTCCGCACGCGGCGACTGCAAGCCACGCCGCGATTCGTGCTGGCACTACCGGAGATCCTGGCGCACACCGGCGGCAAGGAATTCAATCCCTCGGCGATCGAACGCCATCCGGTCACCGGCCACTTCTTTGTGCTGGCTTACAACGGCATGGCGATCATTGAACTGGATCGCGGCGGCAAGCTGCTGGGCGCAACGCGACTGCCCACATCCGTGCACACGCAACCGGAGGGCCTGGCGATTGCCCGGGACGGCACCTTGATCATCGCCAATGAAGGTCAAAAAAAGACCGCAACGCTGGTCCTCTATTCCCCCAAAAACCAATAACCCAATTTTCAATAACCATGGACGTCACATACGAGACTTTTCAGAAAGAAGTAGTGGCCGCCAGCCACCAAACCCCGGTGCTGGTGGACTTTTGGGCGGAGTGGTGCGGCCCCTGCCGCATCCTCGGTCCGGTGCTGGAAAAGCTGGCGCGGGAAGCGCAGGGCAAATGGCGATTGGTGAAAATCAACACTGACAGGGAGCCGGAGCTGGCGCAGCAATTCCGCATTCAGGGGATTCCGGCAGTGAAGTTGTTTTTCGAAGGCAAGGTGATTGCGGAATTTGTTGGGGCTTTGCCGGAACGCGAGGTGCGGCGCTGGCTGGAACAGAATCTCCCGAGCGCTGCCAAACGTGAGCTGGAGAGCGCGCGGGCGGCGTTGCAGAGCGGCGATCACACCACAGCCCGCCAGCGGCTGGAAAGTGTGCTGCAATCCGATCCCCAGAATGTGGAAGCGCGCGTGTTGCTGGCCGGCCTGTGGGTGGCCACTGACCTCGACAAGGCCTGCCAACTGGTGCACGATCTGCCCGAGGGCACGCCTTTTTCAAACAAGATCGAAGCCATTCAAACCCTGCACCGGCTGTCGCATCTGCCCGCCAGCGGCGGTGAACCGGCGGCTGATTGGGAGCTTTACCGCCGCGGAATCGCGGCCTTTCGCACCGGGAATTATGCCGGTGCGCTGGAGGCATGGATTGAGCTGGTCGGCCGCAACCGCCGCCTCGATGATGATGGCGCACGCAAGGCCTGTGTCGCAGTATTCACCCTGCTCGGCTCCGAGCATCCCATCACACAGGCCTATCATCGCCGCTTCACTTCGGCGTTGTATTGAGGGCACCGAGTTGCCCCGCCCGCGCCGCAATTTTGATTTGGTGGAATGCCTTCGCTGACAGTTGTGCCTGCGAGGGCATTCTTTTTGGAACATCGGCCGTCTCCGCGCCATCCGTTTCCTGCATGGCATGAAGGCTGGTCCAAAATGACCCCACGGCGGACCCCGGCGTTTCCCCTTGCAGGCTGTGAAAACAGCGGGGATTGCAGAACCCCGGCCGGGGCAGGGCCGCAGGCTTTTGACACGATCGCAGAAACAACCCAGCACGCTGTTGCCGGCAGTCAGCGCGGCAAAACCACGATGCCTGTGGGATCCACCTCGACCTCGATGGTTTTGAGCACCTGAAAACTGCGCATGTCGATCACCAGCACATTCCCCGGCCGGCCACCCTCACTGGTGGGATGATGCGCCGGATAATCGCCCGTGAGATTCTCGTTGGTCACATAGGCAAAGCGTCCGTCACGCGTGAAGGCCACGCCGTGCGGATCGGCAAAGTCCGGCGCCGTGATGGTGGCTTCCACGCGATGATCCGCCACCCGGATGACGGTAACAGAGTTGGCGCCTTGATTGCAGACATAAACCTGTCGGCCATCGGGCGTCACCTCCAGCAAAAAAGGCCTTTTGCCCACCGGCACCGCCGCGATGACGCTGCGGCTGGCCGTGTCGATCACGCGCACTTGATCCGCAGCAAAACAGGTGACGTAGGCCAGACGATCGTCGGGCGTGAGCGCAATCTGCAACGGCTGATAAAGGGAAGATTGCACCGGGTTCACCTCCGGCGCCAGCAGCACCGGGCCGAGTTCCTCGTAAGTGTCCGTGCGGATGATCGAAATGCTGTCGGAGAGATAGTTGGTGACATACAGCAGCCGGCCATCGCGACTCAAAGCCAGGCCATGGGGCGCCAACCCCGCACGCAGCTCGCGCAACACCGTCATGGTGTGGGTATCGATCACCTGCACGCTGCGGCCATTACTGAAGATTTCCCAATTGCTGACATAGGCGCGACTGCCGTCCGGGCTGACCACGACATTGGCCGGCGAGCGGCCGGCGCGCACTCTGCCGACAAGCGAGTCTGTTGCCACCTCGAACTGCCACACTTCGCCCCGGTCAATGAGGGTGACGTACCAGTACTTGCTTTGCGCATCGACAAACAAGTTGTGCGGCACGTCCAGACGGGGCGAATCGCCGACCGGAATCAAGCGCGTGATGAGGTTGTATTGCGTGGCAATCACGGCGACCAGATCGTTGCCCTGGTTGGTGACGTAAGCCTTTTCCGTGAGGCCCTCGAACGGCCGCATCCCCGCGTCGTTGCGCGCGCCTTCATCAATCCAGCGTGCGAGGAAGCTGATGGTCCTTTCCGCAAGCGGATCCCGGCCAAGCGGCATGCGCGGGCTGGCGAGGCCGCGCAGGTGTTCAATCAGGTGGCTGTGCTGCGCATTGCCCGAGATCACCACCGCGCCGAAGCGCGAACCGGCCATCACGTTTTCCCAGGAATCGAGCCGCAGACCGGCGGAGCGATCAACTGAATTGTGGCAACTGGCGGACATGCATTTTTGGTTGAAGATCGGCTGCACGTGTTGCGAATAGACGATCCGGTCGATTTTTGAATAATCGATATCCTCGACGTCGGGCTGGGGGGTGGCAATTTGATGCTGGCAGCCCGGGGTGAGTGCCAGCGCAGCGGCAGCAGCAAGCCACAGGCAAAAAAGAAAAGAAGTTCTCATGAACGCTTCCTTGGGTTGCAGGCGGCAGACGCAACTGCAGGCAGCTTAAAGATATTGAAACGGAAACTGGATTCCAAATTTTTGGGCCGCCCTGCGCACATGGCAAGCGCAGGGTGCGCAGTTGGGAAAAACAGCACGGAAAGGTGGCGATGTTCCCCGTCGTACTGGCCTATCATCAAGTTGGAGGCCGCAAAACTCTGGGGGTCACGTGGATTACCGCGGCGCAATTTGAACGGCAGATGGGCTGGCTGGCGGAAGCGGGCTATCGCACGGCTTCGCTCTCCGCCTGCTTGCGGCAGGAGGAGGCGCTGCCGCACCGCACGATTGTGTTGACATTTGACGACGGCTTGCGTGGCTTGATCAAGCATGCCCTGCCGGTGCTGCAGCGCCACGGCTTTACGGCGACGGTCTATCCGGTGGCGGGTTATATCGGCGGCGAGAATCGCTGGGATGTGAATTTTTTGGGGCGCCGCAACCGGCACCTGGATTGGGGCGAGTTGCGTGAGTTGCTCGCCTGCGGCTGGGAGATCGGCAGCCATTCGCTGCGCCATGTTTATCTGCCGGCGCTGCCGGAAGCTGCTTTGTTCGAAGAGCTGTGGGATTCCCGCCGCTTGCTCGAAGATCGTCTGCAAATTCCGATCCGGCATTTCGCGCTGCCGTTTGGCCGGGGCAGCGAACGCGTTTTTCGTGCGGCGCAACGGGCGGGCTATGAAAGCGTGGCATTGCTCGGCCCGCAGGCACGTTGCCAGCAGTGGCGCGGCCCGCAGCCGGAAGCCGCCCCGCTGTGGCTGATCCCGCGCCGCGGCGTTTATCTGCATGACAGTCTGCGCAGCGTGCAGCGCCGCGTGCAGGCGCCGCCGGATTCCCGGCGCGAGTATTGGCGGCAGCGCGCGATCAGCTTTTTTTCCAATGGCACCATAATCGTCAAAACGCTGGAGCAATGGCTGCCGCCGGTTCGCCGGCAGGCGAAGGTGCCAGGCGGCTCTTGAGGGCCGGCGGGCGAAAAGTTTACAGATGCAGCGCCAGGCTGGCATGTTTGGGCAGGGCGCGATAGATCGCTTTGGCATCGTCGCGATTGAGTTCGAGCGCGATCCAGAAGCGATGCTCGGGCAACCGGCGCCGGGTGAGAGAATCGATCGTGGCGGCCGTGGTGTTCCACGTGCGTTTGGTTTCATACCACAATTTCTGCAAACGTCCCTCCCAAGATGGTGTTTGCTCCTGCTCCACCACGACGGTAAGATTGCGGTCGAATTCCCAGGTAAAGTGCACGTCGCGGTCTTCAATCGGGATTTCGGTTTTGCGCTGTTCCGCTTCGATCGTATCCTTGGGTGCTTCGATGATGCGAATCGGCGCTTTGGGCAGGGTGGCCAGCTCGCGCTGCAGGATGAACGGGCTGGCCAGCCATTGGCGCAAGCGGCCCTTGGCTGCCAGGTGATCGAGAGCGTCACTGCGATCATAACGGATGATCCGGCACTGGCGCAGTGGCACGCCTTTGACCTCCAGGATGACCAGGCTGTCGCTGAGATTGACCACCAGGCCAATGGAATCGCTTTTGCTCATTTGATACCGCACCTGCCAGAAAGCTTCCTCGATGGCCAGTGCCATGCGCCTCTCCGCCAGCGCCTGTTTCTCCGCCTCGTCTTCAGGTTCCTTGAGATGTTGATGAGAGGTGGAATCCTCCCCGGCTGATTTTGCCGGCGGGGCTTCGAAAGCCAGTTGGCGAACCGGCAGGGCGACGGCCAGGACAAACAAGGCCAGCGGCAGGGGCAGCAGAAAGAGCAGAAAGATGATCTGTGCCCTGCGATTGCCGGCGAGCAGGCGCAGCCATGGCTGGAAGGGTTTGCGCAACAGCGCTGTGATCTTGTGCAGAGCGTTAGACATGAACGTTCATCTCACGACATCATTTTGTCAATAAATGAAGACCTTCGAGCCGAGCTGCAGATGTTGATAAACGATGCGAAGATCTTCATCTCCCAGGCGCACGCAGCCGTGGGTGACCGGCATGCCGAGCAGACGCTGGTAGAGCGTGCCGTGAATGAGGTAACCGTTGCCAAAGGCCAGTGCATAATCGCCGAGCACGCCCCGTTCGAAGCGCTCGGGCGAATTGGGCGGCGGCACCGGCCGCCCCTCTTCGATGAAGGCCCAGTCCGGCATGCGCCAGACGGGATTTTTGACCTTGCCCTGAATGCGAAACATGCCGCGCGGCGTGGAAAAAATCCACTGCCGGTCGTCCTGCGCCTTCAACAGCACGTAGCTGCCGGTGGAGCAGATGCCTTGATGCAGCACTTTTTTGCCGGACATCACATAAATGCGATTGCCGGAGGAATTGACAATCAAGTAAGGCTGGCGCGGCACCAGGGCTTCCAGGCGGCGCTGCAGGCTGGCCACGCGCTTGTCAGCCAGCTGCACTTCACGTTGCAGTTGGGCAAGCTCCATGGTGCGCGTTTCGAGCGCGAATTGTGATTCCGGCAAAATCGTGAACAGCCCCTCCCGCAGCACCGGCGCAAAGAGCAGGATCAGCAGGGCCAGCAGAATTCCCGTCAGCAGGCCGAAGACTGCGGCACGCACGCGCCAGCGCGCGGGCGGTGGCGTGCGGGCCGCGGCCGGCTGGGGGCTGGCAGCAGGCGCTGCGGCCTCCGGCGCAGCAGGTGACACCGGCTGTGGCGTGGCCTCCGGCAGGGGTGTCGAGGCGGCAGCCGGCGGACGATTGTTCGCGCCCGCCGCGGTCTGCGAGGTTTGTTCAGGCGTCAGCATGGCATGCACCCGGGGATGAGAGGCAAGTCGGCGCAGTGTGTACCGAAGTCCTGTGCTGCGCATGTGTGATCACCGCGGCCGGCCGCATCGCAAATGGCGAAATTTCAGTGCAGCGCATTGCCATTCGCGGGCAGCCCTTTGAGCGACCCAACAATGGTGACCGGCGTACCGATGTGGGTGAGTTCATAAAGCTCGTCCATGTAGGCATTCTCCAGCGCCACGCAGCCGGCGGTCCAGTTTGCGCCCTTGCCGCCATGGCCGTGAATTTCGATCAAGCCGCCGATGGTGGCATGGCGCGGCAATTCGCCGCGCTGGCGGGCTTCCAGAAATTTCTGTTGGTCTTCGCTGTTGGGATAGTTGATCTGGAGCGCCTTGTAATAAATGGTTTCGCGGTTGGTTTTCTTTTTGATGATGCGATAGCGGCCTTCGGGCGTGGCGTTGTCCCCGCGCTGGCGTTTGTGGCCGAGCCATCGCGGGCCCAACTCAACCGGATACTCGGCGAGCAGTTTTCCCCCCTTGTAGAGGTAGCATTTGTGCGCCATCTTGTCAACCACGATGGCGACACTGTCGCTCGCCGCCGACCAGGCGATGGTCTCGTCGGCCCACCGCCTCCACACCGGCACCTGGCGCAAATAGTTTTCCAGGGAGGCCTTGGTGGTGCTCCACGCCCCATTCACCAGCGGTTCCGCTTCTTCCAGTTTGGCCTTGGCGGTGAGATAGTCGCGGCGCCAGTGGGCAAACTGACTTTCCAACACCATCAGTTCGCTGGCCACGAATTTCTGCCAGAGCGTTTTGTTGACTGGAATGCGCCGGGCTTGCGCGCGGAATTCCTCCACGGTTTGTTGCAGCCGCGCGATGCCGAAGGTGGTGAACAATTCCAGGGAATCCCGGCGCGCCACCGCCAGCCGGCCGGCGATGCGGCCGCAGAGCTTGGCGCTTTCCGCCAGTTGCGCGGTGGTGTTGAAATTCCGGCTCCAAAACCATTTGCGGTTTTCCGCGCGCCAGGTGCTGCGGGCTTGTTCGAGGTAGGTTTCCGCCTGCCGGAAAACCTCGGGGGCATATTGGGCGGCTTCCTGGCGACGCGCTTCACTTACCGCCTGCCAGGCTTCTTCGAACACCTGGGAGGGTGCCGGCTCATATAATTGAATACAGACAATCAGTGAGGTGAGGAGAACGGCAAGGACGGCTGCTCCTGCAATGACGCGCTCACGGCCTTGCGGGAGCCTGATTCTCTTCATCAGCTCGACCACATATCCTGGCACTTTCCGGCTCCTCGTCCTGAGCGTTTCAGCGATGTGGCTGCGGAGAATCTCAAAAGTCATGGGGAAGGAAAGGCGATTCCAAACAGAAAACCTCGGCCAGCGAGGTGTGTTCGCGCACCTGGCACGAGCAGCACTTCACCGGTCGAGGCGGAAAAGGGGAATTGACAGAGATGGTCGCTTAGCTGCGTGAACCCATCTTCTTGCCGATGGCGTTTTCCAGCTCCTGGATGACCGAGTTGATCTTGCTCATCGCCGCCTGCGCCTTGTCACGGGCGGTGAGATAATCGTTGCTGGTCATCGCGTTTTGGGCTTCGCTCAAGCCGGATTCCACGGCGGTGATGTCAGCCTGAATCATCTCCAGCGCGGCACGGCCTTCTTTGCCCTTGGGGGCCTTGGCCATCAGCTTTTTGGCCGCTTCAATCTTCGGGGTCAGCTGCGCGATCAGCGTATCGGCTTCGGCGCGCACTTTTTCCTTGTTGGCGGCTGCCGCATCCGAGGCGGACTTGAAGGCAGCGATTGCAGAGTTCAGCAGGGCGGTGGCACGATCATAATTGCGCAGCAGCGCGAACTTGGAATTCTGTTGTTCCACCTCAGCTTGGGCGGCACTCAGCGAATCTTTCGCGGCATTGAACAAGTCGGTCGCATAGCGGTTCGCTTCTGCGGTTTGGGCCGCCTGCATGGCCGCATCAGCGTCTGCCAGCAATTGTTGGGGTGCCTCTTTGCATCCCACCACGAACATCAGAACCACAATGCCGAGAGAACTCAACAGCGTCTTGGCCTTCATAAAAAATACCTCCTAAAAGTTAATGAAATGTGGGAGAAACTCATGGATCCAACTGACAAACCTCCCGCGTTCGCCAAGCCGGCGCAGTTCGTGACCCTCGATCACGACCGGGCAAACCATCATTCTCGCAGTCTCCCTGCGATCCCGCCCTGCCATGCCGGTGTTCCCACCCCGCGCGCCGGTGCTGTCCTCAGGTGAGCTGAAGAATGGTTGTCTCGTTCGAGAAGATACAGCGATTACGGGTCATCCTATGGAAGAGTCGTCGCTTGATGAAGCGACCATCGAGAATGGGGGAGGTTGAAGTGCAATGCGCAAACTCTTCTGCTGCGTCTTTTTCCTCACTACTCCGGACAACAGCTTGGCGGCTCATCAAATTGGCGCTGAATCTAAACAAAAGAAAATTAAAAAGCAAGTGGCATGACGACGGTGGCAAAACACGTTTGGGCACTGCACGTCGGGAGTATGATGTGATTGGCCGGACGGAAACGGATGGCGCAACTGTTTGAAATCTTGAGAGATGCGGCGCTGAGATTTGGCGCGTTGGCGTGCCGTTCACAGGCAGGCCGGAGCCCCCTCATTCAAAATCCCGCTGCAGATATTTTTCCAACTCGAGATGATCCTCCGTGCGCTCCTGAATCTTGCGCACCAGCTTTTCATTGAATTCGCGCGCCATGTGATAGCCCGCGATCTTCAGCAACTGGTTCAAAGCAATGACTTCAGCAATCACCGTAATGTTCTTGCCCGGAAAGATGGGCAGTTTGACATAGGGAATTTCGACCTCGAGAATGGTGGTGCGTTGCTCATCGATGCCGATGCGGTCGTAATCTTCCCTGCTGTCCCATTCCTCGAGGTGAACTTCGACTTCGACACGTTTTTGTGCACGAATCGAGCGGATGCCGAAAAGGCTGCGTACGTCGATGATGCCCAGGCCGCGGATTTCCATGTGGTGCTGCAGCAGCTCGGTGCCCTGGCCGATTAAAATCCCCGCGGCTTTGCGGCTGATTTGCACAACATCGTCGGCCACCAGCCGGTGCCCGCGCTCCACCAGATCCAGCGCGATTTCACTCTTGCCGATCCCGCTGCGCCCGGTGAACAACACGCCCACGCCATAGACATCCACCAGCGAGCCGTGCACCGTGATTTTGGGCGCGAATTTTTCATCGAGGTATTCGCCCAACAGATGAGTCAGCTTGGTGGTTTTGAAATGTGTTCGAAAGATGGTGATGCCGCGCTTGTTGGCCAGCTCCACCAGTTCGTGGTGGGGGGTATTGTTGTCGGTGATGATCAGACAGGGGATGTCGAAATTCAGCACCGGCTTGAGCGCCTTCAACCGTTCGTGCGGCGTGAGTTCATCGAGATAGCGCAGTTCCGTGTTGCCCAGAATCTGCACGCGGTCATAGGTGAACACTTTGGTGAAACCGGAGAGCGCCAAACCGGGCCGGTGCAAATCGGCGTCTTTTATGATGCGCCGGAAACTGTAGGTGCCGTTGACAATCTCCAGCGCCAGGCGCGAATGGGTTTCATTGTACAAGGTTCCGACAGTGAGGTTTTCCATCAGAGGACTCCTGCTGCTCGCATCACTCGTTTGAGGACTGTTGCTCTGCGGCCGGCGGTCACCGCCGACTGGCCCGATACCAAGCTGCCCGGCTTGGTGGCCGGGCAGCCCGGTGAAATTCCCTCTCTGCTACATGGCGGCAACGCGTCTCTCCAGGAATTCCCGTTCCGCCTTGCTGTTGCTGCGTTTATGCAAGCGTTCCTTGTATTTCTTCAGTTGCCGTTCCAACTTGTCCACGGCCAGCGTGATCGACTTGCGGATGTTCTCACTTTTCTCCGTCGCTGCCAGTGTTTGCCCATACACCTTGAGCAGAACCTCCGCCACCTGCGTTTGCTTTTCCCACGAGAGAATCACCTCTCCTTCGATGATGCCGTCATAGTATTTCTCCAGCCGTGCAACTTCCTGTCGGGTGAACGCCTTGAGGGGCTCGGGCGCGGTGAAATGGCGGGCCGTGATGTGGAGTTTCATTGCAACCTCCTTGAGAGTTGGGGTTCGTGGAGAAAAACGACCTCCAAACGTGGATTGAATGCACTGTCCTGTCATCCCGTTGGGGTGAGTGCAGGCAGGAACTTCACGAAGTCTGACGCGGAAAAGGCCTCCTTTCTATCTACTAGTTGAGCAAGTTGGTTCTGGCCTCTTAGACGAGTGCTTCAGGCAAAGAGTTGTACAGCCCTCACGGTGTGGGCTCCGGCCGTGAGTCGGGATTTTCCGGTTCGGCAAGCTCGGCGCGCGGATGCGCCATTTGATAAACCTGTTTCAACCGCTCGGCCGTCACATGGGTGTAGATTTGCGTGGTGCTCAAGCTGGAATGCCCCAGCAATTCCTTCACCGCCATCAAGTCCGCGCCGGCATCCAAAAGATGCGTCGCGAAGCTGTGGCGCAAGACGTGGGGATGCGCCTTGTCGCGGCCTGTCACCTGCGTGAGGTAATGCCGCACCGTGTGGTAAACCTGGCCGGCTGACATGCGGCGGCCGCGGGCATCGAGAAACAGCGCCTCCCTGTCCTTGGGCTCATCCATGGCCGCACGCACGCGCAGCCATTCCAGCAGCGCCAGCCGCAGGGCACGCCCCATGGGCAACACCCGCTCCCTGCCACGCTTGCCGAACACCCGGATCTGCTGATTGGCGAAATCCAGCGCGGTAATGTTGAGATCGACCAGCTCCTGGCGCCGCAGTCCGGTGCCATAAAACATCTCCAAAATCGCGCGGTCGCGCACCCCCTGTGGGGTGGTGAGATTCGGCAGCCGCAGGGCCTGCAGCAAGGTTGCCGCGGACAGAATGCGCGGCAGGCGCCGCGGTTTTTTCAAGGACACGAGATTGGCAGTGGGGTTGTGCGGCAAAACGCCCTCCCGCACCAGAAAGCCGAAAAGCAGCCTGACACTCACCAGCTTGCGGTTGATGGTGGCAGGCGCCAGGCCCGCGGCTGACAGCGAACTCAGATATTGCCGCACGGTGGCGCGGCTGACCACGATACCGGCCTGCAGACGGTGCAGGAATTCGCCGAATTGCCGCAGGTCTTGTGCGCGGGTTTCCAGGGTGCGCGGCGCCGCCCGGCGTTCGGCGCGCAGGTACTGCAGAAATCTCTCCAGCCAGCCGGCAAAGCTGTCAGCCGCCGGTGGCAGGCTCGAAGTAGTCTTCATCCGGCGCTGATTCCAGTTCGTGCTTGCATTTGGGGCAACGAATGTGCAGCCCTTTTGCCTGGGTGTAACGCTCTTCGGTGTAGGGATTGCCGCATGCCGGACAGGGGTTTTTCACCGGCTTGTTCCAGGTGACAAAGTCACACTCGGGATAGCGGCTGCAACCATAAAATGTCCGGCCGCGCTTGGAACGGCGTTCAACCACTTGGCCGGTGCAGCCCTCCTGGGGGCACGCCATGCCGATGGGGTAAGGCTTGGCAGTCTTGCAATCGGGGTAGCCACTACAGGCGAGGAAGCGACCATAGCGGCCCACTTTGACCACCATCTCCCGGCCGCAGTTTTCACAGGTCTCGCCGGTGGCAACCTCCTGGCTGTCGAGCGGGCGCGTGAATTTGCAATCCGGATAACCGCTGCACGCCACGAAACGGCCGTTGCGGCCCCACCGGATGATCAGGGGGCGTTCGCATTTCGGGCAGCGTTCCTCGGTGGTTTCCTGCAACTCGTCCTTGATGTCGTCTTTGCGTTCTTCCGCTTCCTGCACGGCGCGGCTGAAAGGCTGGTAGAATTCCTGCACCACCTCCAGAAAATCCTTCTTGCCGCTTTCGATCTTGTCGAGCTCGCCCTCCATGAACGCGGTGAACTCGACATTGAAGATTTTGGGAAACTGCCGGACCAGGATGCGGTTCACCGTGCGGCCCAATTCGGTGGGCGTGAGCTGGCGGCCCTGCTTCTCCACGTATTTGCGCGCCGTCAGCGTGCTGATGATCATGGCATATGTGCTCGGCCGGCCGATGCCCAGGGCGTCCAGCTCCTTGATCAGGCTGCTCTCGCTGTAACGCGCGGGCGGTTTGGTAAAATGCTGCTCGGGATGCAGGTCGAGCAGCGTCAGCAGCTCTCCCACGGTGAGTTCGGTGGGCACACTGGCGTTTTCCCCGTTTTCATCCTCTTCCTCTTTGAAATCATCAAACGCCTGCAGGAAACCGCGAAACACAATGGTGGAACCGGCAACCCGCAGCAAAAAACGGCCGGCGGTGATGTCGATGGCGGTCTGCTCATAAACTGCGGCTTCCATCTGGCTGGCCAGGAAACGCTGCCAGATCAACTCATACAGCCGGTATTGTTCCTCGGTCAGGTATTTTTTGATGGCCCTGGGGGCATATTGCATCGCGGTCGGGCGGATGGCTTCATGGGCATCCTGCGCCCCCGACTTGGCCTTGTACTTGGGCGGGGTCTTGGGCAAATATTCCAATCCGTAATCGCGCGCGATCAGCTCGCGTGCCGCCTGCACCGCCTCGTCGGCCACGCGAATCGAGTCGGTGCGCATGTAGGTGATCAACCCCACGCTGCCCGCCTCGCCGAGTTCAATGCCCTCATAGAGTTGCTGCGCAATCATCATGATGCGTTTGGCGGTGTAGCCCAGCCGTTTCGCAGCTTCCTGCTGCATGGTGCTGGTGGTGAAGGGCGGCGCCGGTTGCCGGCTGATTTTCTTCTTGCGCAAGTCGGTGACTTTGAACTCCTGCTGGTGCAACTCGGCCGCGATGGCCTGCGCCTCGCGCTCGCTGTGCAGCTCCGGTTTCTGCCCGTCGATCTTGACGAGATTGGCGAGAAAGGGCGCGGTTTTCCGGCCCTTCAGTTCCGCCGCCATCGTCCAGTATTCCTCCGGAACAAATTGCTCGATGGCATCCTCCCGCTCGCAGATGAGACGGAGCGCCACGGACTGCACCCGGCCCGCGCTCAGGCCGCGATAAATCGTGCGCCACAGGATCGGGCTGACCTGATAGCCCACCAGCCGGTCCATCACCCGCCGCGCCTTTTGCGCATCCACCAAATGGTCATCGATCGGCAGCGGTGACTGCAGCGCTTCCTTCACCGCCCGTTCGGTAATCTCGTTGAAACGCACGCGCAGCACGTTCTCGTTGCGCGTCGTGATTTCGTCGGCCAGATGGCGCGCAATCGCCTCGCCTTCACGATCGGGATCAGTGGCAATGAAAACCTTGTCCACCTCCGCCGCGGCCTTGCGCAGCTCGGTCAAAATCTTGCCCTTGCCCCGAATGGTGATGTACTCCGGCTCGAAACTGTCCTCCACGGCCACCGCCAGGCGTTGTTTGGGCAGATCCTTGATGTGCCCGACGGAGGATTTGACCGTATAGTCCTTGCCGAGAAATTTCCCAATGGTCTTGGTTTTGGCTACCGATTCGACAATGACCAATGCTTTTGCCATGATAAACCTTGCGACAGACTGATGAGCGATTGCCATGAAAAAAAAGACTGCAACTCCCTCCGCTGGTCGAGAGTCGTGCGAAAGCGACAGGCTCTGGGGTTAAAACAGGAGGGTGGCCATGGGCGTGTGCAACAAGGGCGAGCGCCGGGAAGCCGGCCATGACACGATCGTGTTGCCGGCCGGCCGGGAGAAATGCGGAACAGATGGGTTGGACCGGCAGTCGCCAGTCCGCTTGTGGCAATCAATGAATGACCGGCTTGTCTTCGAACCAAACCATTGCCCTGTCATGGGAACCCTCCGCGTTGAACCAGTGACCTGCCACGAGGGTTTTGATGTCCGCCAGTGTGATGGTCGCGGCGCCCGTCATCAAAGCCCGCTCAATGACCTGCTCGAGCTCCAGGTCGCTCAACAGCCGCAGTTGCTTAAGCTGCAGCAAGTAACCATAGGCTTCCGTGGAAAGGACCGCACGTTCGGCTTCGTGGAGAATGCGGACGGCGCCCGGGCGGGTGGTGCTGGCGGTATACAACAGCTCTTCGCTTTCGCCGGAGTAGCGCTCGAACAGCCAGGAGAAGGCGAAACTGATTTCGGATGGTGAATACCCGCGCTGAAGGAGATCGCGAGAAATCAACTCGAGGCGCTCAGGATTGGATTTTTTGCCGCGGATTTCGGACATGATATAGACCAAAATCTCGACGACACGTTCGTTCATGCGAATCTGCCTCCAGACCCCCTCACTGTTTTTCAAAAGTTGGCCGCAATCTAAGAAAAAAATCCCGAAAAGCAAGAGGTTTTAAGTTTTGTTAGCGAATATTAAACAGTTGACGCACCTCATGCCCCCCGGCCTGCGCCCCCGCCCTGCCTCCCCCATCCGGCAAACCTGTCCGCCACCCTCACTGCCCTCATGCCTCACACCTGGGCGCCATGGCATTTTTTGTATTTCTTGCCGCTGCCACAGGGACAGGGATCATTCCGCCCAACTTTTTGCTCGACCACGATCGGTTGCGGCTTGCCCGCCGCCTGTGCGGCCGGCGGTGTGCCGGCACGCGAAGCAAAACCCATCCCCTCGGTGGCATGATGCACCGTGGTCATCCGCGGAGGCATACGCCGCCGCAGCGGCGGCGGTTCCGCCACCTGCGCTTTGATGATGAATTCCAACACCTGCTCATCAATAGCGGCCAGCATCTCCTTGAACATGCGGAAACCCTCGCTCTTGTACTCAATCAAGGGGTCCTTCTGTCCATAGGCACGCAAGCCGATGCCCTCTTTCAGTTGATCCATTTCGTAGAGATGTTCGCGCCACTTCTCATCAATGGCACGCAACATGGCGAAGCGCTCGAGCTGGCGCATCAACTTGGGCGTCAGCATGGCCTCTTTGCGTTCGTAGGCCTCGACTGCGAGACGGGTGAGCGCCGCGCCGAGCTCCTCGCGTCCCAAACCCGGCTGGCTGCGCAGCTCCGCGGGGATCGCGGTCAGAAAGGTCTTCTGCATCGCATTTTGCAGGCTCTCCCAGTCCCAATCCTCGGCGTGATCGCCGGTGGCATAAAGCGCCACCTTGTCGGACACATACGAGCGGATGATGTCGAGAATTTCTTCGCGCAGGTTTTCGCCGCGCAGGGCATTGCCGCGGCGGTCATACACCACCTCGCGCTGCTGGTTCATGACATCGTCATACTCGAGCAGATGTTTGCGGATGGAGAAGTTGTGGGCTTCCACACGCTTTTGCGCACGCTCGATCGAGCGGGTCACCATACGGTGGGTGATCACCTCGCCCTCCTGCACCCCCAGGCGATCCATGACGGCGGCAATGCGTTCGGAGCCGAACAGGCGCATGAGATCGTCTTCCAGCGAGAGGTAGAAGCGCGACGACCCCGGATCACCCTGGCGGCCGGAACGCCCGCGCAACTGGCGGTCGATGCGCCGCGATTCGTGCCGCTCCGTGCCGATGATGTGCAGGCCGCACGGCACGTTTTCATGGCATTTGTACTCCGCCAGAAGCGGGCAGGGCTCCTGATTCGGCTTGGGCTGCACCAGCGCGCAATTGGGGTGGGCGACCACGCCGCGCCCCAGCTTGATGTCGGTGCCGCGGCCGGCCATGTTGGTCGCAATGGTCACCGCCCCCGGCTCTCCGGCGCGCTTGACGATGTTCGCCTCCTGCTCGTGATACTTGGCATTCAGCACCTGATGGGGAATGCCGCGGCGTTTGAGCATGCGCGACAGGGTCTCGGAGACTTCGACGCTGATGGTGCCCACCAGCACCGGCCGCCGTTTGGCATACAGCTCGGCAATTTCGTTGATCACCGCATTGTATTTCTCCCGCCGCGTTTTGTAGATCTGGTCCTCATAGTCGATGCGGCGGACGCGCTCATTCGTCGGAATGACGACGACGTCGAGCTTGTAGATTTCGTAGAACTCGGCGGCCTCGGTTTCCGCCGTGCCGGTCATGCCGGCGAGCTTGTGGTACATGCGGAAGTAATTCTGCAGGGTGATGGTCGCGAGTGTCTGGGTCTCCTCGCCGACGCGCACCCCCTCCTTGGCCTCGATGGCCTGGTGCAGCCCGTCGGAATAACGCCGGCCGGGCATCAGGCGGCCGGTGAATTCATCGACGATGATCACCTTGCCGTCGTTGACCACATACTCGACGTCGCGCTCGTAGAGCGAATAGGCGCGCAGCAGTTGCGAGATGCTGTGCACACGCTCGCTTTTGGTGGCGTATTCCTCCTGCAGTTTCGCCTTGGCTTCCTCCTTCTGTGCCACGGTGAGATCTTCCCGCTGGTTGATCTCGTGAATGCGCTCGCCCAGATCGGGGAGTACGAACATCTCCGGCTCGTTGGGCGACAGAAACTCCCGGCCCTTTTCGGTGAGATCGATGGTGTGCTGCTTCTCGTCGATGGCATAAAACAACTCTTCATCGATCTCGTGCATGCGCTTGTCGCGCAGGAAATCGCTTTCCACCTGCCGGATGAGCTTCTTGACCCCGGTTTCCTGCAGCGCTTTCATGAAACGCTTGTTCTTGGGCGCGCCGCGTTCCGCGCGCAACAGCCGGATGCCGGCCTCATACTCATCTTTCTTGTCGCCCGTGGCCAGCAACTTTTCCGCCTCGCTCACCAGTTGCGTGACGAGCTGATTTTGCGCCTGCACCAGCCGCTCGACGCGCGGTTTCATCGCGGCATACTGTTCGTTGCCGGCGTGCTCCACCTGGCCGGAAATGATCAGGGGCGTGCGCGCTTCGTCGATCAGAACGGAATCGACTTCATCGACGATGGCAAAGTAATGGCCGCGCTGCACCTGATCCTCCGGCCGGATCGCCATGTTGTCGCGCAGATAATCGAAGCCGAATTCGTTGTTGGTGCCGTAGGTGATGTCGGCACGGTAGGCCTCCTGGCGCTGCGGCGCGTTCATTTGGTTGGTGATGTAGGCCGCTTTCAGGCCGAGAAACTTGAAAATTTCCCCCATCCATTCACAATCGCGCTGCGCGAGATAGTCGTTGACGGTCACCAAATGAACCCCCTTGCCCGCCAGCGCGTTGAGGTAAAGCGGCATGGTGGCGACCAGCGTCTTGCCTTCGCCGGTGGCCATCTCGGCGATCTTGCCCTGATGCAGCACGATGCCGCCGATGAGCTGCACGTCGAACGGCACCATGTTCCATTCGGTTTCCTGCCCGACCACTTTCCAGCTTTTGCCGCACAACCGGCGGCAGGTTTCCTTCACCACCGCATAGGCCTCGGGCAAAAGCTCGTCGAGCGTTTCCCGCAGCAGCTCGCGTTCCTCCTCCTCGGCCTCGGCCAGCCGGTCACGGATTTCCTCCATGGTGCGGTAACCGTGCTCGCTGGCGCCTTCTTTGCCATTGGCGGCGGGAGAGTCCTCGCCGCGCAACAAAGCCTGCAATTGTGCGATTTCGGCCGCAACCTCCTGTGTCGCCTCCTGGAGGCGCTGGCGAAAGGCCTGCGTTTTGGCGCGCAGCGCGTCATCGCTGAGATCGTGCAAGGTGGCATAAATGCGGTTGATTTCGGCAACGATCGGCTGCAGCCGTTTGATGTCCCGCTCGTGTTTATTGCCAAACAATTTGGTGAGGAGATTCATGCCCACTGACTCTCTGATTCTGACTTGCAAAATGTGCTTTTGCCTGCCGTGGCAAAAGCACGCCATGATGATTGTCCCTGCCGGCCATCCGGTAAGAGCCGCCGGCGCTCAGGCCGGCGCGACTGCCCCCGCCCGTGCGGAGGTGCGGTCAACGGCTGTGGTCCCGCTTCGGACCGTCGTTCAAACCGCGGCCTTTCTTGCGCAGCCGCCCCGCTTTGCGCAAATCAATCAAGACCGCATCGAGAATGCCGTTGACAAACCGCCCGCTTTTTTCGGTGCTGAATTTTTTGGCGATCTCGATCGCCTCGTCGATGGACACTTTGGGAGGGATGTCTTCGAAGTAGAGAAACTCGCAGATGGCCATGCGCAGGATCAGCTTGTCCAAAATCGCGATGCGGTTGAACTCCCAATTCACCGCTTTCTCCTTGATGAGCTGGTCGAACTCATCCTTGTGCTCGACGGTCCGCCGAAAGAGATCTTCGGCAAAGGTCAACACCGGTGCGGCTTCCGTCTTGCTCAAGATAACGTCGGCGACAATGGTCGCCGGCTCGTTTTCCGACAATTCATGCGCATAGCAGGCCTGCAGGGTCAGCTCGCGCGCCCGGCGCCGATCACTCAAGGGTGACATACAAATGACAAAGAATGATAGGACTGATCAACCTAGGGTACCACACTGTTCCCGACGATTTCTTGCCACGGACGCAATATAAGGAAGTCCGGCGTCAGAGCAAATCATTATTTCAGCAGGTGGCGTGCGATCACCAGCTTCTGGATCTCGGAGGTTCCCTCATAAATTTCGGTGATGCGGGCGTCGCGCATGATGCGCTCGACGGGATAATCCTTCAGATAACCGGCGCCGCCGTAAATTTGCACGGCCTTCACGCCGCACTCCACCGCCACCTGGGAGGCAAACAGCTTGGCCTGTGCCGCGGCAGCGGAAAAATCCCGGCCGTGATCTTTCAGGCTGGCAGCGCGATAGACCAGCAGGCGCGCCGCCTCCACCGCGGTGGCCATCTCCGCCAGCATGAATTGAATCGCCTGGAAATCCGCCAGCGGCCGGCCGAACTGCACGCGCTCTTTGGCATATTTCACCGCGGCCTCCAGCGCGCCCTGCGCGATCCCCACCGCCTGCGCCGCAATGCCGATGCGGCCACAATCCAAAATCGCCATGGCGATGTGAAACCCCTGGCGCTCGGCGCCAATCAGATTTTCCGCCGGCACCGGCACGTTGTCGAAATTCAACATCGCGGTGTCGCTGCTGCGAATGCCGAGTTTCTTCTCCTTCTTGCCAACGGAAAAACCCGGCATCCCCTTCTCCACCAGGAAAGCGCTCACACCCTTGTGGCCGGCGGCCTTGTCCAGAGTGGCGAACACGATGAAGTTGTCGGCATGGACACCGTTGGTGATGAAATTTTTGGTGCCGTTGATCAGGTAGTGATTGCCCCGCCGTTCGGCAGTGGTCTGCAGATTGCCGGCATCGCTGCCAGTGCCGGGTTCCGACAGACAGTAGGCGCCCAGCCGCTCGCCGCGCGCCAGCGGCATTAGGTATTTTTGTTTCAAAGCCTCGCTGCCGAATTTCTCGAGACCATAGCAGACCAGCGAGTTGTTGACTGACACGATCACGCCGGCGGAAGCATCGACGCGCGACAATTCCTCAATCACGATTGCATACGCGATCATGTCGCTGCCCTGCCCGCCATATTGCACCGACGTGGTCATGCCCAGATAGCCGAGCCGTCCCAGCTCCCGGATCTGGCGGTGCGGAAATTTCTCCAAAGCATCGCGCTCGGCCGCATCCGGCGCCAGTTCCTGCTCGGCGAAACGGCGAATTTCGGCGCGAATATGCTGGTGTTCATCTGTCAAATTGAAATCCATTGGAACGGCTCTCCTCTCGCGAGATGGTTGAATAATGCCTGACGGGCGACCCGCCTGCGCCGGCAGCATTGCCTCACGGCGCGGGCCTCACCCGCCATGCGAGTGCAGCGGCCGGATCATGCGGCGGGCGGATAGGCGTAGAATCCCCTGCCTGTCTTTCTTCCCAGATGCCCCGCCGCGACCATTTTGCGCAACAACGGACACGGGCGATATTTGTCATCGCCAAGTTGCGTGTGCAAAACCGTCATGATGTGCAGGCAAACATCCAGCCCGATGAAATCGGCCAGGGTGAGCGGCCCCATGGGATGATTCATGCCGAGTTGCATCACCCGGTCGATGGCGGCCGGCTCGGCCACCCCCTCCATCACGCAATAAATGGCCTCATTGATCATCGGCATGAGCACGCGGTTGGAAACAAAGCCGGGAAAATCATTCACCGCCACCGGTGTCTTGCCGAGCTGCTCACTCAACTGCATGATGGTCGTGAAGGTCTCTTCGCTGGTCGCCAGGCCGCGGATGACCTCCACCAGTTTCATCACCGGCACGGGGTTGAAGAAGTGCATGCCGATGACTTTTTCCGGGCGCCGGGTCGCGGCGGCCAGCTCGGTGATGGAAATGGAGGAAGTATTGCTCGCCAAAATGGTGGCCGCCGGACACAGCGTGTCGATTTCTGCAAAGATTTTCTTTTTGAGAGCCGCCTCTTCCGTCGCGGCTTCGACGACCAGTTCGCAATTAACCAGGCTCTGCAGGCTGAGCGCGGGCGTGATGCGGGCGAGCGCCGCCGCCGCTTCCTCCGGTGTCAGGCCGCCCTTTTTGACCTGCCGGTCGAGATTGCTTTTGATGGTGGCGAGCGCACGCGTGAGCAGCTCCTGTTTCACATCCACCAGGGTGACGCTGTGGCCGAATTGTGCGAATACATGGGCAATGCCGCTGCCCATCGTGCCGGCACCAATGACACCAATGTGAGGCATTCGTCTCTCCTCCCGCAGGCAATGACCGCAACAAAACCGTTCATTTTCACAGCATGCTGCATCGCGGTGTGGCGGTGACCCTTGCGTTCCAACGCTGTGCCGCTTGCACGGCCCGGGCCGGGGTTACCATCCAACACGCGGCTGCGGCAATCCCGCATGCGCCTGCAGTCCTTGCTCGAGGCGTTGCACCGATGTCGTCATGGGGCGCGGTACGACACCGCCTCCCCGTTGCCCGGCAGTCTGCCTGTTGCGAGTGATTTCGGACATCTCTTTCAGTCACGCCTCCCCGCACTTTTGCCCCGCGGCCAGGGTCTTGCCAGCGCGCCGCGATGACAGATTTCAAGCCGCATTTTCCACCAGCACTGCAACCGCCTCGCCGCCACCGATGCAAATCGCAGCCAGGCCGTATCTTTTTTTGTACTCCTGCAGCGCATGAATCAGGGTGACCAGAATGCGGCAGCCGCTGGCGCCGATGGGATGGCCGAGCGCCACCGCGCCACCGTGCACGTTGAGTTTCTCCATGGGAATGCCGAGCTGCTGCTGCGCCGCCAGTGCCACCACCGCAAAGGCCTCGTTGATCTCGAAGAGATCGACCTGCGGCAGTGTGAAGCCAGATTTTTTCAGCAGCCTGTTGATGGCATCCACCGGCGCGGTGGTGAACCATTCCGGTTTTTTGGCGGCGGCTGCTTGACCGAGCAGCTTTGCCTGGGCCTTCACTCCCAGCCTGTCTGCCACGTCTTTGGCCATCACCACCACTGCGGCTGCGCCGTCATTGATCTTCGAGGCATTCGCCGCGGTGACAGTGCCTTCCTTGTCGAAGGCCGGGCGCAGGGCCGCCATCTTCTCGAAGTTGGCCTTGGGCGGCTCTTCATCCTCGCTGATTAAAACGGGATCGCCTTTTTTTTGCGGCAGCGGCACGGCCACGATTTCCCTGCGGAACAAACCATTGGCCTGCGCTGCTTGCGCACGCCGGTAACTCGTCATGGCGAATTCATCCTGCCTGGCGCGCGGGATGTGGCATTCCCGTGCGCACAACTCGGCGGCATTACCCATGTGAAAATTGTTGTAGACATCCCACAAACCGTCCTTGATCATGCTGTCGATCAACTCCCCGTGGCCCAGGCGGTAGCCGTCGCGCGCCTTGCTGAGCAGATAGGGCGCATTGCTCATACTCTCCATGCCGCCCGCCACCACGATGTCGGCCTCGCCGACCATGATCGCCTGCGCTGCCAGCATCACCGCCTTCAAACCGGAACCGCACACTTTGTTGATCGTCATGCACGTCACTTCCACCGGCAGGCCCGCTTTGATCGCCGCCTGCCGCGCCGGTGCCTGACCCACACCGGCCGGCAACACGCATCCCATGATCACTTCATCAACCTGCTTGGGATCGAGTCCGGCGCGCTGCACCGCCTCCTTCACCACCAGCGCACCCAGCTCGGTGGCGGTCAACGGCGCCAGTGCGCCCTGAAACGCACCGATCGGGGTGCGGCAGGCGCCGGCGATCACCACTTCACGAAAAGGGGTTGACATGGGCCATTCTCCTCTCCAAAAAATTTTTCATCTGGTAATTCGCCGCGGCCAGCGACAGCCGCCCCCCGCTATTCAATATTCACCGGGTTGATCTTCCAATTGTCCTCGACCTGCTGCAGGTATCCCGCTTTGATCTGTGCGCCGTGCTCGAAAATCAACAACCACTGCTCTGCAAAAGCCTGCTGCAAGATCACCGGTTTCACCTGCATGGTTTGCAGGGGAAACAGGTCATATCCCATCACATAGGGCGTTCTGAGATGGGAGGCCGTCGGCACCAAATCCGCAAGAAAGCACAGTGTCCGGCCGGCGCTTTTGATTTTGATGATGGCGTGATCCGTGGTATGCCCGCCGGTGACAATGCTTTCAATGCCGGGCAAAACCTCGCCGCTGCCTTCGAGCAATCGCAGCACGCCATGCTGCTGCAACGGCACGAAGTTTTCCTGCAAATAACTGGCGCGACTGCGGGGATCGGGCTGCAGGCCATACTCATAGTTGCCGCGCTGGCAAAAATATTCCGCCTGACTGAAAGTCGGCACCAGTTCACCGGCGGCCGTGCGGCGCGTGCTCCAGCCGATGTGATCGAAATGCAAGTGGGAGAGGAGAACGTGCGTGATGTCCTCCGGCCGGCAGCCGTGCCGGGCGAGTTCGTCCAGCAGGGTGTGTTCGCGCCGAATGGCGTAGATCTCCGCAAATTTGCGGTCGAATTTGTCACCGATGCCGCAATCGATCAGGATTTTTTCGCGGCCGCGCATGATGAGCAGGGCATTCAATCCCAGCAGGATGCGGTTTCTCTCGTCCGGCGGGTCATGACGCTCCCACAGGACGCGCGGCACCACGCCGAACATCGCACCGCCATCGAGGCGGAAAGTGCCGTCGGAGAGCAGGAAAATGTCGAGGTCGCCGAAGGTCATTCAGGCTGTTCCATCCGATTGGGGAGGGGTCCAAACCAGCCTACCAGAGCGGACTTGAAATCGGAGAAGCTCTGGTCTCTGCAATTTTTAAAGGACACGCTTGCCGCCAGGTTTGCATAGATCGCCGAAGAACGGCGCAAATTCGCTTTCCGGAGCGCCGCTTCCATCACTGTCTTCGGGTCTTTTGGCTTGCCGTTCGCGTCTCGGTCATGCTGCGCAAGAATCTCCTCGAGCTGCTTTTTAGACAACCCCAGTGACTTTGCGACATGGGGAGAATCTGCCCAAATCCGGATTTCCAATTCCGGATTCAACACTACAACCTGGTTTGTTTCATGCCAGCCCGTTTCATCCAGACGTCTTTTTCCCAATTCTTGAATCTGCCGGGCTGTTTCATTTGAGCCGCATTCCTCGCGATCAAACATCACCAACGCAAAACGACGATGGGCAAATTGGATCCATCGGGAACGAAGCGTTTTGGCGACAAAGGCGAGCACGGCTGGCGTATGGCCGAGCTGTTGAAAGCCAGCAGGTGCACACCCTCCATGAGAAATATTTTGGCCCACGTCGCCACCGGAAATTTTTGTTCGTCCTCCAGCAAATTGGCCAGCGAGGAGCGCCGCGGCCCCAGTCGGAACAAAGTATTCCACTCACCCGACTCGGCCTTGAACCAGTCATTGCCCGAAGCACTGATCTTGTTCACGACTTTGCGCCAGCCGCGCGCGGCACGTGACGGAGTCAGGATCAACGCAACCGGCGGATGGTCGCCGGGAAAATCCCGTTCGCGCTTTTCCGGTGGCAGCGGCAGGGAAACCTGGGGAGAGCTGTGATTGCCGCTCTCCGCTGCGGGTTTCAGCCAAAAGACTTCATGGAGAAGGGCAGCTTCATTCTCGGAGGAATGTCCCAGCGCCATCTCATAGCGGCAGTGCGTATGGGCGATGTCGGGCTTCGTCCCCTGCAAGCGCTGCGGAATGTCAAACTCGAGGGCGAGCTCGAAATGTTTGCCCGGACGGTTCCACGTCATCTCTTTAATGGAGCGGGCACGCCGGCGAATACTTTCTTCCGGTCCGTGTTTCAACCCCTCGCCCACCAGCGCGACGACGTCGAGGAAGGTGGTTTTGCCGCTCGCGTTGGGCCCGATCCGGATGTTGAAGGGGGCGATTCGCTGCCGGAGCCGGCGCAGCGAGCGGTAGTTGAGGGCTTCAACCAGACAAATCATAATCGTGTCGTGGCCTAAAATTCCTTCAACACTTCCCGGGAGATGATCATGCGCTGCACTTCGCTGGTGCCCTCGCCGATTTCGGTGAGCTTGGCGTCGCGCCAGTAGCGCTCGACGGGATAATCCATCAGGTAGCCGTAGCCGCCGAAAATTTGGATGGCCCTGGTGCAGGCGCGCATCGCCATTTCGCTGGCGAAGAGCTTGGCCATGGCGGCTTCCTTCACAAACGGTCTGCCGGCATCGCGCAACTGCGCGGCGTGATGCACCATCAGGCGCGCGGCATGAATCTCGGTGGCCATGTCGGCGAGATACCAGCGAATGGCCTGGAACTCACTGATGGTTTTGCCGAAGGCGCGGCGTTCGCGCGAGTAGGCCGCGGCCTTGTCGAGCGCCGCCTGCGCCAGGCCGACGGCCATGGCACCGATGCCGATGCGGCCGGCATCGAGAATCTGCATGGCATATTTGAAGCCCTCGTTTTCGGCACCCAGGAGATTGGTGGCCGGCACCCGGCAATGGTCGAAGGAAATCTGCCGGGTGTCACTGGCGCGCACGCCGAGCTTGTTTTCCTTTTTGCCGATGAGCACGCCGGGGAATTCGCGCTCGACGATGAAGGCGCTGATGCCCTGGGTCTTGGGCAGGGCGGGGTTGCTGCGGGCAAAAACCACATAAACCCCGGCATGGCCGCCGTTGGTCACATACATTTTGCTGCCATTCAAAACATAATGCTCGCCCTCGCGCGTGGCGGTGGTGGTGAGCGCGGCGGCATCGGAGCCGCTGTGCGGCTCGGTCAGACAGAACGATCCCAGCTTTCTGCCACTCAGGAGATCGGGCAGGTATTTTTGCTTTTGCGTCTCGCTGCCGAACAAGTAGATGGGCGTTGCGCACAACGAGCAATGTGCCGCCACCGAGAGGGCGGTGGCCCCGCAGGCGCGCGCCAGCTCTTCGATCATCAGCACATAGGAAACCGTGTCCAAATCGCCGCCGCCGTAGGCTGACGAGAACGGGATGCCGAGAAAACCAAGTTCGCCCATCTGGCGCAGGGCAGCGGCGGGGAATTCCATGGTTTGATCGATTTCCGCTGCCTTCGGCTCCAGCTCCTTCCTGGCAAATTCGCGCACCGTGTCGCGAATCATGAGTTGTTCATCGGTGAAATTCAGCATAGCGTGGCTCACAGGTTGGGGGTTGAGGTGAAACCGGCTCCTGGTGAAATCCCTGTTGCAGTGGTGCGGCTGAAATTTACTCCGGGCATCATTCCAAACAAACCGGTGGTGCCGCGCAATGGCCATCTCGCTTGCGCCGGGCCGGGGTGGCAAGTCCTGCCCGCCGGCACAGGCCAGCCCGGACGTCCGACAGGGGGCAAAATTCCGTGCCGGGCTTTGGTGTGGGGGTTCAGCAACAACTGGTGACGCCACCGCCGTTATTCACCTTTGAAAACCGGCGGCCGTTTTTCGCTGAATGCCTGCAGCGCTTCCCGCCGGTCGCGCGTGGGGATGATGCGGCGATAGCATTCCATCTCATAGGCCAGCCCTTCGCGCAACGGCATGTCCCCGCCGCGCCGCATGGCTTCCTTGGCGGCCCGCACCGCGAGGGGACCGTTGGCCGCAATCATTCCGGCGAGCTGCATGGCAGTCGCGTGCAGCTCCGCTTCCGGGACGACACGATTTGCCAGGCCCTGAGCCAGGCATTCCGCTGCCGTGAAGGTTCTGGCAGTGGCAATCCACTCCATCGCAGCCGCGTAGCCGATGAGGCGCGGCAGCCGCTGCGTGCCGCCGGCACCGGGAATGATGGCGAGCGCCGTCTCACGCAAACCGAGAATGGCGGTGTCACTGAGTACGCGCATGTCCGCGGCCAGCGCGAGTTCCATGCCACCGCCCAGCGCCGAGCCGTGCACCGCGGCAATGCTCGGCACCTCCAGGTCGGCCACGGCCTGCACCGCGCCGCGCAATGCCTGCACCACGCCTTCCACTTCCTCTTCCGGCGTGGCGAGGCGTTCCTTGAGATCGGCACCGGCACAGAAATGCCGCCCGGCACTGCTGAGCACCACCACCCGAATGTCACGGCTGGTGAGGTCGCTATTGATCTGCCGGGCCGCGGCGGTCAATTCCGCCACGAGCTGCCGCCCCAGAGCGTTCACCGGCGGGCGATTGAGGCGCAGGGAGGCAATGCCGTTTTGTACTTCATACTCGAGGAATTGATAAGCCATCACGCGTCCGTGTTGGTGATTGGACCCGGCCCGGCGTGCGCCACTCCCGAGCCGGGCATGCGCTTTCCCTCAGCGGCCGGGGACGAAATCGTCGGGCACTTCGATTGCCATTTGCAACAGCCCCAGGCCGTGGGTCTTGCCCTGCGCGTCGCTCTTCAGGCTTTCCGAGCCGCCGCCGCCGAGTGAATCGTGCAGGATGAAATTCAACGCCATGATGCCGTCGACTTCATAGCGCTCGACCTCACCGCGGCAGATCGCGTGAAAATGCTGCTTCACGCGCGCCGGGGTGAGGGTTTGCTTGAGAAGCTCATAACCCGCACGGTCATAGGCGACGATGCCGACGTTGCTGGCGTCGCCCTTGTCGCCGCTGCGGGCATGGGCAATTTCTGAAAGCCGGATTCGTTTCATGGCAGCGCAGCCCTGCGGTTGCGAGTGTGTTCCGGTAAGTTGTCGGTCGTCCGCCGGCGGTTGTCCGGTGCCGGCCTGGTGCCTGCGGCGGAATACCGGCTTACTTTTTTTCCAGGGAGTGCAGCGAATCCAGCCCTTCGGGCAGCGGCAGCACCCAGCGCACCGGTTGCACGGAGCCGTCCTTGCGCACCCGGCGTTCGACATATTTGAACTTGAGCACGGAATGCTCGATCCAGACGTCATCTTCGATGATCGAGCCGAAGATGTAGCTGGTGCCCTTGATCAGCACGTTGTTGCCGATGCGGGTGGGATATTCATCCGAGCCGGTCATGTTCACGCCGGATTCGATCTGGCAGTTTTCGCCGATGGTCAGGTTGCCCTTGATGATGTCGCCCTGCAGAATCTGGGAGTTGTTGCCGATCACCAGCCGCTGATGCGGATAGGTGCTGAGATGCACGTTTTCATGAATGACGACGTTTTCGCCCAGCACGATGTTGCCTTCCAGGGTGGCGCGGCTCTTGATCACCACGCCCTTGTTGAGGCTGACCTGCGGCCCGAGATGCACGCCTTTGCCGATTTCGATATCGAGCGGCGCCCGCGCGATGTCCATCCCGATGATTTGCTCGATGACCTCATCGGCGATGAAGAAATCATCTTTGTCGTCGATGGAGATGATGTCCTTCAGCCGTTCATAGGCTTTTTCGCGGGCGATTTTTTCCATCTCCTTCAGCACGCTTTTGTTGTTGAAGCCCATGACGGTGGAGTAATCGTTGGCGCGGGAGGCGCGCACCGCCAAAAAGTTTTGGTTGAAGATCGCGATGAGATCGGTGATGTAGAGCTCGCCCTGGGCATTGTTGGTTTGCAACAGCTCGATGTAGCGCACCAGTGGCGCGAATTTGAAGGCATAGACGCCGGTATTGAACTCCTGGATATTGAGCAGTTGCTCACGGGTGAACTCGTAGACGCGATGGTTGTATTCGATGCGAAAGGGCGTGTCGGCGGGCAGCGCCAAAATGTCACGATGCTCCATGATCGCGATGACCTTGTCGTAGTCGCTGCCGGAGGGCTTGCCGGTGATGTCCCGGGCGGGCACGCGCAGGATGCGGCCGTAATAGTTTTCCTCGGGCTGGCCCTGATATTCGGCGGTGAGCACCATCATGTCGCAGACATTGCGTTCAAAATCCATGCGGAAATCCCGGATGGCGCGGCTGGTCAGCAGGCCCATGTCGCCGGGGAAGACGTAGACCGCGCCGTCGAACTGCTCGTTGATCAATCTGGTGAGGCCGACATGCACCGCGTCGCCGGTGCCGCGTTGATTCTGCTGAAAGACGAAGGCACGCGCCGGGGCCGGCCCCAGCGCCCGTGCCACGTCGAGCGCTTTGATGCCAACCACCAGAATCTGATTGCTGGTTTCCAGGCCGTCGCGCGCCGCATTTGCCACCCGTGTCACCGTCGGCACGCCCCAGATCAAATGCAGCATTTTGGATTTCTCGGATTTGATCCGCTTGCCGTGCCCGGCGGCCAGGATCATTGCCACGCGGCGGTCGTTGCGATCGATCGGGGAGGACAGCTCCCGCAGGGTGTTCATAATCTCCAAGTTCGGTTCCATGCTCACGGTTGCGGTTCCTTATGTTGGGTTTAACTTGGGGGATTGGCTGGCTGTCATCTCTGTTCGGCGTTGTTGCTCCCGGCCTCACGGCGAGGCCATGCCCCCGCGGCTGTCTGCCGCTGGAGTCACCCGCCAGGTCGCGGCCGGCCACGTTCAAAACGCCATCACTTCCACGCGTGGTTGAATTTTGCTTTTGCTCACCAGCGCCGGCCAATAGCTGATGATCTCCGTGGCCTTGGGCCGGCCGCCGGCAAATCCGGTGACGCCCGGCGGCCCGCTGGTGACCAGCGGCACAATCTCCATGCCGAAGCGGTCGACTTTGGCCCTGTCCTGACTTTTCACGCCCACGCGCAGCACCACCTCCGGCGGGTCAACGGGCGCAACAATGCCCGCATGACACACGCCACTGCCCAAATACTCCACCAGCCGCTCTTCCTCCGCGAACGTGCAGCCATCGAGTGCCAGGCGCTGCCAGATGATTTCGGCGCACAAGCGGGCTTTGGCCAGGGCTTCCGGGCCGGCGATGACGAGTTGCCCCACGGCTTTGTAGCCGTTGTGATAACTGAGGCTCACTTTCAAAGTTTCCGTGGGCGCGCTGCCGTGGATGCCATGCACGCGCACGCGATCCGCTCCGGCCGGTTCGAGCTGAATGGTGGTGAAATCCGCGATGACGTCGGGCGTGAGATAGCGCCGCGGATCGCCCATCTCATACACCAGTTGCGCGGCCACCGTGGCGGTGCTGACCTTGCCGCCGGTGCCGGCATGTTTGGTGATGAAAAATTCGCCGGAGGGATGGGCTTCGATAATGGGATAACCGATGCGGGCAAAGTCGACAATTTCGCGCCAGTTGGTGTAATTGGCGCCGGTGCATTGGGCGCCGCATTCCACGATGTGCCCGGCCACCGTGCCGGCGGCCAGCTTGTCGTAATCCTGCGGCTGCCAGCCAAACTCGTGAATCATCGGGCCGAGCACCAGCGAGGGATCGGTCACACGGCCGCAGATGACAATGTCCGCGCCGCGGGCAAGCGCCTCCGCGATGGGAAAGGCGCCGAGGTAGGCATTGGCCGAGGTGATCCGGCCGCGGATGGCAGCGAGCGGCCGGCCGTCATCGAGATTGGCGAAGGTTTCGCCGCCGGCCTGCAATTCCTCCAGGCGGTCGAGAATGTCGTCACCAGTCACCGTGGCGACTTTCATGCCGGTCAAGCCGAGCTTGTTGATGACCTGACCGGTGGCACGGGCACAGGCAGCCGCATTCACCCCGCCGGCGCTGGCGATGATCTTGATGCCGCGCTCCCGGCAGACTGGCAGAATGCGCTCAAGCATCGCAATGAAGTCCGTGGCATAGCCCGCCTCCGGATTGCGGCTCTTGAGCTTCTGCATGATGCTCATCGTGACCTCGGCGAGGTAGTCGAGCGTGAGGTAATGCAGCGGGCCTTCGCGCACCAGGCGCACCGGGCCGAGTATTGAATCCCCCCAGAAACCCTGGCCGTTGGCAATGAGCAGGGGCGTGCGTGTGTTCATGGCTTCTCTGGGCTTGCCTGGCATGCCAAGTACGATTGTGCCCTGTGCTCCCGCCCGGAAGCGGTGCATGCGGACCGCTTGCGATCGGGAGCGTTTCTGAAATGAGACAAAACTGACCGCCCCGCCAGCGTCTGGCGGATGGTACGTGTTCAAGTTGTAAAGTTCGCGCCGGCCGGTGATCTTGATGTCCGGCAACGCGGTGCAATAACTCTCTGCGACCTGCTGACAAAGCCGGCCACCCAAGTCCACCGGCAGGTCAAAAGTGCCTGGCACAGCGCGGCCGCAACATTTTGGAACGGCCGGGGCACCGGCAGACTGGCGTCCGGACCGCGCGCAGTTTGTGCCGGTTGGGTCGCATCCTTCCGGTTACTTGTTGAATTTTGCCCACGCGCTTTTGAATGCGCCCTTCAACTCGTTCCAGCTTTTTTCCGCGCCCGTTTTGATCTCCTCCCAGGCCTCGTCACTGGCCTGCTGCAGTTGATTGAATTTCAGCCTGGCGGCCTCTTTTTGCGCGCGCAGTTCGGCGATCTGCTCCTCAATTTCAGCCCGGGCATCGGCCGTGGCCTGGCCGGCTTTGCGCTTCAAATCTTCCAGCTCGGCATCCCATTCCTGCAGTTGTGCAGCCAGTTTCTGCAAATAGGAAGCTTTCGTTTCCATGACCCTGTTCCTTTCTCTTGGTGGTGATAATATGCCCCATTCTTCCGGGAAACCGCGTCATGTGTTTCTCATGCTGCAACCAAAATTTTTTGGACGCAGAGCCAATGTCCCGCCCTTTGAAGAAATCCACTCCCCGGACGGTTTTCGCATGACGAAATCCTGCGACGCCAATGACCGAAGTTTGACGCTGTTTTTCCGGGTCGCTCCGCATCAGTGGCGGCGCGTGATCTTGTCCGCGGCATGCTGTTGTCAGACGGCTTCCGTGTGTTTTGACGATATGCTGGCAGTGGCAGATGAGACCTCAGCCTGTGCGCGGCGCAGAATCTTCTCCATCTTGCGGCCCTTCGCCAGCTCATCCACCAGCTTGTCCAGGTATCGCACCTGTTGAGTCAAAGGATTCTCAATCTCTTCAACCCGATGGCCACAGATCATGCCGGTGATCAAACGGGCGTTGGGGTTCAACCTCGCCTGCGCGAAAAAAATCTCAAACGTGGAGTTCTCTTTGATGTGCCTGAGAATATCGTTGTCACTGTAACCCGTCAGCCAGGCAATCACTTGGTGCCACTCTTCCCTGGTTCGGCCCTTCTTTATGGTCGTGATGGTTTTTCGGGGTAACGGATGGCGCAACGGCCGGATGCCAGTTGGTAGTCTGCCACCACTTAAAAGTCATGTGGCAATCTTTTTCCGCGCGCCAGGCCCCAATCCTGTAACGTCCCCCGCCTCGAGCGGAATAACACCGGTTTTCATCGCTGATTCCGGCCGGCAAACCAGCCGGCTTGGCACGGCCATTTTCTGTTTCCCCTGTCCCCGGCCCGCGGGCAGTTGGTCTCACATCCGCATCACACCGGTGCGAAACTCTTCCAGCTCGCCGCGGTGTGCCGCCATTTCCAGTCCGGTGATCAGTACCCGTCGCATGTCGCGCGGGTCGATGATGCCGTCGACCATCATGCGGGCGGCGGTGAAGTAGGGCGAAGCCTCTTCATTGTATTTCGCAACCAGACGTTTGCGGAAAGCGATTTTCTGCTCGGGGGAAAGTTCTTTTTTGGTGAGCAGGACCGTGTCCGCGGCGATGCCGCCATCCATCACTGCCAATTTAGCCGTCGGCCAGGCGAAAATCAAGGCCGGGTCATACGCCTTGCCGCACATGGCATAATTGCCCGCACCAAAGCTGTTGCGCACGATCACAGTGAACTTGGGCACCACGGAATTGGCCTGGACGTTGACGAACTGGGCGCCGTCCTGGATGATGCCGCCGCTCTCCGCCTGCTTGCCGACCATGAAGCCGGTGACATCATGCAGAAAGACCAGCGGAATGCGGCGTTCATTGCACAGCATGATGAAGTGGGTCGCCTTGTTGGCCGAGTCGGAATAGATGACATTGCCCATTTGCACCTGGGGCGGCTGCGGCCGGCCGAGATGGTCCGGCGGCATTTGTCGTTTCACCGGCATGCCCTGGTTGGCGACAATGCCGGCGGCAAAACCACCCAGGCGGGCAAAAGCCGTCACGATGGTTTTGCCGTATTCCGGTTTGAACTCTTCGAAGCGGCTGCCATCGACGAAGCGCGCGAGGATTTCGCGCATGTCATACGTGCCGCTGGCGTTGTCCGGCAGAATGCCGAGCAGTTCTTCGGGGTCATACACCGGCTCTTCCGGCGCGGTGCGGGCAAAGGGCGAACGCGGCGCATAGTTCAACAGGGCCATTTGTTCACGGAGGAAGGCGAAGGCCTCGTCTTCGGTATCGAAACGATAATCGGCCACCCCGGAGACCGCGGTGTGCATGGTCGCGCCGCCGAGCGTTTCCGAATCGACCACCTGCCCGACCGCGGCTTTCACCAGGAATGGTCCGGCAAGATACATGCTGGAGTGTTCGGTGATCATCGCCAGTTCGCTGGACATGCCGGGCAGATAGGCGCCACCCGCCACGCAGAAGCCGAACACCACCGCAATCTGCGGAATGCCCATGGCCGCCATTTTGGCGTTGTTGCGGAAGATGCGGCCGAAGTGATCGCGATCGGGGAAGATCTCCGCCTGGCGCTCGAGGTTGACGCCGGCGGAATCGACCAGATAGATGATGGGCAGGCGGTTTTCCATGGCGATCTCCTGCGCGCGCAGATTCTTCTTGCAGGTGATCTCAACCCACGCCCCGCTTTTCACCAGCGGGTCGTTGGCGACGATCACTGCCAGCTTGCCGGAAACGCGGCCGATCTGCACGATGGTGCCCGCCGAGGGATAGCCGCCGGGAATGTCGTGGTACATGTTCCAGGCCGCGAACAGGCCGATCTCGAGCGGCTCGCAGCCGGGATCAAGAATGCGGCGGATTTTTTCACGTGCCGGATACTTGTGGCGGGCGGCCAGCTTGCGCACCGCTTCCGGGGAGGGCTCGCGAATCTCCCGGGCGCGCAGGTTCAGCTCACTGAGCAATTGCAGAAAATGGCGGTGGCGTTTTTTGTATTCGTCCGATTTGGTGTCGAGCTGGGAGGGGAAGACTTTCATGCAGGCTCCATCGCGGGGACTCCGGGTCCGTACCTTCCATTCCGGCGTGAGTGGTTTCGGCAAGAGCGGCCGTTGGCTGCTGCAACGCAGGCACGCGCCGTCCAACCACAGGGACAAACAACGCCGCCTGTCCCGCCCGGTATGCCCCACTCTTGATCGACGCGCAGGTATTTTTCTCTGAAAGTTCTCCAACAAAGCCATTTCCCGGCGCGGCGGAGGTGAAGCCCGCCGGTTCACGGCTTTCATCCGTTACAGCGGCCGCGCCATGAAGATCCGCCCGGGATTGTGTCAGGCCCCTTCGGCGACCACCAGCCGCCGGCAGTGCTCGCTAGCGAATGTCCTTCACACGCAATTGGATCGTCGTGCGGCCCTGCCAGGTGTTTTCTTCGACCAGATAGGCGAGATCGACGTCCCGGCGGCCGTCGGTGAGACGGTGGCGCAACTCGCCCAGGTTGAAACCGATGCAGTCCATGCGCTTGTTGCCCTGCATGACATTGAAGCGCAAATGATTGTTGCCGACGATCTGGGGGGTGCCGATGACCCGCAGCCCGCGCGAGACAAAGACCGGCCGCATGTTCTGCGGACCGTAGGGCGCCAGCGCCTTGAGAAACTTCATGAAACGCGCATTGATGTCGGCGAAGGTGATCTCGCCGTCGATCAACAGCCGCGGCGCGAGCATGTCGGCACTCAGGCTGTGCGCCGCGATTTCCCGCAGCCTGGCGCGCAAATTGGCGATTTGGTCGGTGCGGATGCTGAGGCCGGCGGCATACTTGTGGCCGCCGTAAGCGAGCATCAGCTCGTGGCACTGCGTCAGCGCATGGTGAATGTCGAAACCGGGAATGCTGCGCGCCGAGCCCTTGCCCATGCCGTTGTCGGTCGAGATCATGACGGTCGGGCGGTAAAATTTTTCGACGACGCGCGAGGCGACGATGCCGATCACCCCGGTGTGCCAGGCCTCGCGATCGAGCACGATGATGCGATCCCTGGCGAGATCACACTGCCGTTCCGCCAGCTCGAGCGCCTCCCGAAAGGTGCTGTCATCGATGCTGCGGCGTTCGCGGTTTTCGGCATCCAGCACGCAGGCAATGCTCTGCGCCTTCTCGGGATCATCGGCGGTCAGCAGGTCCACCGCGCGGTTGGCGTCGCCCATGCGGCCCACGGCGTTGATGCGCGGTGCCAGAATGAAAACGATGTGACCGGTGCCCAGCTCGCTGCCCTGCAGGCTGCAGACATTGATCAGCGCGCGCAGGCCGACATTCTCGGTGGCATTGAGTTTCTCGACCCCGGCCTTGACCAGAATGCGGTTCTCATCGGTAAGCGGGACAATGTCCGCCGCGCTGCCGATCGCCACCAATTCGACATGGCGCAGCAGTTTGGCGGGGTCCTGCCCGAGTTCGTGAAACAGGGCCTGCATCAACTTGAACGCGACGCCCACTCCCGCCAGCTCTTTGAAGGGATAGGGGCAGTCACTGCGCTTGGGGTCGAGCAGGGCAGTGGCGGGTGGCAGCAGCGCGCCGGGCTGGTGATGATCGCACACGATCACGTCCATGCCGAGGGCGCGCGCCCGGCGGATTTCCGCCACCGCCGAGACGCCGCAATCGACCGCAATGATGAGCTTGATGCCCCGGGCATGGGCCCTTTCAATGCCGGCGAGCGACAGGCCATAGCCTTCGCGCAGGCGCTCGGGGATGTAATGCGGCACCTCGAAGCCCAGACTGCGAAAAACCAGCTTGAGCAGCGCCGTGCTGGTGACGCCGTCAACGTCGTAGTCGCCATAGATCAGGATGCGTTCCCTCCGCGCCAACGCCGTGGCAAGGCGTTCCGCCGCGGTTTTCATATCCGCCATCAAAAAGGGATCATGCAGCCGCTTGAGGTCGGTGCGGAAAAAGCGGCGCGCGCTTTCGGCAGATTCGATGCCGCGATTGAGCAGGACGCGTGCAATGATGGGCGGCACACTCAATTCCTGCGCCAACCGCAAAACCGCTTCCTGAGGCGTGGCCTCGATAAACTGCCACTGTAACGTCATGATGATGCCCCTGGGGCTGGAGAGGAACGGACAAACGGGAATCACAGCCGGAATCCAACGCCCTGCCGGCAGCCGGCTCGCGCCGCGCCGCGGGAGTCGCTCGGTCGCAGCCTGCCGGGCCAGCACGGGGAAGGGACTGACGTGCTTCCGGGAATGGGCTGACATGCCGGCGCCATTGTAAAGATTTCAGCACCGAATTTCAAGCGAAAATCTCGCCTGCAGGCCGGCAGGGCAATTCTAACGATTGCAATTCTAAAACGAAATCTTATATTCCTGCTGCCGCAAAAATCCACAAGCTCGACTGACACGCAAGAAAAGCATCGGAAACTCCATGAAGAAGCTCCGCGTCGCTGTGCTCTTCGGCGGCCGCTCGGGCGAGCATGAAGTCTCGCTGGTTTCGGCCACCTCCATCATCGCTGCCCTCGATCGGCAAAAATACGACGTGGTGCCGGTGGGCATCACCAAGTCCGGCCGCTGGATCAACGGCAGCGAGGCCCTTTCCTTCCTGAAAAGCGGCCGGGATACCGGCCATTCACACGCCATCGTGGTGCCCGATCCCAATGAGCATCGCTTGTTTCCCCTCGCCCCGGTGGACCTGCACGAGCTCGCCAGTGAGGCCGGCATTGACGTTGTCTTCCCCGTGTTGCACGGCCCGCTCGGAGAAGACGGCACGGTGCAGGGCCTGCTCGAGCTCGCCAACCTGCCCTATGTCGGCAGTGGCGTGCTCGGCTCGGCGGTGTGCATGGACAAGGTGGTGCAGAAGGTGCTGTGCCGGCAGGCGGGCATCCCAGTGGTGGATTTTCTCTGGCTGCGCACGGAAGATTGGCACGGTGACAGGTTCGAGCATTTTCCCCTGTGGGGGCATCCCCAACGCTTGAGCGGAAAAAGCCGCGTGGAGATTTTGCAGACGGTGGAAGAGACGCTCGGCCTGCCGGCATTCATCAAGCCGGCGAACATGGGATCGAGCGTCGGCATCAGCCTGGCGCGCACGGCCGAACAGGTGGCCGCCGGCATCGAGGAGGCCGCGCGCTACGATCACAAGATCCTCATTGAAGCCGCCGTCATCAACCCGCGCGAAATCGAAGTGAGTGTGCTGGGCAATCTCCGTCCCCGCGCCTCAGTGTGCGGCGAGGTGGTGCCCTCCAACGAATTCTATGACTACGATGCGAAATATGTCGACGGCGCCTCCCAGCTTTACATTCCCGCCGATCTGCCACCGCTGCTGGCGCAAAAGATTCGCGAGTGCGCTCTCCAGGGCTTCCTCGCCTGTGAATGCCAGGGCATGGCGCGCGTCGATTTTCTGCTCGAACGCGACGCCGACACGTTTTATCTCAATGAGATCAACACCATCCCCGGTTTCACCCAGATCAGCATGTATCCCAAATTATGGGAGGCGAGCGGCCTGCCTTACCCCGCCTTGCTCGACGAGCTGATTCAACTCGCGCTGACCCGCCATCACGACAAAAACAAACTGCTCACCTCTTATCAGCCCAAGCAGGAATGGTTCAAATAGCGCGACCCCGCGGTCACAAGGGCGTCAGCATCGCAAACGCCGGCGACCTGCGCCCGCCCGGCCGGCGTTTTGCCTTGCCCGGCGTGTGCGCGGTATCGGCAACACGTTGCCGTTTGGTATCACCACATCAAGTTCCAAAATCCGCTCCCCAACTCAAAACTGTCATCCCGTAGGAATTTGCCAGGTGCATTTGCACATCCATCACGATGAAAATGCAGCATGGACATCTTGTCTGCCGGCAGCTGGAAACATGCGCTGCGGCATTTTTGTGGCAAATTCTCATGCTTTGGCGCAGTTGTTTGATGAGAACCAAACAGGGCACTTTTTTGGAGTTGACCGCACGTTGGCCTGCAAGATTTTTTCATGCCCCACCCACGGGTTGGTTGGACGTGGCGATCAAATCGGCGTTTCTCGCGGAGGGGATCAAGCTGGGTACGGAATTCAAGTGGCAGGAAAAGGCCTGCAGGCAGACAAGACGTGTGCGCGATGTTTTCCTCACGATGGGTATGCCATCGCACATGAAAATTAAAACGATTTTTGAAACACAGATTGGTGTGGACCACTGCAGATAAAGATCGGCGTGAATCCGGGTCGCGCCGCGTCCGGAGAATTCGGGGGTGGCCGCGTTACGAGTTGCCCTCACCGATGAGCAGAGAACCGATTTTTTCCCCTGATTGTTGCGTTTGTTCAGGCACGTGATGATGAGAGGCTCTTTCTGGATTCCCCCTCAAAAAATGAGGGCCCCTTCGCTTTTGACCGGGCTGGAGCAAAGGCGCATTGCGGCCTCGTAACAGCTCCAGGCTGCACTTCAGCGGGATGCAAAGTGAGCCGCCAAACGATGGTGAAACACAGGAGGGCGGGAATATGACGCCAGCGAGGCAGAGCAACAGTCTTTGGGAACACACGCTGTGCGCAAACGTCAAACGCGGCAACAGAGCGGCACGATACCTCGCGGGCTTGACCATGTGATGGGATTCTGCCCTGATAATTGGCAACGGCGTGCATGCTGCCTGCACATTCACGCCGGCGCAATCCCGTGGCGGTCAATAATAACCGTTTGCCGGCAGACAGGATGATTGACCGGGGTCAGGGAGGAGCAGAGCGGGAGTGCTTCGATCACACCTCAAAAATCCACCCCCTTTTGCGCCAGCTTGCCCTGCTGGAAGGGATGCTTGATCTCGCGCATCTCGGTGACGAGATCGGCGGCCGCAATCACCTCCGGCGGGGCACCGCGGCCGGTGAGAATGAGATGGCAGGTAGCGGGCTTGGCGGCAATGATCTCCATCACCCTCTCCACCGGCAGCAAGCCGGTCTGCACTGCGACGTTGATTTCATCGAGGATGACCATGTCGTACTCGCCCCTGCGGAGAATTTCAAGTGCGCGTGCCGCCGCCTCTTCCGCCGCCTGGCGATGCACCTCCTCCGGCAGTTTGTCATCGACAATCTTGTAGAAGCCCCTGCCCATGCGCTCGATCGTGAAGTAGGGTGCGAGCAGCCGGGCGCCCTCCAGCTCGCCGTAATGCCACGAGCCCTTGATGAACTGCAGCATGAACACCCGCAAACCATAACCCACGGCACGCAACACCGTGCCCAGCGCCGCGGTGGTCTTGCCCTTGCCGTCACCGGTGAAAACCAGCGTCAGCCCGTGGCGCACCGTGATGGTCTTTTTGATTTCGATCATGGCCCAACATAATTTTGCACGGACTGAGAAACAAGCAAAAACTCCGGCAGCAACAGCAAAGCCCCGGCATTTTGCCGGGGCTTTGTGTTGGGCCCGAGTTTCTTCCCACATCAGCGGCAAAAACTTTTGCTGCTCACGGTCTCCGTGTCGAGAGGCTTGCCCGGCCCGTGCTCCCAACACCAGTGTGCGGGCTTCTGCCGTGCTGTCCCGGACTGCAAGGCGGCCGCCGCGCAACCCGCGAAAAGGCATTGCCGGTCTGTTTGCGTGTTTGACGCGCAAGCATTGTATCCCCTCGGTGAACCACATCTTTCCTCTGGGTGAATCGCTGCGTATCTTTGCGCAAAATTCACCAGGAGGAGTCCCATGTGGTCTCGCAGACGGCGGGTGTGTCCCGCGGCGCGTCTTGCCCTC